>JBGSQB010000222.1:0-37359 GCA_041738285.1 Pseudomonadales bacterium | reverse complement strand
GTGCCGGGCGGCGGCGGTCCCGGCTGCACACCCGAGGCTGCATTGCCGCCGCCGCCACCGCCGCAGGCAGAGAGCGCAATTGCGGCAAGGCAGGCGATGGCGAATCGTTCAAAACCCATGGTGCACCGATAATCCGATCACGTTGATGGCTTCGTTGTCCGCGCGATCACCGAGGGTCAACACGTTTGGCAGCGTCGTCGGCGCGACGGCATCCAGGGCCCAGTCGTCCTCGTCGTAGCGGAAGTACTGATAGGAAAGCGCGAGGCGCGTGTTGGCGCGCAGCGAATAGTTCGCCGAGAGCTTCACTTCGGCCATCCGCGTTTCGACGTCGGGCAGCGAAGTGGGAAAGAGGAAAGGCGAACCGCCGCTGGTGAATGAGTTGCCGGACTGCGTGGTGACGGTGGTGAAACTACCCTCGAGATCGAGTCGCTCGGAGTAGTGCCAGGTCACCCCGGCGCCGACCACGCACACGTCATCGTCGGTCGCAACGCCCCAGTTGCGCGCGGGATCGCTACCTTGAGGCAGAGGCGGCACAACGCGATTGGCCGGCTTTTCGATGCCGCCTGCAAACGACCGGCCCTCGGCGTCGGAGTCGTAGCGGGTGAAAGAGGCATAGAGAAACGCGGTGACATGATCCACCGGCGTGAATTGCACATCCCCGCCGTAGCGCCACGTCTCGGTGCGAATGAGTCCGAACGCACTGCGATCGTAGTTGAGTTCCCGCCACTCGAAGTCGGCAGCGAAGTACCACGCTTCGAGGCCCGCGTACGACAGATTGAGCTCGATCGCATCGATCTCGGCGTTGGCGAGGTTGTATTGACGCAAAGCCGGATGATTGTCGAAGCGCTGATCATCGGGCACCAGGTTGATGAACTCCGCGGTGCGGCGGGAGAAGTAAGACTGATCCCAGTCGTAAGTCGACGCCCGGCGGTCGCTGAACGACCAGCCAAGACGCGCACCTACCGCTGTGATGGGCGTTGCGCGCAGCACGGCGCGATAGGTGTCGGTCTGGGTCTGTTCGACCGCGACGTTGCGGCGCTCGGTGTCTTGATACTCGTATTCCAAGCTCAACTTGCTGCGCCACCACGGCAGCCGATAGTCGGCGCCCACGTCAAACCCCTCCCGCTGTCGATCGTAGCTGTTGGCATAGATCGAAAGCGCTGCCTCGGGTTGATCGGCGCCATCGCCCCGCACGTACTGATATGCGTCGCGCGACTTGTCGTAGTCGCGCTCGTCGTAGTGATATGACCCGCGCAAGGAAAGCTTGCGCAGGGCCGCCATGCGCGGTTGGTAGTTGACGCGCACATCGGTCGAGCGCGTGATCAGTTCGCCGTCGAGCGACGTGCGCGGCAGTGGCACAGCCACCGTCAGCGACTCATTGATGGTGTACGGCAGAAACCGATCGTCCTGCTGGGTCGATGACCAGGCGCCGTCCCACTGCACGTTCAGCCCGGCCAGCGGCGTCAGCGCGCCATCGATCCTGAGTTGCTGACGGTCATAGTCGGGGGCGAGACTCAGCGCACCGCGTCCACCGGGGTAGTCGGCCACGGGGTCGACAACGCCCGCGTATGGGTTGTCCCAGGCGAGCATCCGATGACCGTTCTCGAAGCGCGTGTATAGATAGGAGACGGACGTACTGAAGCGCTGGGTGCCGTAGCGTAGCGCAGTCGTGAAGTCATGGGTGGTGTAGTCGATGGGCGCGGGCAGCAGCGCTGCGCTGCCGCGCGATGCATCCACGAACATGGCGCCGCCGAGCGCCTGCGTGCCCGACTTGTCCTCGCGTTTGAAGCCCGCTTCTACATGCCAGCGTGGGCCAAACAGATACATCGCATCCAAACGCACGATGTCTCGGTTCTTGCGTTGATCGAACCGCCGCAGAGAATCCGGCAACGCCATCATGTCGGCGGTGGTCGACCCTGCGATCCAACCGTCTGGCAGGATGAGCGAATCTTCCCCGGTGAACGGCGTGCGCGCATCGCCACCTTTGAACTGCCGTAGTCCGTCGAGCGTGAGGTCGAGTTCGTAGCGACCCTGCTGGGCGAAGCCGAGCGTAGCATCGTAGGTGCCGAGGCCGAGGTTCTTGGCGTCGACATACCAGGCGCCCGCGTTGTCGACTCCCCACGGCAAGACACCGCGTAAGTCCAGCGCGCCGATCAGGTGAGCACCATCGTCGCCGCGATCGTTGTACTGCCCGAAGTGCGGCGCATCTTCGCCGTGATAGGTCAGATCGAGGGTCACGCTCTGCTCGGCCGCGCCAGCGCCGCTCGTGATCCCGATGCCGACGATGAGAAACCCCAGACGGCTCATCGCGTCAACCTCGCACCTGACGGATGGTTGGTGCCGTGCACCTTCGGATGGCAGTTCATGCAGTTGCGGCCAAGCAGCGATGGGTTCGGCATGCCCGAAGGCAAGCCGCTGCCCGCGTTGAGATCGCTCGGGTGAAACGCAGCCAGATGACAGTCCTGGCAGAGCTGTGGGCCGCGCGCGATGAGGAGCGGTTCGTGCACCGAGCCGTGAGGCAGATGACACGTACTGCAGTCATCGCTGGCCGGCGGATGATCGAACAGAAAAGGCCCGCGCAGCTCCTGATGACAGGACAGGCAAGCCTCGGTAGGGCTGACTGCCGTGAGGTCCGCGGGCTTCAGCGTACCGTGGGGGTTGTGACAATCCGTACAGGCCAGTTCACCTTCGCTGATCGGGTGACGACTCGGCAGGCGCACATCGGCGCGCACATCGCGGTGACAGTCGTAGCAGATGCCAGCCTGGCTGGCGCGCGCGAGCACCGGTGTGTCTTTAGTATGAATGCTGTGACACGCGGTACACGTGAGGTCTTCCACCGCATGTGTGCCACCCTGCCAGTGCGGCATGGCGGCCGCGTGACACCCCAGACAGGCAGTGCTCTGTACTTCCGGCGCAGAGACGTACCGCGGTCCGAAGTTGATCTCGGGCGGCAACTCTTTGGATTTGCGCCGATGCTCGCTGCCATCGCCATGACAGCTGGCGCAGCCGGAGCTTGCTTGCGGTGTGCGCGCGTCGCTCGCAACGCCGTGCGGTGTCGCGAAAATCTCATGCACCTGCGGCCAGTTCTTGATGTTGTGGCATCGCAGGCACGTGCGATCGTCCTCGGCGGCGTGGGCGGCGAGGAACCAAAGAGCTGTCAGTGCAACGGCAGCGATCCGCCGGACTGTGTGCAAAGCAATACCTCGCCCCAGTTTCAACCACCATGTTCGCACGACTTAGTATTGCTCTGCGCCGTTTGCAACTAGGTGATTTCCATAGTTGCATCCGAGGCGATCGCGCGCCCTGATCCAATTTTGGGCGATGCGTTCAAGGTGGTGGTTTGACTGCGTTGGCGGCACTCAAGAGACGACAAGTGAGCCGCTGGCCGGCACGTCTGGACATTGCCCAAAGCGTGAGTGGCCTGCTGCTTGCGCTGTTCATGTGGGCGCACATGCTGTTCGTCTCGTCGATTCTGCTCGGGAAACAGGCGATGTGGACCGTGACGCGCTTCTTCGAGGGCTACTACGTCTTCGGTGAATCGCATCCCGAGATCGTCGCTGCGATTGTTGCGATCGTAGTTGCGTTGTTTCTGCTGCATGGCGTGCTGGCGATGCGCAAGGCCCCGCACGACTACCGCCAATGGCGTGCACTGCAGGTGCATCGCGTAACCCTCAGACACGACGACACCCATGCCTGGTGGTGGCAGGTGGTCACTGGCTTCGTGGTGCTCGTGCTCGGCATCGCGCATTTGAATCAGATGCTGATGAACCCGGGTGGCATCGGGCCGTATCAATCGGCTGACCGCGTCTGGTCAGGGCATTGGTGGCCGCTGTATCTGGTCTTGCTGTTTGCGGTCGAGGTGCATGGCGGCGTCGGCCTGTATCGACTGGCGGTTAAGTGGGGCGTATTCGAGGGCAGGGATGCGCGCGTGACTCGCGCGCGCTTGAAGGCCGGCAAGTGGCTGCTCACTGGATTCTTTCTCGCACTTGGTCTTGCAACCCTCGCCGCCTACATGCAGATCGGTTACGCGCACTCCGCAGTGGGAGCGGGCTTGCCCGCGAATTTCGCCGCTCCCACAGAAGGAGCAGTGCCATGAACATCGTGCACGCCGACGTGCTGGTGATCGGCGGCGGGCTGGCCGGCCTGCGGCTCGCCATCGCCGCCCGTCGGCGTGGGCAATCCGTGCAGATACTCTCCCTCGTTCCACCCAAGCGATCGCACTCGAAAGCTGCGCAAGGCGGCATGCAGGCAGCGCTCGGCAACGTGATCAAAGGGCAGGGCGACAACGAGGACGTTCATTTCGAGGACACCGTGCGCGGCTCCGACTGGGGCGCCGATCAGGACGTGGTGCGTATGTTCGTCAACACCGCGCCCAAAGCGGTGCGTGAACTGGCAGCATGGGGTGTGCCCTGGAGTCGAGTGCGACGCGGCGCGCAGCAGGCGGTCATCGATGGTGCCCGTGAAACGCTCGTCGAGTCGGATGCGGCCCATGGGCTCATCGCGGCGCGCAACTTCGGCGGCACGAAGAAGTGGCGTACCTGCTACGTCTCCGATGCCACCGGGCATGCGATGTTGAACAGCATTGCCGATCAGGCGATTGCCGACTCGATTCCCGTTGCGGAACGCACCGAAGCGCTCACGCTAATCCAGGACGGCAACCGTTGCTACGGTGCGGTCGTGCGCGATCTGGTCACCGGTTCACTGTCTGCATACATCGCCAAGGCCACGGTCATCGCGACCGGCGGCGCGGGCCGGGTGTACCGCGTGACCACGAACTCCGTGATCTGCGAAGGCATGGGTCATGCGCTGGCGCTGGAGACGGGGGTTGCTGCGCTCGGCAACATGGAGGCGGTGCAGTTCCATCCAACTGCGACCTTTCCCTCCGGCATTCTGGTCACGGAAGGCTGCCGCGGTGATGGCGGGCTGCTCAGGGACGTCGACCTGCATCGCTTCATGCCCGACTACGAGCCGGAGAAGAAGGAACTCGCTTCACGCGATGTAGTGTCGCGACGCATGGAGGAGCACATCAAAGTTGGCAAGGGCGCTTCGACGCGGCACGGCGAGCATTTGTGGCTCGATATCACCCTGCTCGGCGAAGCCCACATCAAGCGCAACCTGCGCGAGGTGTGGGACATCTGCCGCTATTTTCTTGGCATCGATCCGGTCCGCGATCTGATCCCGATCAGGCCCGCGCAGCACTACACCATGGGTGGCGTGCGCACCGACGCATCCGGTGCGGTGCCGTCCCTCGATGGCCTGTTTTCAGTTGGCGAGGCTGCATGCTGGGATCTGCACGGCTTCAATCGGCTCGGCGGCAACTCCGTCGCCGAAACCGTCGTCGCCGGCATGATCGTCGGTGAATACGTCGCCGACTACTGCCAACGGATGGACAACGATGCACACGTGCCGATGGGTCTGGTGCGTGACGCTGTTCGACGCGAACAGGCGCACCTCGATGCGCTCGTCAGCGGCGGATCGGAAGATGCATCGGCTCTCAAGACCGAACTGCAGAAGGTGATGACGGAAAAGGTCGGGGTGTTCCGAACCGGGTGCGAACTCGAAGCGGCGGTGGATGCACTGCAGAAGCTGTTGCTGCGCAGTCGACACATCGGCCTGCGGGTGAAGCGCGCTGGCGCCAACCCGGAACTGGTCACGGCCTATCGCGTACAACGCATGATCAAAGTCGCGCTCACCATCGCGTACGGTGCCTTGGAGCGAACCGAGAGTCGCGGTGCGCACTACCGTGAGGATCATCCGCGGCGTGACGATCGCGATTGGCTCAGGCGAACGCTCGCGACGTGGCGGGGCGATGGCGACACGTTGCCGACGCTGCACTACGAGCGATGCGACGTTGCCCGGATGGAACTGCCACCCGGATGGCGTGGCTATGGCGCGAAGGATGCTATCGAGCATCCGGACTCTGAAGCTCGAGCGGCCGAGATTGCGGCGCTGAAGGCGAAGCATCCCGATATCGATCGATTCGCGCTGCAGGCGATGTTGCTGCCCTACGAACATCTGCTGCCAGCGCGGCTGCGCGGTCGCAACGAGCGTCTGGAAGAGCCGTTCACGCAAGGAGATATGAGCCATGGCTGAGGCGACGGCGGGCCGGCGATTGCGGATTCGCGTGCTGAGGTACGACCCTCATGTGCCGGAACAAGCGCCGCACCTTCAGACGTTCGAAGTAGAAGATGCGGACGGCATGACCCTGTTCATGGCGCTCAGTGAGATCCGCGAATCCCAGGATCCGTCACTGCAGTTCGATTTCGTCTGCCGCGCGGGCGTCTGCGGCAGTTGCGCCATGCTCATCGATGGGCGGCCGGGCCTTGCCTGCCGGACGACCACCAAGGCGCTCGGCGAGCAAATCACGCTCGCGCCGTTGCCCGTGTTCGAATTGATTGGCGATCTGTCGGTGAACACCGGCAAGTGGATGCGGCAGATGAGCGAGCGGCTCGAGACCTGGGTGCACGCCCAGGAACAGCCCCAGGACCCGCGCCGGATCGAAGCGCGGATGGAGCCGGAACTCGCCGAACAGATTGCCGCGCTCGATCGGTGTATCGAATGCGGCTGCTGTGTCGCCGGTTGTGGATCGGCGCAGATGCATCCGGACTTTGTCGGCGCCGTCGGCATGAGCCGCATCGGTCGGTTCCGGCTCGATCCGCGCGATGAACGCACCGACTCGGACTACTACGAACTCATCGGCAACGACACGGGCGTCTTCGGCTGCCTGTCACTGCTCGCCTGTCACGACCTGTGCCCGAAGGATCTGCCGCTGCAGACACAGATCGCTTTCCTGCGCAGAAAGATGGCCGCGCAAGGGGTCAGTGGCCCCTGAATGAGCGTGGGTCCACGCCGCTCACCAGGCAAATGAGCCGTCGTCGGATTACGCTGATGAGTGTCTCGCTCTTGCACTCTGGCACGAGACCGGGGACAGCCGACGCCGCGGGGCGCGTAAGATCGCCATTCGATGGTTCGACTGGAGAAAAACTCGTGAGCAGCAAGAAACCCGTTGCCGTCGTGATCGGCGCCACCTCGAAGTGGCAAGCCGACGGCAGAAACACGCGGCTGGCGCATGGACGCGATCTCGACGACTCGGAGCTCCCCGTCGCGGTGCGCTGGGGCGTGGGCGGTGCGATCGCGCAGAAGTTCGCCGGCGAGGGATTTCACGTCGTGCTCACCACGCGAAGTGCGAAGAACGCAGCGACGCTCGAAGCCGCCATCCGCCAACACGGTGGTGAATGCAGCACGGTGGAACTCGATCTCGTCTCCGAGGTGTCGATCAACGCGGCCTTTGCCGCGATCCGCGCGTCGGCTGGAGATCCGGAGGTCGTGGTGCTGAACGCCGGCTACCTCGAAGGCCGCGATCTGCCACCCGACAAGGAGCTGCTCGAGCACATACCGGTCGAGATGTTCGATACCGCGCAACACATCGCGAGCCGAGGCCCCTTCCTCGTCGCGAAGTCGGTATTGCCGGCGATGCGCGCGCGCGGTAGGGGTTCCTTTCTCATCACCAACAACGCCGCCTCGCTGCGGGGGCGCAAGCGGATGACCGGGCAATCCTTGTACTACCCGCGCGTGATGATGCGTGCGCTCGCGCAAGTACTCACGGAAGAGTACTCAGTGCATGGCGTTCATGTGGCGAACGTGATCATCGATGGTCTGATCGATTCTCCGGGCACTCGCGCCCTGCCGATCGCACAGAAGCGACCGCAGATCGTCATGAATCCCGCTGCAATCGCGGATGCGTTCTACTATCTGCACACGCAGGACAAATCGTGCTGGACGCACGAGCTGCAGCTCACGCCCTACCCGACGAATCCGAGCTTCTGAGAGACGAGGCCACACCCGTGGACCATCTACACCCGATCCGAAGTACCATCGCACCCGTGCTTTCCGTCGGGCGCGCGGATACGCGCCGCTGTTCGAATCACTCGCATTGTGGAGTCCCGAGAATGCTGCACTCGTTCTGGTCACGCACATCAGCTGCCGAGGGGCTGCCGACCGAAGTGCCGTTGCGGCGAACCCGTGCTCGATCCATCACGCTTCTGGCGCTCATCAGCATCTGCCTGCTCCAGCCTGCGCTCGTTCGAGCTGAGGATCCTGGCCTCATCACCATTTTGGTCGATGCTTTCGGTCAGCCATCGACGTTGAGACAGGACTGGGGCTTCGCTGCACTCGTTGAGTATGGCGGCAAACGGATCCTCTTCGACACCGGCAACAACGCCGAACTGTTCGCTCACAACATTGAATCGCTACAAGTCGATCTGACGAAGCTCGACTTCGTCGTGATCTCGCACCGCCACGGAGATCATACGGATGGATTGCGTCACCTGTTGAAGGTCAATCCGCGGGTCAAGATCTATGTGCCCGACGACGAGTACTTCGGCGGACCCACACCGCCCGCCTTTCTCCGCCGCGGGGTGGCGTCGTTGCCCGACCACATGCGTTACTTCAATGGCGACGTACCCGCAGAAGTGCCGCATGGCAGTCCATGGCGGGACGCGAACATCATACGCGTCGACAGCGTGGCGGAGCCGCTGCCGGGCTTTCGACTGACTCGCAACATCGCGCCATCCGGACCCTTCAGCGAGACGCCGGAGCTCTCGCTCACGATCGACACGCCGCACGGCCAGGTGGTGCTGGTCGGCTGTTCGCACCCCGGCATCGAACGCATCCTCGGCTCAGTGAGCGCAGTAGAGAAGCCGGTGCGTCTTCTCGTAGGAGGGTTGCATCTGGTTACCGCGCCCGAGGCGGAGATCGTCAGTTTGGTTGATTCACTGCGCCATGGCTGGAAGGTGGGTCAGATCGCGCCTGGCCATTGCACTGGCGAGCTGGCCTTCGCAGCTCTGCAGCAGATGTTTGGTGCCGCGTATGTCTATGCCGGAGTTGGCAGCGCGATCGGTATCAGTTCGACTGATCGTCGAGCGGTCGATCCAATCTGAGTGTCGCGAATTCTGGCGCCCGATGGTGCCTGCATCGAGGATCCAGATGTCATCGCCGCCATCCGCGAGCACATTCGACTACGATGGGCGGCCGAATGCGTTCGGTTCGCCCCTCTCGACCGAGGGACCCGCAGCCCACGCGCTCCCGACCGACCGTTTCGCACGGCACGGCCGCAGCTAAGGCCTATTTTTCAAGAAGTCACGAACGAGAGCGATCGAAGTTTCCGGCTGATCATAGAAGACGAAGTGGCCGGAGTCCGCGACCGTCTCCAACTGCGCATGCTGAAAGTATGGCAGGTGGCGCTGTTGATATTCCGCCCCATAGACGGTGTTGCAGGACGAAGCGAGAATCAGAACTTCGCCTTCGAATTTGTGCGCATCCGAAATGAAATCAAGCTGCTTGAGCAGATCAGGGTCGTTGACATAGGCGATGACCGTCTCATCCAGTGTCTTCCTGCTCGCTCGCCAGCCTTCGAAATTTGCAGGAATCACATCGTCGCAATGCACTCCTTTGCCCGGCATGTGAAAAAAGGCGTTGCTCAATATGTAGTCCTCACGCGCGTACTTGTCGCGACTGGTGTCCACGCGCCAACTATTGAGCCAAATCCATGCAAGGTTGCCGTAGCTGCCAAGTCCGGGCCCGGATTGTGAATCAAAATATTCCCGCGCAAGGTCTGGGCGCATCAGTCCAGGCTCTATCAGTATGGCCTTCTCAACCTTTTCGGGGTGCATGCCGACATAGCCGGAAGCCATCATGGCGCCCCAGCTGTGGCCCAGCAGTATGACTTTCCGGCCCTTTCCGTAGTGATCGACAAAGGCATCCAGATCATCGAAGAAGGTCTTCAGGTTCAGCGTCCCAGCAAACTCTCTGGACGAGAGCCCGGTCATGCGCTGGTCATAGAACACCAGATGATAGTCATCTGAGAGCGGTGCAATTGGCAGCAGATTTCGATAATCCCCGCCGGGACCACCGTGAAGCGCGATGATCACCGGCGCACTTTCGTCACCCATTGTCTCGGCGTGAAATTTGTAGTCATTCAGCACAACGAATGGCAGATCCTGATCGACGTCGACCGTTTCGGAAAATGTGATTGGCAGCAGAAAGATGCTTGCCAAAAACAGGACTGGCAGAGCGGCAATGAGGGTCAGTATCCGTAAAAATTTCCGCATTCGTGACTGCTCTCTCTCTGGAGATCGGCGAAGACGCCCGCTCTAGGGCGAATTGTTTGTCTTGCTTTGCAGTTTGGGCCGACATGCTGAAGCCTTTCAAAATCAGCGAAGAACCACAACACCGGCAAGTGGAGTGATTTCTGCTACCCACTCGACGACAGCGATTTCGCCTGCCGCTGACAGATCAGTCCGGGGTACGCTTCCACCCCTTGCGTGTCGGCGGCCACGCTTTCTCGAAATCGGCCGGGGTGACTTCCTGGGTGAGTCGCGTGACGCCGAAAGTCCAGCAGCGGCCAGGGTCTGGTCGTCATCGCCAAGATCCCGGAGCACATTCGAACACGAGGCGCGGCCGAACCGTCACACCCACCAGGTGGGCATCGCATCGCATACGAGACGGGCATGGCGCTTGTCTACATTGGCGGACTGCGGCGCGTATGATCTTGCGATGGTCGGCGAGGAGCGAAAATGGACCACACCAAGGTCGCAAAGGCGTTGTTCGATGCATTCACGGAAGGCGACGCCGACGCGGTTCGCGCGCTGTGCGCCAGCGATATGTCGGCAGTACAGAACGGCGGGCCGCCGATGACCGTCGATGCGTTGATTGCATTTGCGCTGTCGGTGAAGCGCGTCATCCCGGACTTCCGCTACGAGCAGATCAGGCGCAGGAGCACGAACGACGGATTTGTCGAAGAGCACAGCGTGCGCGGCACGCTACCCGATGGCGCGCAACTCGACCTCGCTGCTTGTATCGTAGCGGAGGTGCGCGATGGCAAGCTCATCCACATGCGCGAGTATGTGGACACCGCGATGGCCAGGGGATTGATGCGGGCGCTATCGGGCGGACGCTGACGCGCTGTCCGCGGCCGCGGCAGTGACCTGCGCAGAACAATTTCACAGTCGCCATGAGGATTGATCGATGCGATTTGGCATGCTCTACGAGCTTCAACTTCCAAAGCCCTGGGACGAACACAGCGAGCAGCGGCTCGTCGACAACGCGATCGCTCAGTGCGTGCTGGGCGACAAGCTCGGTATCGACTACGCGTGGTCCGTGGAGCATCACTTCCTCGAAGAGTATTCGCACTGCTCAGCGAGCGAAGTGTTTCTCTCGGCGATTGCTGCGCGCACGGAACGCATCAAGATCGGTTTCGGCATCCGCCAGGTCATCTCCAACTACAATCATCCGGCGCGCACCGCCGAAGCGGTGGGCATGCTCGACCTGATCTCGCATGGCCGCGTGCAATTCGGCATTGGCGAAGGCGCCACGCGCCTGGAACTGGGCGGGTTCGGGATACCGGCAAAGCGCAAACGCGCAATGAGTCTGGAAGCAGCACGCGAAGTAGCCGACATGATGGTGATGGAGCCGTACCCAGGATACGAGTGCGAAGACTGGTCGTTGCCGTGCCGCAACGTGCTGCCAAAGCCGATCCAGAAACCCCATCCGCCGATGTGGATGGCCTGCACCAATCGCGACACGATCAAGGTAGCCGCACAGAACGGTCTGGGCGTGCTGGCATTCAGTTTTCTGGATCCCGAGGAAGCCAAGACCTGGAGTTCGATCTACTACGACACCATCCAATCGGAAGCCTGTGTCCCGCTTGGGCACACCGTGAACGCGAACATTGCGATGGTTTCGGCGTTTTCGCTGCATGACGATCATGCCGAAGCCGCGCGGCGCGGAGAGGATGGCTTTCGTTTCTTCGAATACGCCGTCGGTGCGCTGGTGACCGACGACGTGCTGCCCGGGCGCAGTCGCCTTTGGGAGCAATTCGAAGCACGCAAGCTCGCGAAGGCTCGAGGTGAACAGGTGGTGGATGCCGCGTACGGCGGCGCCGCCGCGAACCCTGACCGGAGCATGGCCCGATCACCGGGCATCGGCACGCCTGATGAGTTTCGAACCCACATGCACAGCTTTGCCGATGCCGGCGTCGACCAGGTGATCTTTCTGCAGCAGGGTGGCAGGAATCGACACGAAGACATCTGCGAGAGCCTGGAGCGGTTTCACAGCGACGTTCTGGACGATTTCGCCGAGGGGCGCGAAGCTCGCGAGAACAAAAAAGCTGAGCAGCTTGCGCCTTACATTGAAGCGGCGCTTGCACGACGCAAGCACCGCGCGCCACTGACCGACGCGGACATTCCGATCGTGCCTGCGTCTCGGCCAAAGCCGGTCGCTTCGTAACGACGAACCGCTCGGCAGGGCACGCGTGCCGTGGTGCCAGCTCACAAGCGATTGCGCAGCGTCGGTCCAGATGTTGGCGAGTATGGCAGTCCTGAGATTCAGTGACCCTTGAACTGTGGATCGCGCTTTTCGGCAAAGGCGCGCACCGCTTCCCGATGGTCTTCGGTACCGCGCGCTTTCAACAATCGATCGGCTTCGCGGTCGATCGCCGTCGCGTGATCGATGGTGAGTGCTTCGTCGAGGTTGTCTTTCATGTACGCGAGCGCGACCTGCGGACCGTTTGCAAGCTGACGCGCGAGCGCGAACGCATCCTTCTGCAGCGACGCATCCGGGACCACGCGATTGACGAGACCGATACGCTCCGCCTGGACTGCATCGACTCGCTCTGCCGTCAGCATCAGTTGGCGAGCGCGGCCAGGCCCTACCACGCGCGTGAGCAGCCAGGCGATGCCATAGTCGCCGGGTAACCCGATACGCGCATAGGCGGTGCTCAGGAAGGCGCTTTGGGCAGCAATGCGCAAATCGCACGCCAGGGCGATCGCGAGGCCCGCACCTGCCGCTGCACCCGGCAAAGCGGCGATCGACGGTTTGCGCAGTGCATGCAATGCGCCGGTGATCTCGCGGTGTCGCTCGCGCATTTCCTGGAATTGCGCTTCCACCGTTGGGCCGGCTGCAGCGGATTCAGCGCGCGCCATCGCCTTCACATCACCGCCTGAGCAGAACGCGGTACCGGCGCCGGTGATGACCAGAGCGCCGACCGCAGCCTCGGCGGTCGCCCACGCAATGGCTTGACGCAGTGCGGTGGTCAGCTCCGGCGACAGGGCGTTACGCGCTTCCGGTCGCGTCAATGTGATGGTGACCACGCGCTCGTGCAGGGTGCAGTGGAGTTGCTCGGTGTTGATGTTGTAGATCGTCATGGCGTCGTCCCCTTTCCGTTATTGTCGTGCGAGCAGCCACCATTTCATGGTGGACGTGACGAGTTCGGCGGCATCCTGCTGAACAAAGTGCCCCGCCGCCGGTGCGCTGACAATGGTCACGTCCTGGTCGATCCAGTCCCACGTGTTGTTGAGCGCATCGGAGTGCAATGCGGTGTCTTTGAGGCCATGAAAGATCAGCACGGGCGCGTTCAGGCGCGGCACCGTTGGCGGCGTTGACCCGGGCGTCGGCGGGGGCGGGTAGTTCATCTTGTAGTAGGCGAGCATGGCCGCGAAGTCTGATCGTTCGAAGGCGTCGACGTAGCGTGCGCGCGCCGCGGGGTCTTGCACCCAGCCGGCGAGCGACTGCGCCGTCATCGGACCGCCAAAGAAGACATCGGGATCGGTTGCTGATTTCTCGCGAAAGACCTGCGCGTAGCGCGTATTGGCCTGCGCGTTGGGATGACTGGCCGCAACCCGGGCCAATCCGTTGGGATGAGGCAAGTTCAAAATCACCAGTTGCCGCAGCATGTCGGGATGGGTGAACGCGAAGTTCCACGCCACCACGCCGCCCCAGTCATGACCGACGATTATCGCGTTCTGTTGGTCGAAGTGCTTCACCACGGCCGCCACGTCCGCGACCAGATTCGACATCGCGTAGGGCTCGTCTGCCTCGGGCTGATCGCTCAGGTTGTAGCCGCGCTGGTCGATGGCCACCACCTTGAAGTGGGGCGCAAGTCCGGCCATCTGGTGACGCCACGAATACCAGAAGTCGGGAAAGCCGTGAATCATCACCACCAGCGGGCCCTTGCCCAGCGTCGCGTAGTGGATCCTCACATCGCCGTTCACCGCGTAGCCGTGCTCGACCTCGTCCCAGACCTCGGCACTGGCGAACCCCGCCGTGAGCAGCAGCGCCGGCAGGAACTTCCGTAACAGATGCGGCATGGCGTCCTCCCCTCAGAGCGGCCATTGTAGGCTTCAACCGAAACCACTGATCAAGGAATTGCGTACATGCCGAATCTCACCACATTGGAACGAGATCGGTTCTTGACCGAGCCCGGTGTCGTCATGCGCATTGCTGTGGTACGCGCCGATGGCAGCCCGCTCGTCACCCCCATCTGGTTTATCTACGAAAATGGCTCAATCTACTTCACACCTCGCGAACGCTCGGAGTGGTTCGCCTGTCTGCGCCGCGATCCGCGCGTGTCGCTATGCATCGATGAGCAGGCGCTGCCTTACCGCAAAGTGATCATCGAGGGTGTTGCGACCCTGGTACACGACGTTGGTGAGGATGACGCGTGGCGTGATCAATACCGACGCATCGCTGGACGGTACGTGCCGGGTCACGCGGCTGAAGATTACGTGCGTAACACGATCAACGAACCGCGCGGGTTGTATCGAGTGCCGCTCATCGGCTCAAAAGTACGTACCTGGCGCATGCCGCTTGCCGACGAGGCGCAGGAAGGGATCTGGCACCAGCGCTACTACCAGGACCCGCACATCCAATTCGATCGATGATGGCCGTCAGTCGATGCGCTTGCGGAAGCGCAGGGTCGCAATGGTCATCGCCGCGGCGCCTATTGCTGCGAGCACCCAAAGACTGTGCGCGACCATGGCAAGGTCCGCGCCGCGCAGCATGATGGCCTTGATGATGCGGATGAAGTGCGTGATGGGCAGACCTTCAGCTATTATCTGCACGATGCGCGGCATGCCTTCGAAGGGAAACACAAAGCCGGAGATGAGAATCGATGGCAGCAGCAGAAACAGTGTCATCTGAACCGCTTGAAACTGCGTATCTGCGAGCGTCGAGATGACAAGGCCCACGGCCAACGACGTGGCGATGAACACGAAAGTCGCGACGTAAACGTCGATCAGCGCCCCCTCGATGGGCACTGCAAACAACACATCGCCCAGCCACAGCACCAAAGACACCTGTGTAAGACCGATGCCGATGTACGGGATGATCTTGGCGATCATCAGTTCCGCCGGTCGCACTGGCGTTGCAATCAGAAACTCGATGTTCCCGCGTTCGCGTTCGCGCACGATGGCTATTGCCGTGAACAGCACCATGGTCAGGGTCAGGATCACACCGATCAACCCCGGGACGGTGTTCACCGGCGAGCGGCCCTCGGGGTTGAAGTAGTTGCGCACCGCTATGACGGGCGCCACGCGTCGAACGTTCGTGGTGGATTGCAACGGAATGTTCGCCAGCTGATTGGCAATACCGAGCAGAACCGGATCGGTGCCGTCGACCAACAGCTGCGCGATGGGTCGCGAAGAATCCAGGCGCCGGCGTTCGAAATCCTCAGGCACCAGAATACCGACCCGGATTTTGCCTTCGTACAACAGCTGCTCGAGCGCCTGCGGCGTCGCGACCTGATCGACGATGGTGAGCACTTGAGTGTTCGCGAGACTCTGTACCAGTTCGCGGGACGCGCTGGTGCCGGCGAGATCAACCACGGCCGCGGGCAGATGACGCACGTCGAAGTTGATCGCAAAACCGAACAGGATGAGCTGCAGTGCAGGAATGCCGATGATCATCGCGAACGTGATCCGGTCGCGGCGCAGCTGGCGCAGTTCCTTGCCGACGAGTGCGCCCATGCGGGCCAGTGATGCGCCCGGGCTACTCATGTGAAGGCGATGAACACATCTTCGAGGCTCGCGGTGGTCGGTGCGACCGTTGCGGCGACGTTGGCATCGCCCAGCAACCGTTCAATGGTCGCCACTGGATCGGCCACGCTGCGATCGACCATCACGCGCAGGCGCACACCGATCTGTGCCAGGCCCATCACGGCTGGGTTGCCTGACAGCGCCGCGTGCGCGCGGCGCGGTTGTTGCGCATCGACCAACATGACGTGTGCCGGTACGGAGGCGATGAGGTCTGCGGGCGCTCCCGCGACTTTCAGTTTACCCGCGTCGAGGATCGCAAGTTGATGGCAGCGCTCAGCCTCGTCCATGAAGTGTGTGGAAACGAGAATGGTCATACCGCCCGCCACCAGATCGAACAGCGCTTCCCAGAAGTCGCGTCGGCTCTCTGGATCCACGGCGCTCGTTGGCTCATCGAGGAAGACCAGCTCTGGCTGATGGATGATCGCGGCCGCCAGTGCCAGCCGCTGCCGTTGACCACCGGACAGCGTGCCAGCCATGCGCTTGATGAAATCGCCGAGGTGATAGCGCTCAGACAGCTCCGTGATGCGGCGCGTGAGATCGCGTCTCGGGATGCCCTGAATGCGGCCGACAAAGTCGAGGTTTTCGAGCACACTCAGATCTTCGTAGAGCGAGAACTTCTGGGTCATGTAACCGATGCGGCTGCGAATCGCTTCGCCGTCTTCGGGCATGTGGTGATCGAGTACATCGGCTTCACCGCTGGTCGGCGTCAGCAGACCACAAAGCATACGGATCATCGTCGACTTGCCGGAGCCGTTGGGCCCGAGAAAGCCGAATACCACGCCGCGATCGATTGTCAGCGAGACGGCATCCACCGCGACGACCGGGCCGAAGTGTTTCGACAATGCCCGCGTCGCGATGGCGGGCGTCTGCTCAGTCACGATTGAATCGCGCTTCCAGCGGCACGCCTGCCGGCAGATCATCAGCTTCGAGGAGATCGATTTCGCCGACGTACACGAGCCGGCCGCGGTCGTAGCGCGTGAGGGCGAAGTAAGGCGTAAAGCTCGCCTCAGCGGATATGTAGCGGACCGTGCCGGTGAACGCGTGTTCTATGCCGTCGACTTGAACTTGCACCCGATCGCCTGGCTGCACTGTGGCGCGCAGCGCCTCCGGGACATACACGCGCGCGTACGGGGCGCCGTCGCGCAGCAGCACGGCGACGGGCGCGCCGATGGGGGGAATCTCGCCCACCTCGTAGGGCAGTGACTCGACGAGGCTGTCGGTCGGTGCGTGGTGTGCCAGCCGCGCGATGTTCGCATCGATCTGGGTCACCTGTGCGGCCGCCGCCGCCAGCGCGTGTCGTGCCTGATCGAGTTCTTCGGTCGTGGTGCCGGCCAGCATGGAATCGAGACTCGCCTGGGATTCGGCGACCGACGCGATCGCTGAGTCGCGCTGCGCCTTCAGCTGATCGACCTGCGCGACACTTGCAAAACCCTTGTCGCTGAGGTTCGCGATGCGCGCCAGCTCCAGTTCCGCATCGTGTTGCACGGCGCGAGCGCGATCGAGGCGCGCCACGCCCTCGCGGATCATCTCCTGGCGCGGACCCCGCATCAGTTCGGCCAGTCGCGCGGTGAGTCGATCGCGCTCGGCGCGGGCGCCGTCCAACTGGGTACCCATGCGAGCGTCGGATTGCTGAGTTATCAGCGCCTCCGCGGGTACGTGATCGCCTTCGTCGAAGTAATGATCGGTAATCGGCTCGCTGAACGTGGCAGTCAACTCGATGCGATCCCGCTCGAGTGTCCCGACGGCGATGGGCTCGTCAGTGCTCGAACAGCCCGTCATCAACGTGAAACATGTGAGGAGTAAAATCGCGACTATGCTTGATCGAGGCCGTGTGATGGGCGTCACAAAACCAGCCCTATTTCCGAGGCGAAACGAATACGGTGTGCATTCGAAAACGGCAATCATGGCAAGGTGAGTTATCAGTCTCGTGACGGCTTCTTGGGTATCGATGTTAACCCCGACCGTTCGGCAGCCAAAAGTGTGCCGCTCATCGAACAAGCGTCGTCGATGTGATCACACCTGTGCCACAGTTCATTTCGCAAGGCACGTCACGAAGGAGCGTTTATCATGCTTGCAGTGAAGAGTTCTCAACCCAGTGGTGTGGTGGTCAAACGGCCGCTCGCCCGAGGGATGATTCCGAACATGGATACCCAGGAAAAGCCGCATCTGGATGCGTTCCTGACCGTAGCGCATCGACGGAAGTATCCCGCCAAGAGCACCCTCATCTACGCGGGTGACAAGAGCGATTCGATTTACTACATCCTGAAGGGCTCGGTCACCGTGCTCGTTGAGGACGAATCGGGCCGCGAGATCATTGTGGCCTATCTGAACAAAGGCGACTTTTTCGGCGAAATGCCGCTGTTTCTCGACGACCATCCGCGCTCGGCGTGGATCAAGGCCAAGGTCGAATGCGAGGTAGCGGAGCTATCCTATGCCAAGTTCAAGGAACTGGCGGAACGGCACACCGAGCTGCTCTACGCCGTCGGCCGCCAGCTGGCAGAGCGCTTGCGGGTGACCACCCAGAAGGTGAGCGACCTTGCGTTCCTCGACGTCACTGGCCGTGTGGCGAGGACCTTGCTCGACCTGACCCGTCAGCCCGACGCGATGACCCATCCCGACGGCATGCAGATCAAGATTACGCGCCAGGAAATTGGCCGAATCGTGGGCTGTTCGAGGGAAATGGTCGGTCGGGTACTGAAGACTCTGGTCGAACAGGGTCTGGTGTCTGTCAAGGGCAAGACCATGGTGGTGTACGGCACGCGCTAAGGAAGCTCTGAACAAGTGGATATTTTCGTCAGGGCAAGGCGGGGCGTGCGGCGCGCGGCGCCCGGAGGCACATCGCGAATATGCTGTAAATTCGCGATGCTTCCGGAGTGCGCCCCAACGCGGCCATGGCGGAAATAGACCTTGTTCAGAGGTTCCCTAACACTGAGATTCCAGATCCATGGATGGATCTGGCGGCAATCCCGAGCGGATTGCCACGTCAGCCCTCACGGCACATGGACGTACCTGGGGCGGCGAACCTTCAAAGCGTGAATGCAAAAACAGGGCTGGGGAGCGATTCTCAGCCCTTTTTTTGTGCCCAAGAAACCTGAACTAAGGGGAAATGGGGGACAGTGCACCTATTTCGCAGGCGTAGGGTCGACTTGCTGAATCGCGTGCGAAATAGGTGCGCTGTCCCCCATTTCAGTTGCGCCGTAGCGGCGTCCGCGGTTCGTGGGGGTACAGTTCGCCCTGCGCTGACGGCGCGTCGAGCGCCGCATCGATCAGCCGCGCGGCTTCGACGGGATTGACGGTGCTGGTGTCGATGCTGATGCAAGGCGCGGGCATCGACCGATACTCGAACGCGCCGTCCGCTTTCAGTTGCCGATATCGATTCACATCAGTGATCTTGCCCCAGGTGCGACGATCGGCATTGCCAACGCGCGCTTCGATGACGCTGTCCGGGCAAGTGAGCTCGACCATCTTGACGACCCCACCCAGCCGTTCGATCACGATTCCCGTGTGTGAAACAAAGGTCGCGCGCGTCGTGCGTTCCGGCAGGAACGTGAACACCAGGGAAACATTGGCATCGACCGCCTCGCGAAACACCTGCAGCAGGTTGTACTCGCGCACCCGCATGTAGTTCGGCGACCCGAACTCGAATACGGTGCTGACCATGTCCTCGACCAGATGACGATGGAACAGCTTGAAGTTGCGGCGCTCGCATAGGGCTTTGGCGATCGTGAGCTTGCCGGACGCAACAGGCCCGTGGAGAAATACCAACTGCACCTTTCTCTCGATTCCTCTGCTGTGTTCTCTAAGTGGCCTTGATCGATTCGGGGTTGCCAGTCTCGATGAAACGCTTGAGCCGTTGCAGCTGTCCGAGCTGAACCAGATCGACAGCGGCGGAAATGCCGGCAAGGCCATCCGCGCCGTAGCCACCGACCGCGTAGGCATAGCGCAACGTCGTGGCGCCGCCCGCCGCGTCCTCGAGCACGAATTGCATGCTGCCAGTTACGGCCATCGTCTGCAGCGGTCCAAGCTCGCCTCGCATGCGCAGTTCGCGGCCGGGGTCCACGTAGACGACAACCATATGCACGACGCCACCACCTGGCAGTGTCTCGCAGAAGCAGCCACCGGGACGCGCATCGATCGAGAACGCCTTGGCGGAACCGCCGAACGAGTGGCGTGAATCCCACCACCGACCCACATCCGCAGTCAGTGCGGCGTACACGCGGGCGCGATCGGCGGCGATCGTCAGCGTGTGCTGGGACGTGAATCCGATGTCGCTTACATCGGTCACTTCGGCGTTGACCGTGCACACCGATACCGACAACAGCGTACCCACGATCAGGGCCGATAGATTTTTCTTCATCATTGCCTCCCCGTGGCAAACAGATTCGATAGCGCAGCGCCTGGGTCTGCAGCTCGCATGAATGCCTCACCAACGAGGAATGCGTTGACACCCTGCTGGCGCATCTGCGCGACCTGCTCGGCGTCACGAATGCCACTTTCGGTCACGATCAGTGCATTGGCCGGCACATGTGGCAACAGAGCATACGTCGTCTCGAGCCGCGTGGTGAAGGTGCGTAGATCTCTGTTGTTGATGCCGATCAGGTCGGCGCCGAGTTCGATGGCGCGTTCGAGCTCCGGGCGATCGTGCACTTCCACCAGCACATCGAGTCCGAGTTGCTCTGCGACGCCATGGAATTCGACGAGTTCAGAGCCAAGCGCAGCGGCGATGAGCAGAATGCAATCGGCGCCGAGCGCGCGCGCTTCGGCGATCTGCCAGGCGTCGACGATGAAGTCCTTGCGCAATACCGGCAGATTGGTTGCGCCACGGGCGATGACCAGGTAGTCGTCAAGGCCCTGGAAGAATCGTTCATCGGTCAGCACCGACAGACACGACGCGCCGGCCAACTGGTAGCTGCGCGCAATCGCAGCCACGTCGAAGTCTTCGCGGATCACACCTTTGCTCGGTGAGGCCTTCTTGATTTCGGCGATCACCGCCGCACGGCCATGGCTGATTGCGTCCGAAAGCGCGGCACGAAAGCCCCGCACTGCGGGTGCGGTGCGGGCAGCGTCTTCGACCTGCGCAAGCGAACGCCGCGCCCGGCGCCCGGCTACTTCGGTGCGCTTGTGCGCAAGGATCTCGTCGAGCACCGCACCTGTCATGGCTCGCCCATCAGACTCGAGATGCGGACGAGTTCTGCCAGGCGTTCGTTCGCAAGCCCTGCCGAGATCGCATCCTGCGCCATGGATACGCCGTGCGCGAGACTGGTCGCGACGCCCGCAACGTAGATCGCAGCGCCGGCATTGAGGGCAACGATGTGCGCCGCTGCACTGTCGGCGTCGGTCAATGCTTGCTTGACCAATTCAAGGCTCGACCTGGGATCGTCGGCGACCAGTGCGCCGTGGGCGCCGCGTTCGATGCCGAACTGCTCCGGGGCCATCTGATAGCGTTCGATGCGTCCCTGATTCAGCTCTGCGACTTCGGTCGGCGCGTCGAGCGCGATCTCATCGAGTCCACCGCTGTGCACGATCATCGCGTGTTCCGCGCCAAGGCGTTGCAGCACGGAAGCTACGGGCGCAAGCCACTGGGGGTCGAACACACCGATCAATTGGCGCTTCGCGCCTGCCGGGTTGGTCAAGGGGCCGAGCAGATTGAACAGCGTTCGCACGCCGAGCTCCCGCCGCGGACCAATCGCATGCTTCATCGCGCTGTGGTGCGCAGGCGCGAACAGAAAGCCAACACCGACATCCTTGATGCACCGCGCGATCTGAGACGGGTCGAGTTTGAGATTGACACCGGCTGCTTCGAGCACATCGGCACTGCCGCTCTTGCTCGATGCTGCCCGATTGCCATGCTTGGCGACGTGCGCGCCGGCAGCTGCGGCCACAAACGCCGCCGCGGTGGAGATGTTGAACAGCTTCGCCGACCCCGATCCTCCGGTGCCGCAGGTGTCGACGAGGTATGGTGCATCGACCGTTACTTTTCTCGAGCGCTCGCGCATCGCTTGCGCGGCACCGGTGATCTCGTCGACCGTTTCGCCCTTCACGCGCAGCGCCATGAGCACGCCGCCGATCTGCGCGTCGGTTGCGCCGCCCGACATGATGATGTCGAACATCGATTTCGATTGCGCGGCATCGAGGGCCAGCGACTGAGAGAGTCGTGCGATGAAAGGATGCATCTCGCTGCTCATTCGTGACCGCTCAGGCGGCGGCGCGCACGGTGCGCGCCAGGAAGTTGCGCAGCAGATCGTGCCCGGATTTGGTCATGATCGACTCCGGATGGAACTGCACACCCTGAATTGGGAATTCCCGGTGACGCAGGCCCATGATCTCATCGAAGGAGCCATCCTCGTGCGCGGTCCATGCCGTAACCTCGAGGCAGTCTGGCAACGTCGCGTCCGCGACGATCAATGAGTGGTAGCGCGTCGCCTCGAAGGGCACCGGCAAACCTGCGAACACACCTTCGCCGCGGTGATGAATCATGGACGTCTTGCCGTGCATGATCTTGCGGGCGCGCACCACATCGCCACCGAACGCCGCGCCGATGCTCTGATGGCCAAGGCAGATGCCGAGCAGCGGAATGTGCGGCCCGAACCGACGCACGACCTCGACAGATACGCCGGCTTCATCGGGCGTGCATGGGCCCGGTGAGATCACGATCATCTCGGGCGCCAGTCGCTCGATCTCGGCAATCGTGATTTCGTCGTTGCGATGCACCGCGACATCCGCGCCGAGTTCGGCAAGGTACTGGACGACGTTGTAGGTGAACGAATCGTAGTTGTCGATCATGAGCAGCATATGGAACCTAACCTATTGACTCAATTGAGGGGAATGCGGTGTGACGTCTGGGGGTACATCCGCCTCGTGGACCGGTGCTGGGCGAATCGGACCCTCGATTTACCCGTAAGCCGGGCATGCGAATAGATCGTCAGGCGTCAGGCTTGCGCCAACGCCACAAGAGGGCGGCAATGGTTGAGAGTGTGCTCACGGTCGCGATTGTCGCACTGCTCAGATGCAAGGCCAACACCCAGCGCACCGTTGTTCGCGTGCGATAGCCGGCATACCGGGTGGCGGACCCGCCGCTCGAGGCTACCCCGCATTCGTTGGCTGCCTGGGGATCACGCGAAGTCGCGCGATGCGCGTGCTGTGTACTTCGTCGACCACGATGTCGAAGTCGCCGAACGCTACCCGCTGGCCTGCGGCAGGCAGGGCATTGAGCTTTTTCAGGACCATGCCGCCGACGGTGCGCGCACCCTCCGATTCTTCGTCCAGATCGATGCCGAGCGTCTGCTCAAGGGTGAAGATGGGCAGGGCGCCGTGCGCGGCGATGGTGCCGTCCTCCAGGCGCGACCAGTCCACGGTCGAAGAACCAAACTCGTCTCGAATGCCGCCGACCAGTGCGCTCAATACATCATCGAAAGTCAGCAACCCACGGGGTTCCTCGCCGCGGAGTCCGACGATCGCCATGTGCTGTCCCTTGATCCGGAAGTGTCTGAACAGCTCGGCGACGCGCAGTGTCGGCGGAACGAACAGCGCCGGGCGCGCCACACCGTCGAGTGTCGAAGGTCCTCGTCCGTCCTTGAACGCGAGCAACACGTCCTTGGTGTGCAGCACGCCTTCGACCAGTCCGGCAGCGTCGACGAAGGGATAGCGACTGAAGCGATGGGTGGCCATCACGGACAGACTATCGGCCACGCTTGCATCCTTCTCGATGACGACGGCATCGTTGAAGGGGCGCATCAGGTCGGCAACCTCGGCTTCGCCGAAGTCCATCGCCTGCGCGAGCGCCCGCCATTCGGAGCTGCCCAGCGAGCTGTCGACGTGGGACGAGCGGAGGATGAGCTTGATCTCGTCGATGCTGTAACCACCCTCAGTGTGCGTCAGCACGTCCAGCCCCAGCTTGCGCAGTAGCCAGAACGCACTGCTGTTCAACGCCCGGATGAACGGATACAGGGCCCAATAGAACAGAAAGAGCGGTGTGGCGGTCCATAGCGCGACGCGCTCCGACATGCGGATGGCCATGGATTTCGGTGCAAGTTCACCAACCACGATGTGGAGGTACGAGATCGTCATGAAGGCAACAAAGAAGGCGACGCCCGAGACGACCTCTGGGTCCTCGACTCCGATGCTGGTGAGCAAGGGCGCCAACAGGTCGGCAAAGGCGGGCTCGCCGATCCAGCCGAGACCGAGCGAGGCGAGGGTGATGCCGAGCTGACAGGCGGACAGGTACGCATCGAGGTTTCCATGCACCTTCGCCAGGAGTCTGCCGCGCCAGCCATGCGCGCTTGCGATGGTCGACACGCGAGTCTGCCGGAGCTTGACGATGGCGAACTCTGCTGCAACGAAAAAGCCATTCAGCAGAACCAAAAATAACGACGCCGCAATCAGCGCTAGGTCTGTGGTCATCGATGAGCGAGAGGAGGCCGACCCGTGTGCCCCGGAATTCTAGACTCGCCTGAGGCCCGCGACACGACCGGATTCAACTACGCCAGAACCGCCGGTTCAGCAGCACGATCACGGTCATGATCTCGAGCCGTCCCAGCAGCATGCCGGCGGACAGCAGCCACTTGGCAGGGTCCGGCAGGCTCGCGAAGTTCCCGGCCGGGCCGACGATCGGTCCGAGGCCAGGCCCGACGTTGGTGACCATCGTCGCCGCAGTGCTGATGCTCGTGAGGAAGTCGAGATCGAACAGGGTCAGCGACACGGCGAGCACCACAATCGTCGCGAAGAACGCAAATGAGAAGCCGACCAGTGAACGTAATACGTCGTCGCCCACCGGCCTGCCGTTGAACTCCCGGGTCTGCACGGCGTGGGGATGGATGAGACGCAGCATCTGACTCCTCAGCACTCCGAGCGCGATCTGGAATCGGAAGATCTTGAAAGCGCCCGCGGTGGAGCCGGAGCATCCGCCGACGAAGGTCAGCAGGAAGAACGCCATGGTTGCGAACTCGCCCCACGAACCGTAGTCGGTGGAAGCAAACCCGGTGGTCGTGATCACCGATAGGACATTGAATGCCGCATCTCGAAGTGCCTCGACGAACGAATCATCGCTGCGCAGCGCGCGCCAGGTCGCGATCACGCCGACCACCGCGACGATGGTCTTCAGAAACCCGCGCACCTGCTGGTCGTTGACCAGCGCATGGCCGCCATCCTTCGTCGATCGTACGTACAGCGCGAATGGCAGCGCACCCGCGATCATGAACACGACTGCAGTGGCTTCGAGCATGGCGCTGTCAAAGTGCCCGAACGATGCATCGTGCGTAGAGTAGCCACCGGTCGATATGGTCGACATTGCGTGGTTGATCGAATCGAATGCGCTCATCCCACCGGCCCAGTACGCCAGCGCGCAGGTCACCGATAGGAGCAGATAACAGGCCGAGATCGACAGCGCGAGGCTGCGCACGCGCGGCGTACCCTTATCGGTCCACTCCGATGACTCGCTGCGGAACAGCCGCATACCACCCACACCCAGAAAAGGCAGGATGGCGATCGCCATGACCGTGAAGCCGAGACCACCCACCCACTGCAGCAGCGAGCGCCAGATCAATACGGAGCGCGGCATCGAATCGAGTCCGACCAGCACGGTTGAACCGGTGGTCGTGATCCCGGACATGGTCTCGAACACGGCATCGCTGTAGTCGATGTGCGCGTAGAACACGAAGGGCAGAGCGCCGAAGGCACTGACTGCCACCCATACCGTGGTGGTGATCACGAAGGTTTGCTTGGGATAGATGAGGACCCGCGCATGGAACCCGGCCGCGACCATTGCACCGGCAACCACGGCGGTGATGGCGGCAGATTTGAGGAACGCGCCAGTGGTTGACTCGTCCGACCAGGCAGCAACGAGGGCGGGGACCAGCATGACCAGGGCAAACCCGAGCAGTACCGCACCGACGATCAGGAGGACGGGACGAATGTGCATGAGATGGAGACTGTGCGACCGCTACCGCGGTTTGAACGACGCGAACAACGAGATTATCGGCGCATCGGCCGTCGCTCGCCAATGTCAGTTACGGTCGAAGTCCTCGACATCGACCTGGCCGGTGAGGCGCCGCCACAGGTGCGACCAGGTGAGGCCCAGCGCGAACAGGGCGCCGAGGCAGACGAGTGATATCCAGGCGTAGAAGTCAAAGGAGCTGCCCGTCAAGAGGCCAAGATCGATCAGGAACCACACCAGCGTCCCGAGCAGCGCGGTTCCGAGCACGAGACCCAGGATGCCGAGCGAATTGAAGGTGGCGCGCAAGAGGATGACCCAGCCGATCAGGATCACCACCGCAACGAGATAGTGCGCAGGTCCGAGGGTGCCGTCGCCGAGCGCGGTGCGGAACCAGTCGATGGTGCTGTAGCCGCTGGGGTTATAGGTTGCGAGCACCAGCACGGTGGCAAACATCCAGCGCAGCGAGAAGCCGGCGAGGGTCAGCTCGCTCGCGCGTTTCCGATTGGCCATGCTCGAATCCTGTGTCGGGAGCGACGCAGACTAGCCCAGCCCCCGACAGGGCAGCAATGACGGTGTTCGATGTGCGCGCGGGGCAGTTATGCTGTCGGCTCGCTGCTGCCGGGAGACCACGTTGACCTTCGATCGCTTCATCGGCATGGAGAGTGTCGGCGACGGCTCGAGTGCGCGTATTCGCCTCGAGCCGCATCACTTGAACCCGACCGGCAACGTCAATGGTGGCGTGATCATTTCGCTTGCCGACAATCTATCGACCGGAGTTGCCAATCGCGCATACGAGGACAAGACCGGCGACCGGCGTTTCATGGTCGGAATCGACCTGCACGCCGTAATGGTTGCTAACCAGCAGGGAGGGACGATCACCGCGCAGGCTACGGTGGTCCGGGTTGGCCGGCGCGTCACCGTGATTCGCACCCAGGTGCGGGGTGACTCGAATCGACTGCTGGCCGAGGTCACGACCACCCACGTACCCGTCGAAGTGACGACCTGAGGGCCGATCATGCGCATTATCTACATCGATATCGACACGCTGCGCGCTGATCATCTGGGCTGCTACGGCTACCATCGGCGGACGTCGCCCAACATCGATGCGCTCGCGGGCAGCGGCACGGTGTTCGAGTCGGTGTATGCGTCGGACACGCCATGCCTGCCGAGCCGCTCGGCGCTCCTGACCATGCAATTCGGCATCCACAACGGCATCGTCAATCACGGCGGGACAGACGCCGACCCCGTCATCGAGGGTGCCTCGCGGCAGTTTCAGTCGCGGCTGTACTACACGAGTTTCCCGAGGCGCCTGCAGATGGCCGGCATGCGCACGGTCTCGGTGAGTTCGTTTGCGCAGCGTCACTCGGCGTTTCACTGGTATGCGGGGTTCAGCGAGGCGCACGACGTCGGTAAGTTCGGATTCGAGACCGCCGATGAAGTGCACGCGATTGCGGCCGATTGGCTCGACCGCCGTGGCCGCGAAGACAACTGGTTCCTGCACGTGCACTTATGGGATCCGCACACGCCCTATCGCGCGCCACCGAGTTTCGGCGACCCGTTTCGAGACGATGCGCCGCCGGCTTGGCTCACGGAAACGGTGCGCGAGGGTCATTGGTCGCGACCGGGACCACACTCGGCACAGGAAGCGATCGGCTTCGCGCCCAACGAAGCGTGGGCGAAGCTCTTTCCGCGCCAGCCCCAACAGATCGACTCGGCGGATGCCGTGAAACGGATGTTCGACGGCTACGATACCGGCGTGCGGTATGCCGACGAGTTCGTCGGCCGGCTCATGAATCAGCTCGCGGATCTCGGCATCGACGACGACACGGCGATCGTAATCTCGTCGGATCACGGCGAGACACTGGGTGAGCTGTCGATCTACTGCGATCACCATACGGCGGATGAATTCACCTCGCATGTGCCGATGATCGTGCGCTGGCCCGGATTGGCGGCCGGCCGTCGACGCGGCTTGCACTATCAGATCGACGTGTTCGCGACGCTGCTCGAAATGATCGGTGGCAAGGTGTCATCGGGATGGGACGCAGCATCGTTTGCTGCCGCGTTCGAATCAGGCAAGCAGGCCGGTCGCGATCACCTGATCGTGTCGCATTGTGCGTGGACCTGCCAGCGTGCGGTGCGGTTCGACGACTACCTCTTCCTGCGCACCTATCACGATGGCTTTCACGACTTCGACGACGTTCAACTCTTCGATCTCGCCAACGACCCACACGAGCAGCACGACCTTGCAGGTCGAGAAATCAGCGCGGCACGCAAAGGCGCAAGGCTGCTCGCAGATTGGCACGCCGCGATGATGGGGGGGGTCGCCCGAGGTCGTGATCCGCTCGATAACACCCTCGCCGAGGGCGGTCCGTTCCACACCCGCGGCAAGCTCGACGAATACCTGGCGCGATTGCGCGCGACCGGTCGTGGCGCGAGTGCCGCGCGACTCGAAGCCAGGCACGGCTGATGGCCATACGGCGCTGAACGCCCTCGACTTCTATCTGCGCGCGACGGTGTTCTACGGCTTCTGCTTCGCCGCGATGGTGACGCTGAACCTCGTTTACATGGTGGAGATGGCCGGGCTCGATCCGCTGCAGATGGTGCTCGTCGGCACTGCGCTGGAACTTGCCGCGTTCCTGTTCGAGATTCCGACCGGGGTGGTCGCCGATGCGGTCAGTCGCAGGCTGTCAGTCATCGTTGGTCATGCGCTGACGGGCATCTCCTTCATCGTGCTCGCGGCATTTCCCACTTTCGAGATGATCCTGCTCGCGTCTGTGTTGTGGGGGTTCGGGTGGACGTTCATCAGCGGCGCCTATCCCGCCTGGCTCACCGAGGAGATCGGCGTGCGGCAGGCCAACGCCGCTTTTGCCCGTGCCGCCCAATACAGCCAGGTCGGCGCGCTGTTCGGTATCGGCACTGCAGTGGTACTCGGGCACTTCGACTTGCGCGCGCCCATCGTGGCGGGTGCACTCGGCATTCTCGGGCTTGCTGTGTTCATGGCGCTGAAGATGCCGGAGAACGGGTTCGTGCCGGTCGCGGGCCATGCGCGCGGATCCTGGTCCGCGATGCGGGCGACGTTCCTCGAAGGCGTGCGCGAAGTGCGAACGCGCCCGCTGCTGGTGACGATCCTCGTCATCACCTTGATCTATGGCGCCTTCACCGAAGGCTTCGATCGGTTGTGGACGCCATTTCTGATCGAATCATTCGAGTTCCCGGCGCTGGGTGCGCTCGAGTCGGTGACGTGGTGGGGCATCATCGCGGCGGTCGCCACAATCGCATCTTTCTTCGTCACACGATTTGCGCGTGCGCACATCAACCTCGATGACCACCGCCGGCTGACGTGGGCCATCGGTCTCATGACCGCGGGCATTGGCGCGGTCGCAATTGCAATCGCTCACGCTGACGGATTCTTGATGGCGGTTGCCGGTTACTGGCTGTTGACCGCGCTGCGCTCGGCCCGCGGGCCGTTCTCGACCGCGTGGCTCAACTCGGAGTTGCCGAAGGCATCGCGCGCGACACTGCTGTCGATGAACGGTCAGGCCGATGCGGTGGGGCAGGCGGTGGGTGGCCCGTTGATCGGGGTCATCGCCAAGGAGATTGCGATCAGCGTCGCGTTGACGGTGTCGGCGCTGGTGCTGATACCGACGCTTTGGTTGTATCGCAAAGCTGCGGGCCTGGGCTCGAGCGCAAGTGCCAAAGCACCTGCGGATTCGTAGCTCAGGCCCGCAGCTTTAACGTGCCCTCGAGAGCACCTGCGAGATCGAGCTGGACCGGCACGGTGAAGCCATCACGCTCCCCCAGCCAGACGACAGCCTTGATGCGTTGCTGATCCTGATCGCGAACGTCGAATTCACAGCGCAGCGATGCGCCGGGTACCGCGGTTGCGGTTTCGGCGCGGGTCAGGGTCAGGAAGAACTGGTCTTTACCGTTGTGAATGTCCGCGCTGGTGTCGCAGCCATTGGGCAGGAACAACGCCGACAACAGATCGAGTTTCGAGGTCGGTGCCACGGGTGTGCGCGGCTTGCCGTTCTTGACGTAGGTGAGATTGCCGTCCTGCAGCGACAGCTCCTTGACCTTGTCCCGTGCGCGTTCGGTCAGGCTGTAGCCTTCGGCCACCGGGGCACCGTTTTCGAGCCGGCCATTGGCGCTGAACAGGCTGCGCCACTGGGTGACCCACTTGAACAGGCCCTCAGCCCAGGCTTTGCCTTGAATCACGTAGGTGTTGTCAGCGCGCTCGATGGTGACTTCAGCGCCGCCCACCCGGGTGCCGGACAAATAGGCGTCATAGTCCAGGGTCGTGGCATGAGCAGCCAGTGGTCCGATCAGGACCGCAAACCCCAGGATTTTTGCCAGTTGACCCATCTTTTGCCGGCCAAATTTGAAAATGGAGAGAATCTGGAGGAAAAATGGACCCAGCGGGCGGAGATGTCAACCCCTATTTCATCGAGATGTGGTTCAGTCGAGGTTTGTAAAGCGCCGCTCGGCCATGGCTGCGGCGCGAAAGATCGCCCGACCCTTGTTCATGCTTTCCTTCCACTCCAGCCGCCCGATCGAATCAGCCACCACGCCACCGCCGGCTTCGATATACAGGACGCCATCCTTCACCACTGCCGTGCGGATTGCGATCGCGGTGTCCATGTTGCCGTTCCATGCGAGGTAGCCCACAGCGCCGCCATAGATGCCGCGTTTGACCGGTTCGAGTTCATCGATGATTTCCATCGCGCGGATCTTCGGCGCCCCCGACAGCGTGCCGACCGGCAGGGTTGCGCGCAGCACGTCGATGGCGCTCTTGCCCTTCTTCAGTCTGCCGACCACGTTGGACGAGATGTGCATGACGTGGGAGTAGCGCTCGATCGTGAACTGCTCCGTGACTTCCACCGATCCCGTTTCGGCGACGCGGCCTACATCGTTGCGCCCCAGATCGATCAGCATCAGGTGTTCGGCGATCTCCTTCGGATCTGCAAGCAGCTCCGCTTCCATCGCCAGGTCTTCTTCTTCAGTGTGGCCGCGACGCCGGGTGCCGGCGAGCGGTCGATTGACGATGGTGCCGTCCTCGACGCGAGCGAGAATTTCCGGCGAGGAGCTGACGATCTGAAACTCGCCCAGGTCCATGAAGTACATGTAGGGCGATGGATTGAGGCTGCGCAGCGCGCGATACAGATTGATCGGCGCCGCCGAGAACGGCAGCGACATGCGCTGCGCGAGCACCACCTGCATGACATCGCCGGCCGCGATGTATTCGCGAATTTTCTCGACGCCGGCGAGAAACGCTTCACGCCCGTACTCGGAAACGAAGTCGCTTTCCTCGACCAGTTGATTAGAGGTCGACTCGGGAATTGGCGGCACGGCGCCCGCCAGCCGTCTCGCGGTCTGGTGCGCTCGCTCGCGGGCGGTGTCGAGCGCGTTGGGTTGGGACGGGTCGACCATTGTAATGATCTGCATGCGACCCTTGACGTTGTCGAACACGATGACGTCGTCCGAGACAATGAGCAGGATGTCGGGCGTGCCCAACGGATCGGGTGGGGCGCCACCAGCGAGCCGCTTTTCCACATAGCGCACGGTGTCGTAGCCGAAGTACCCGACCAGACCGCCGTAGAAACGGGGCAGCCCGGGCAGTTCGGCGACCTTGAATCGCGCCATGTACGACTCGACGAAGGTGAGCGGGTCGCTGGTCTCGACGGTCTCGACGACATGGTCACCGTCGATCACTTCGATGCGATTGCCTCTGACGACCACACGCGTGCGGCAGGGCAGACCGATAATCGAGTACCGACCCCACTTCTCACCGCCGTGGGCTGATTCGAGCAGGTACGAGTACGGTCCCGCGGCGAGTTTCAGATAGGTCGATAGCGGTGTGTCGAGGTCTGCGAGCACCTCGTGCACGATCGGAATTCGATTGAATCCTTGGCGCGCGAGGTCGGCGAAGTGTTCAGGCGTCATGGCGAAAGTCTCTGGTATGGGAACGCAAACGGCGCGCACGGGATACGCGGGAGGAATCAGCGCTGGGATTTTCGCCAACACAGATGGGCGGATTGACGTTCCTGCCGAAGCATTGCGGCACACCAGAGTGGAGCGGTCGAGAGCCTACTGTATGCCCCGGAAACGATCAATTGGCCATTCGCCCCGGGGACAGTCTCCGTCTCCGGGGCTAGTGACCGCCGAGCAGACCGGCGAAGCTGTCGATCACGCCATCGGCGCCGAGGTCCTGCGCAGGGGTGCCGTGGTTGTAGCCATCGCGCACGACGACCACCGGGCAGCCGGCGTTGCGCGCGGTTTCCACGTCCGTGGTGGAATCACCTACGAACAGTGCGTCGGCCGGCTCTACGGCGAGCGCGGCGCAGGCGTGCAGGGCGGGGCCCGGGTCGGGCTTGCCGGTGGCCAAAGTGTCGCCGCAGACCACTGCCGTGAAGAAGTGATTCAGATCGAGCGCTGCGAGTACGCGGTGCGACAGCCCGGTGAGTTTGTTGGTGACGACGGCCAGCCTCGCCCCGTTCGCCCGCAGCGTGGCGAGCGTCTCGACCACATCCGGGTAAGGGCGGCTGAAGTCGGCGATGTGGGCCGTGTAGTGATCGATGAACACGGTAAGCAGCTCGCTGATGCGCGGCTCATCGGCGAGCAGATCCAGGCGCTCGTGGTGCCGGAGCGCTTGTTGCAGCAGCACCCGCGAACCATGACCCACCCAGTGTCGCGTCAGCGCTTCGTGGACCCGCGGCAGGCCGGCGACGGCGAGTGTTGCATTCAACGCCCCGTCGATGTCCGGCGCACTGTCGATCAGGGTGCCGTCGAGGTCGAACAGGTAGGCAGGATAGGTGCGGCGCAATACCTCAATGACCAAGCGACTTCCTCATCGACCTGATCACGGATGCGTAGTCATCGGCGCCGAAGATCGCGGACCCGGCGACGAATGTGTCGGCGCCGGCTTCAGCGGCCTTGGCGATGTTCGATGCCTTGATGCCGCCGTCGATTTCCAGACGAATGTCGCGACCGCTCGCGTCGATTCGCGCGCGCGCCACACGCACTTTGTCGAGGCTCGATTCGATGAACGACTGACCACCGAACCCTGGGTTGACCGACATGATCAGCACCATGTCGACGAGGTCCATGACATGATTCAGATGATCCAGCGACGTTGCGGGATTGAATACGAGACCCGCCTTTGCGCCGCCCTCGCGGATGAGTCCGAGCGAGCGATGGATGTGCTCACTGGCTTCCGGGTGGAAGGTGATGTAGTTGGCGCCCGCTTCGAGGAAGTCGCCGATCAACCGGTCCACCGGCTTCACCATCAGGTGCACATCCATCGGCGCGGTCACACCAAATCGTCGCAGAGACTGCAGCACCAGCGGGCCGATGGTCAGATTCGGAACGTAATGATTGTCCATCACATCGAAGTGGATCAGATCCGCGCCCGCCTCGAGCACGGCCTGCACTTCTTCGCCGAGCCGTGCGAAGTCGGCGGCCAGAATGGACGGTGCGATCCAGGGCGTGTGCTTCATGGCATCGTATTATGGTGATGCACAGGAGAGATTGCATGGCATTTGATCGCAGCAGGCATCGCCGATTTGTCGTCGTACTGGGTGCGCTGTTTGCCATCGCGTGGGTGCTGCTCGGAATTGCGCCGCTCGAGCGCGAGGTGTGGCTGCTCGAAAACGTGCTCACCGTGCTGGGCGTGCTCGCCATCGTCGCGACGTTCAATCATCTGACGCTGTCGCGCATCTCGTATCTGTGTCTGTTCCTGTTTCTGCTGCTGCACACGGTCGGCAGTCACTACACCTACTCGCTCACACCCTACGACGCTGCTGCGCAGCGCGTGTTCGGTCATTCGGTCGACGCAGTCTTCGGCTTCGAACGCAATCATTACGATCGTCTTGTTCACCTCTGCTTCGGGGTCCTGCTTGCGTACCCGGCGCGCGAGATCTTTCTGCGCGTCGCGCACGTGCGTGGGTTCTGGGGTTACACGCTTCCACTGATGCTCCTGCTGGCCGCATCGGCGAGCTATGAACTGATCGAGTGGGGTGCAGCAGTCGTATTCGGCGGTGATCTGGGAATGGACTATGTCGGCACGCAAGGTGACGTGTGGGATGGTCAGAAGGACATGGCACTGGCTGGCTTGGGGGCGACGATGACCATGGTGATCGTCGCCGCCATCAATGCCTGGCTGCAGCGCGACTTTCACGACGAGTGGGTCGAGAGCCTGAGGGTGAAAGACCCAGAACCCTTGGGCGAGTCGGCCGTTGCCGGCATGTGGAAGGCGCGCGGCTGAGCAAGGTCCGCATGCCTTTCTATACTTGCGCCATGAATCCGGTTGTTCGCGCCACACCCCTGCTCCTGCTCGCAAGCCTTGGCCACGCGGCTGAGTCGAGCGCCCCGGCAGCGGACCGCGCTGCGCTGCTGCCGACCGAACAGCGGATGCAGACCGAGCAGGGTGAGGCGTTTCCCGACGATGAGGTCGTCTGGCTGACGGTCGGCGACGGCAAGGTGCTTGGCGTCTTCAGAAAGTCGGTTGGGCCACCGTTGCCGCGTGCGTTTCTGCTGGTGCTGCCTGCGGGGTACTCCGCCGACGGCGACAGCGCAACGGCAACGTTGCGCCATGTGCTGCCGCGCCGGGGCTATGCGACGTTCACCGTCGCATTGCCGCTGCCTGCGACTCCCGATCCGACGCCCGCACAGATCCGCGCCCGCCTCGATGCAGCGCTCATTGCGCTGAGAGCGCGCGCACCAGAGGCAGACGTGATCGTCCTGGGTGAACACCAAGCCGCGGCGTGGGTCGTGTGGGCACAAAATCAGGGCATGGGCGCGGCGGCTGCAGTGGTGCTCAATTTCGAGTTAGATGCACCGAGCATTGCCGACGTGGAACCGGCCGACTTGGTGCAGGCACTCGCTGGTCCTGCGCTCGTGCTGATCGAATCACCTCACCCCTGGTCGCTCGACATCGCGTTGAGTGATGACGCGGAACTGCAGTTGCTGCCGCCGGGTCATGCCGGTGGTGAGCGAATCGAACGGCGCCTGCGCGGTTGGATCAAACGGCGCTTCGCCGACAACGGATGAGGTCGTAGGCATCGCGTAGCGCGATCGTGCGCAGACGCGCTGTTGTCATCGCATGTCGGGCGGCCGCTTGCGCGAACTTGTCCGGATGATGACGGTTGAGCAGCCTGCGGTATGCGAGCGTCAAGGTATCGTCATCGATCCACGGCTCGACCCCCAGTGTCTCGTATGCCGCGCGCAAGTCCGCGGGAATCTCGGCAATCCGTTGCGCTTGCACTGACGTCTCAATCGCGGCGAGCGCCTCTGGTGTTACATCGATGAGCGCTGCGAGTGAGGTCACTACGGCTCGTTCTTCGACCTTGGGCGGCCCCTCGACCCAGGCGATCTGCATCATGCAGGTCAGACTCATCTGCAGCAGGCGCTGACTGTCGGTTGCGCGCTTGCAGTTTGCCGCGCCTTCGTCGAAGTCGAAGGTGCCCTGCTTGCCGGCGTTGAACCAGTCGATGGCGATCCTGCGGTCGGCGGCCGACAGGCCGATCTGGCGGACCAACTTCTCGGTCTGGGCGATGTGTGCGGGCCGCACCTGACCGGCAGATTTGGCGATCTTTCCCATCGCCGCGAACGTGAACGCCATGACCGGCCGGTCGCTACGGGGTGTGGCCCGGCGCCATAAGCGGGCAAGTGACGTGCGAAATCCAGAAGTCGAGACCATGCCGGCGCAAACGGGGAACCCCCGAAAGCTTAGCTCGCGATTGCCCGTACCGCTGCCAGGGTGTCTGGGGAGCCGATGTCGATCCACTGACCGCTGAACCGCTCACCGGACGCTTGTCCACGCTCGACCGCGCGGAAGAACAGGTCGCGCAGAGAAAACGCGCCGCTGGGAGAACCCTCGAACAGGGCGGGACGCAGCATCGAGATGCCGCAGTAGGTGAGCGGTCGATTCTCCCCGCGCGTGACGCGGTCACCGGCGAGATCGAAATCACCCGAGTCGCGGTGCGTAGGGGTTGCCGTAAGCACGAGATGAACGAGGTCTTCGGTGTGTGGTCGATCCATGAGCGATCGAAGATCGAAGTCGCTCCAGATGTCGCCGTTGAGGATCAGAAAGGGCGCATCGCCGAGCAGTGGCAGTGCGTTGCGCACGCCGCCACCGGTCTCCAACCGCTCCAGTTCATGGCTGTAGCGTACGCGCAGGCCGAACGTTGAACCGGAGCCGATGGCCGCTTCGATCTGCTCGCCGAGGTGATACAGATTGATCACCACTTCGCTGACACCAGCGCGGGCGAGCCGGTCGAGCTGATGCGCAATCAACGGGCGACCAGCGATGTCGATGAGGGGTTTTGGCACCGTGTCGGTCAATGGCCGCAGCCGTTCCCCGCGCCCCGCGGCCAGAATCATGGCTCTCACGCGATCATGCCGGCCACAGCGTTCTCGGCGTCGGTGCGGATGGACGTGCCTAGGAACTGCGACAATGGCTGCAGTGGTGGATACATCGACGTCACATCGATCAGCTGATCCAGCACCGGCGCGATGTCGGACAGGTGTGTGTCGCGACCGTCACGCAGCTGTAGTCGCGCAAAGATGCCAACAGCTTTGACCTGCCGTTGCACCGCGGTCCAGTCCAGCGCGCGGGCGAAATCGGCGTCGGTGCCAAGTTCGGGCAACGATGCTGCTGCGGCGAGCGCCCGGTACCGGCTGCGCCAACGGGCCACATCCTGGTGGCTGAACCGGTGATAGCAGTCGCGCAGCAGCGATGCGAGGTCGTACAGGCGTGGGCCCCAGAGGGCATCCTGGAAGTCGACTACACCGATGGCGCCGTCCTGCCAGAGCAGGTTCCGGCTGTGATAGTCGCGATGCACGCAGCACGTCGGCTGGGTCGTGATCTCGCCGAGCAGACATTCCCGGGCATCATCGAGCAGCGCACGCTGTGCGCTGGTGAGACTGCGCTGGAGCAGGCCCTCTACCAGCCAGGTCGAGAACAGCTCGAACTCATCGTGCAGGCGCTCCTTCGTGTATGCCGGGATGACGTCGGTAGATGGCAGCGTCTGCAGACGTACCAGCACCTCGAGCGCGGCATCGATCGCGGCCGCTTCAGGGGCCGTGCCGTAGACGCTCGCGAGCTGCGTCTGTCCAAGGTCGCTCACCAGCAGAAATCCGCGGCCGACGTCATGAGCCAGTACCGCAGGTACCGGTACGCCGGCGGCGGCAAAGATACGAGACAGGCGGTGAAACTGGGCGTTGTTCTCGCGCTCGGGTGGTGAGTCCATGAGCACCCGGGAGCCGGCGGTGGTCGTCAGTCGGGTGAAGCGACGGAAGCTCGCGGCGCTCGGCATGGCTGATGCGCGTTGAATGTACTCGGCTTGCATCGACAACTGCTCGGCGGCCCAATTCAGCAATGCTTCGTGGCGCGCGGGCTCGGGCGCTGGGTGACGCGTCGTCTGCATTTGCCGATGGTATCATTCGCCCGCATTCCGACTGTCCCATTCATGCGCGCGTTTTTCGTTGTTCTTGCTGCGGTGCTCGGTATTGGCGCCGCGGCCGATGATCGCTTCGTCTGCACGCCGGCGGCCGACGGCGCCG
>JBGSQB010000215.1:0-3401 GCA_041738285.1 Pseudomonadales bacterium | reverse complement strand
GGCGCCACCGCCGACTGCGGCGCCAACCGTCGCGCGACAAGCGCCCAGACCTGAGCCGGACCTCGACATCGATGTTGGAGTGCAAACCCGATCCTTCGGGGAGGCGGGCTACGATGACCAGTCCCGCTTCCAGCCGTCGATCAGCGCGCGCATCGACTATGGCCTTGCCTTCGACGACCACGTCTCGTTCCGGGCGGCGCCGTTCTACCGCTACGACGGTGAGGACAGCGACCGTACCCACTTCGATCTGCGCGAGTTCTACGCAAGCTATGTCGACAACCAGTGGGAACTGCATGTCGGCGTACGCCAGATCTTCTGGGGCGTGACCGAGTTCCATCATCTGGTGGATGTGATCAATCAAACCGATCTGGTCGAAAACGTCGACGGCGAGGACAAGCTCGGTCAGCCGATGGTCAACCTGTCCTTGGTACGCGATTGGGGGATCATCGATCTGTTTCTGCTCGCGGGATTTCGCGAGCGAACCTTTCCCGGTGACGATGGCAGACTGCGCTATCTTCTGCCCGTGCGCACTGCCGACACCGACTACGAGTCCGGTGATGAGTCATCCCGAATCGACGGCGCCATCCGCTGGGTGCACAGCATCGGAGCGGTCGAGTTCGGCATCTATCACTTCTCTGGCACCAGTCGAGACCCGACGTTGCGCGTCACCCAGCGGCCGAATGGCCGCTACGTACTCGCGCCTTATTACCCCGTCATCGACCAGACTGCGATCGATGCGCAGGCGATCGCAGGCGATTGGATCTTCAAGCTCGAGGCGCTCAGTCGTGCGGGAGAGGGACAGCGCTATGGCGCCGCGACCGGTGGATTCGAGCGCACTTTCGTGGGTGTTGCCGATTCGCGTATGGATCTGGGTCTGGTGCTCGAATACATGTGGGACGAACGGGGCGACGACGCGGACACGGTGTTTGAACACGACATTGCACTCGGCACGCGCTTTCGATTCAACGACGTGGCCGATACGCAAACCCTGCTCGGCGTAATCTGGGATCACGAGACAGACGAGTACATCGTCAAGCTCGAGGGCAGCCGCCGGGTTGGCGATGCGTGGGCGGTCATGGTCGAAGGGCGCGTCTTTGGCGGCGCACGCGAGCCCAATCCCAATGATCAACTCGATGTTTTGACGACTCTGGCCGACCCCGATCGCAAGACAGCGTCGCTCGCGCGCGACGACTTTCTGCAGCTCGAGCTGACGCGCTACTTCTAACACTCATCAACTGGAGGACTGCGCACCGTGACCGAGTGGCTAGAGGCCTTCAACCTCGGATCGAACACCGGCACCGCATTCATCGTGGTGCTCGGCACGCTGACCTTGCGCTACGTCGTACGTCTTGCATTCAATCGCCTTGCGCGCCAGCTCGAACGCACCAAGAACCTGTATGACGATGCGTTCCTGGACGCCGCGCGCAAGCCGGTCGGCTGGTTGATCCTGATATTCGGCGTGATGTGGGCGGCCGAGATTCTGGGCGACGGCGCCGACTACGAGCTGCTCGATCTGATCGCGCCCGGAAGGCAGGTGGCCGTCATCGCGGTACTCGCATGGTTTGCGGTGCGCTTCATCCGCTTCGTCGAACGCCACGTTGCGGATTCGCAGTACCGGGCCCAACCTGTCGACCAGACCACCGCCAATGCAGTTGGCAAGCTGCTGCGCGCCTCGGTGATCATCACTGCGCTGCTGACCATCCTGCAGGCACTGGGGTTCTCGATTTCGGGGGTACTGGCCTTCGGTGGAATCGGCGGCATCGCGGTGGGATTCGCGGCGCGGGATCTGCTCGCGAACTTCTTTGGCGGGCTGATGATTTTCCTGGATCGACCGTTCTCGGTCGGCGACTGGATTCGCTCACCCGATCGCGAGATCGAAGGCACGGTCGAGGAGATCGGCTGGCGCCTGACCCGGATACGAACCTTCGATCAACGGCCGCTGTACGTGCCGAATGCGGTGTTTGCCAACATTACGGTGGAGAATCCGTCGCGCATGCTCAACCGGCGCATCAAGGAAGTCATTGGTGTTCGCTACGACGACGTCAGCATGTTGCCGTCGATTCTGAGCGACGTGAGAGCGTACCTTCAGGATCATGCCGACATCGACCAGAACAAGACCTTGATGGTGCACTTCGACAAGTTTGGTGAATCGTCCCTGGATTTCTTCATCTACACGTTCACGCGTACGACGGTGTGGACGGAGTTTCACGCCATCAAAGAGCGGGTGCTGTTCGACATCGCGGCGATCATCGAGCGCTACGGCGCGGAGGTCGCATTTCCGACACACACGGTGTTTGTCGAAGGTCAAGCAGAGTCGCGCCCATGACGCGATCGCGGCGCACGCGCAACGTGACCACCGTCGCCATGGAGCGGGTCCTGAGTCGCGCGCATCTGTTGTTCGACGCCGAGCAGGTCGATCGGGCGGTCGATCAGCTGTCCGTTCGAATCAGCGTGGCGCTGCACGAATGCAATCCGATCCTCGTGTGCGTGATGAATGGCGGGGTGTCGCTGATGGGTGACTTGTTGCGGCGGCTGCACTTTCCGCTCGAAGTCGACTACGTGCACGCTACCCGCTATGCGAACTCGACATCGGGCAATGTCGTGAGCTGGCTCGCCGAGCCGCACCTTGCGTGCGCCGATCGCGAGGTGCTGATCGTCGATGACATCCTCGATGAAGGCATTACCCTCGAAGCGGTGGTGAGACGATTTCGAGCACAAGGCGCGAGCGCCGTGTACACGGCCGTGTTGTTGGACAAGGACATCGGCCGGGCTCGGCCGATCGCAGCAGACTTCGCGGCAATGCCCTGTCCCGATCGCTACGTGTTCGGTCGCGGTATGGACTATCAGGGCTATTGGCGCAATTTGCGCGCCGTTTACGCGCTCGACGAAACGGAGGCGCCGTGAACCGACCTTCGGTCGCGTTGATCGTGGGCACGGGGTTCGCTGGCCTGCTCGAGTCCGCGCAGGTGCTCGGCGATGAAGGCACACCCTATGGGGCAGCGTCGGGCAAACCGATGTTGGGCGCCTTGCGCGGGGTGTCCGTGATCCTGCTCGCCCGCCACGGACATCCGCATCGACTGGCACCGCACGCGGTGAACTATCGGGCGAATCTGTGGCTGCTCGAGCAACTCGGCGCCAGATGTGTCCTGGCCACCAATACCGTGGGCGGTATCAGACCAGAGCTTGTGCCAGGCAGCATCGTGGTACCCGATCAATTGATCGACTACACCTGGGGTCGCCAGCATTCCTACACGGAGGGCGATCGTCTGCAGCACGTCGACTTCACTCAGCCTTACACGCCGCGCGCGCGTACCGCGTTGCTCGAGGCCGCGCGTGACGACGGCATCGCAGCGATCGACGGCGGTGTGTACGGCGCAACCCAGGGACCGCGATTGGAGAGC
>JBGSQB010000213.1:0-4912 GCA_041738285.1 Pseudomonadales bacterium | reverse complement strand
TGCGCATTCTGCACGTCGGGTTGCTGCTGGCCGCCGAGCTGTCGGGGGCCGCGCTGCCGGCCGAGATGCAGTCGGCAGTGCGGTCATCGAAGGTCACGTGGCGCATCGCGCGCGATGTCGTGACGCGATTGAGCGGACCGGTTCGTGAGCGTCGGTTCCTGTCCGACTCACCCGCGATGTTCTCACCGCTGTTGTTCCGTCAGCGTGAGCGGGCGCGCGATCGCTGGCGGTATCTATGGCGCACGACCACGACTCCTTCGGTCATGCACTTGACGCGGATGCCGTTGCCGCGATGGCTGTTTCCCCTGTATCACGTGCTGGTGCCCGTGCACGATTACCTGCTCGCGCCAGCGTGGCGCCTGCTGAGCTCACTCGTTGCGACTGTAAAAGAACCGATCAAAGTAGACTGACGTCTCGCCCCTGCAGGGAGTCGTTAGTGTGATGCAGCGGCCGCTTAGGCTCACGACAGGACGAGGTCATAGCTGCCCCCGCATGCGAGGTGAGTTGCGGTAGCATGTCAGTGTAGGCTGGAGGCACCCGATCATGGCGACGAAGCTGCGAGACCTTCCATTGGCGGAACGACTAAAACTCGTCGAGGATCTCTGGGATAGCATCGCGGCGGAAGGGCGAAACCTTCCCCTCACCGACTCTCAGCGCAGGCTGCTTGACGAAAGATTGGACGAGTACGAGTTGGACGGCGATCCTGGGGAACCTGCTGAAGTGGTTGTGGAGCGCATTCGACGGTCGTTGTGACCATCCCGGTCACGGTTCGCCCGGCGGCACAGCGCGACATCGCCGAAGCCGCGCGCTGGTATGAATCTCAGCAGCCTGGATTGGGAGACGCGTTTCTCGATGAGTTCCTCGCTACTATCTCCCGAATTGGCGAAACGCCTTTTGCGTACCCGGAGGTTGGTCGATCCACTCGACGTGCCTTGCTGTAGCGCTTTCCCTTCGGAATCTACTATGGGCTCGCCGATGACTCGGTGGTGGTGCTCGCTGTCATGCATGGTAGCCGTGATCCCCGAAGATGGAGGCAGCGGACCTGAGTATCCGACCAGAAGCGCCGCCTAACCATAGCGATTCAGCGGGCTGCTGAGCGCACCCGTATCTCGGCGCGGATGCACGGACGACAAAACCCGAACGCGCGGCAACAACGCCTCACACCCTGCACATAGACGCCTGCGGGCGTTCTGCAATACTTGCTGCATGCAACCCAAATTACTCGAAAGCGCAGTCGTACAGAGCGTCGGCGATGAGCTGTTGGTGCTCGACCGCTCGACCGATCGCTTGCATCACTTGAATCAGACCGCCGCTTGGATTCTGAGCCATTGCGACGGCCAGACGTCCACCGACGTGATCGTCGATCGGCTGACCGATGAGTTTGCTGTGGAGCATGCCGTCGCCGCGCGTGACGTCCAGGCCGTGCTCGAACAACTCGGCTCTCTGGGCGTAATTGGGGACAGTTGACCTATTTCTGATCAGGGCCACGCGCGCAGGATGCGATTGACGAGCCGGACCGTTATCGGCACCGGGGGCTTCACGGGATGCCAGAGCATGTTCTGCTGCGCGCCCACGCTCGGGCTGGCGGGACGGTAGACGAATGTGCCGGGGGAGAGGTCGTTGGTCAGGCGCTGGTTGGTGTAAAAGCGGTTGATGTTGCCGGGCCTGACGAAGTGCCCATCGCCGCCGATGTCTTCCAGTTCCAGCCCCGCCCGATGCAGCACCGTGGGCACGAGCCCTTCCATGTGTCCGGACACGCCGCCCGCGTAGGCCGCGTGCAGTGCCGCCAGTGCCGCGTTCGAAAGCCGGTAGATCGGAAAGAACCCCCGTAAGCGCTGATCTTCGGGCAGTCCGTCCACCTGCAGTCCGCGCCAATGGCTCCAGCCGGGAAATTCACCGAAGCGGATGAGCGACGTGCCGATGAGGTCTGCGCTGCTCGAGTCGAAGGCGCCGAAGAAGCGTTGCCACGGTCCGGTGAAGCGCACGTCGTACTCGACGATCCAGTAGTGGTCGTAGTGATCGTGCGCCGCGTAGAACAGCAGCACCGGCAGTTCGGCATTGCCGAGCTTCAGGTTCTGCTGACGACGCCCGGGCATGACGATGTCCTGTTTACCGGGGTAACCGAGTCCAACCAGGTCACGCACGGTGAACTGGACTTCGGCCGCGTCAGCCAGCGCGCCGAGCGAATAGCGCGGTCGAGTGCGATCCGACAGCAGGATCACGTCATGTTGCGGTGCGCACGCGCGGCGCATCTGGGTGTATTGCTCGACGAGATGCCGATCGGGTTGGTGATTCAGAACCAGTATCGCCGATCGCGCCGCCATGCTGCGCTAGCCTGCGAGGACCGCGGGTTGCAGCGTTTCGATCGGGCGGCCGTCGATGTGCGGCATCGAGATGCCCTGCAGGGCGCCAATGGTCGCGGCGATGTCGACGACGCTGGGTGTGCGGCGGATCGATTCCCGGTGAATGCCTGCGCCATGGGCAATGAGCATGGCGTGCGGCGTGTGGTCACCGGTGCGGCCCCACGAACGAATGCCCTCGATGCGGCCGATGCGGGGCGATTCGATGGCCTCGATCGGCGCCGCTCGGTTCCAGATCATGAACAGGTCGGGCAGGGCGTCGATGCACTCGCCTTTCAAGTCGCGCTGAACGCGCACCACTTCGGTGACGATGGGCTGACCGGTCGCGCAGTTCCTGATCCCGAGAAAGGCGTCCGCGAGGTCGTCGCAGACCACGTCGAATTGTGAAGCGGGCACGCGGCCGGCCGGTTCACGTCCGGCGAGGTTGATGCGAATCGCACCGCTGTTCTCGTTGTGACCCATCGCAAAATACCGCCGCCGACTCAGCGACGCGATTTCTCGGACGGTGTCGGCCATGCGGCCGATGCGGACCGCGGCGCTTGGGAACTGGGCTCGTTGCAGCCGCTTGGCAAGCGGCGGCGCCGGGCGGTCGTCACGGTGTTCGAGGCGCGCGAGGATTTCATCCATCGCACCGGTCGCGGTGTAGTTGGGTCCCATGCCGAGGCCGGCGAAAACGATGACCGTCGCATCGGCGGGCGCGTCGGCCAGCATGCGACCGATGGCGCCGTCGATTTCGACGTATTGGCGCTTCAACGGATCGCCGTTCTGTCGGAACCAATCGGGGTCATGGTTCGGATGCAGTGGGTCGCGCGTGTGCCAGGCGACATGCCCGAGGTCATGGGGCTCGGTGAAGGCGGTGGCCATGAAGTCCCAGGGGCCATCGCGCAGCGTGCTGCGGAACAGCGCTTCTTTCATGTGCACGCGCGTGTCGAGGTGGTCGCACAGGCGGCTCAAATGCACGAAGCCCTTCGGAAAGCGGTCGGAGTCGCCGCCGATGGGATCGTCACCGAATTCGGTGAGCACCCGATCGACCAGGTCGGAAGGGCAACTGCGAACCGGACCGTAGCGGTCGTGAATCAGCCAATCGACCAGTAACACGCCGTTGATGTCCCGCTCGAGGCGCGAGTAGGGCAGGTCGAGCACGGCCACCCGGCGACCGGCTTTACTGAGCGTGGTCCAGAATGGGTCGTACTCGAGGTCGGTGTCGGTGGTGTACAGCGTCCGCCGATAGCTGCGGGGCTTGAACTGCCGGCGGAAGAATCGGCCGTGACGCGCGGGCGTGACGCCGGTGACCAGGGACGGCCACAGCGCGCCGTCGCCGAATCCCGGCTGGGTATGTACCGCAGTGCTCGCGCCATGTCGCTGCAACCGCTCGAGCACCGGCAGCGTGCCATCGCTCATCCATCGCCGCAGCAGTTCGGGTTCGGCACCGTCGAGCCCGATGAAAACGACGGGTCGTCGCGGCGCGGCGTGGCTTCGTGATTCGGGCGTAGATGTCGCGAGCAAGGCAAGACCCTTGGTTGGCTATTCGGCCGGCAGGGGAGCGAGTGTGCGAAATAGTAGTATTGGGTCGCAATGCGGCGTTTGTACGTTCCTGGCGGCGGATTCGCAAAAGCCCGCAACAACACGCTACAAGCCGTGTCTGGACGAGCCGCTAGACTGCGCCGACGCGGAAACAAAAGCAGCCCATTCCACGCATGCAGCCGATCGTCTGTGCGCTGACGACCCAATCGACCGTTCCACACTTACAGCAGATCTTCACCGGGTTCGCGGCTCTGGCCCGCGACGGCGTGATCGAACTGTCGGAGCGATTCGGTCGCTATGCCGACATCGCCAACCAATGGATTCTGGCCGTGCAGGTGAACGGTCGGCTGGCCGTGTATGACGTGGAAGACACGCACGACATCGATCTGGACTTCCTCGCCCGGGCGGACGTGTATTTCAAGCGCAGTTTCGATGCGCAGCTGATCGCCGCCCTGGGCGCTGCCAGCCACAAGATCCGGCCGCTGGGCCTGAACTACGAGGTATATCCCGACCATGCGGACTTTGCCGGCGCCCGCCGCAACTTTTTCCTGCGACAGGGTGTGCGCCGGCTGTCGGGGGCTCTGAGTGCATTGAACGCCTTCGGCCGGTTCGTGCCGCGTCAATCCCTGCTCGAATGCACTGCCGATGATCCGGCGTGCGCCAATTCGGCGGGACCGGTGTTGTTTCTCACCCGCGCGTGGGATCCCGATGACAGTGCGGAGCGTTCCGAAGTGCACCGCGAGCGCCGGGCCGCCATCAACGACATGCGTGCTCATTGCATCGACGAGCTGCGCCGCCGCTTCGGCCTGCGCGTGCTGGCCGGCTTTGCGCCCACCGCCTATGCGATGCGTCGCTTTCCGACGCTGCTGGCGCCCGATCAGGTCACCGATAAACGCCACTACCTGGCGGCGGTGAAGGCGGCCACGGTGTGCGTCACCACGGCCGGGCTGCACGACTCCATCGGCTGGAAGCTCGGGGAGTACGTGGCGTTCGGCAAGGCGATCGTCTCCGAGCGCCTGGCGCACCGC
>JBGSQB010000207.1:0-5005 GCA_041738285.1 Pseudomonadales bacterium | reverse complement strand
GGCATACGGCACGCGCGCGTCGAGCACCGTGGCGGACGCGCCCGGTATGGCGAGTAGGTCCGAGATCAACCGACTGCCGCCACCGGTGACCACGATGACACCCGCGGCAGGTGCGCAGTGAATGCGGCGGATGAGCGCATCGCGCCTCACCGCCATGCCTCACTCGGCCAGGAAGGCGCGCACGACGCGCAGAAATTCATCGAGCTGATCGTGATGCACCCAATGGCCGGCCTTCTCGATGTTGGCGACCCGGGCGTTGCGGAAGTGTTTGGCGCGACCGTCTTTCTGCGGGTCGGACGCCCACGATTCGGTGCCGCGAATCAAGAGCGTGGGACAGGCGATGCGCGCATACAACTCCTGACTCTGTTCGGTGCTGAGACCGACCGGGAAGAACGATCGCACGTAGTTGTCGAACTTCCAGGTGTAGGTGCCGTCTTCGTTCTGGTTGATGCCGTGAATCGTGAGGTGTCGCGCCTGGTCCGCGGACAGGTGAGGATTCTCGGTCTGCATCCGTTGAAACGCTTCTTCCAGGGTCGGGTAGCGCCGCGGAATGCGCCCCGATGCCTTGCGCAGATCGTCCACCCAGTAACGCAATCGTTCGTGAGTGGGCTGCTGCATGCGCGCGGCCAGCATCTGCGGCGGCGGACCCATGCCTTCGATGGCGACCAGCTTCTTCACGTGTTCCGGGTACAGACCCGTGTAGGTCACCGAGACAGAGCCGCCGAGCGAATGGCCGATGACGGTGACGGGTTCGGTGGTGGTCTGGTGGACGAGCTGGGCGATGTCGTAGACGTAGTCCACCATGTTGTAGCCGCCGCCGACCATCCATTGTGAGTCGCCGTGGCCGCGCAAGTCGGGGGCGATGATGTGGTAGTCGTCGCGGAAGGCTTCGGCCACCCAGTCCCAGTTGCGGCAGTGGTCGCGGCCACCGTGCACCAGGAGCATTGGCGGTGCATCGCGATTGCCCCAGTCGACGTAGTGCAGTCGCAGGCGCTGGGAGAAGTAGACGTGAGAAGTGGGTCCGCCGCGCAGCATCCGAGATCGATCTCCCTTGGATTGTCGCCACGAGTATAGCGTGCGGTGCTGTCACAAAGCCCTGTTGCCATCCGTCTAGGTGACAGCACATCGAAGAAGGATGGTTGTCATGTGGCCGATCGTACTGCGCCTCCTGGGGCTGCTGCTGGTAGCCAACGGCGCGTATATGCTGCTGGCGCCGCACACCTGGTACGGGTCGCTGGAAAGCGTTGTGCACACTGGGCCGTTCAACGAGCACTTCGTGCGGGACATCGGCTGCGCTTACCTTGCCGCAGCTGTCGGACTGGGGCTCGCGGCGTCGCGATCGATCTGGCGAGTACCAGGGATCGCGGCAGCCGTGGTGTTTCTCGGTCTGCATGCGGGGGTGCATGCCTGGGAGTCCGTGACAGGTCATGCAGCAGCGCACGCGGGTATCATCGACACGGTCGGCGTGTACGGGCCGGCGCTGCTAGCCCTGGCCGCACTCATTGCCGCGCTGTTCGACAGCGGGCAGCCGGGAGTCGCAACATGATTCGCTCAATTGGTCACCGCATCATCGATCGATTCGGTGATCGCTACGACTACGATGCAACGTACATGCACGAGATCCTCGACGTGTCGATTCGCGCGTTCCTCAAGCTCGCCATGGCGCAAGCGATGAACGCCCACCGCGAAGGTTTGCCCGCAGATACCCTCTTCGCCGCCCGCATTACCGCCGTGCGGTTCGAAGATTGCGGACCGTGCGCGCAACTGGTGGTGAACATGGCGCTGGAAGCAGGCGTCGCTGCTGCCACCGTTCGCGCGATCGTTGGCCGCGACTTTGATGCGATGGGGGAAGACGCTGCGCTCGGGGTCGCGTTCGCGGATGCGGTGCTTGCGCACAACGCGACCGATGAAATGCGCGCGCGCGCGCTCACTCGCTACGGCGAGCGCGGTCTTGTAACACTTGCCTACGCGATTGCCGCGACCCGCATTTATCCGACGATGAAGCGGGTTCTGGGTCACGCGCACACCTGTGAGCGGCTGCGTGTGGAAGACAACATCGTGACCGCTGCGCGCGCCGCATGACTGCCGAATCGATCGCGACCGACGAGTTCGAAGCGCACCGCGCGCGACTGATCGGGCTTGGCTACAGAATGCTCGGCACCCGCGCGGAAGCCGAAGACCTGGTGCAGGAGACGTATCTTCGCTGGCATCGTACGCCGCGCGCGGAGATCCGCGCGCCCGCGTCCTGGCTCAGCACCACGATGGCGCGGTTATGTATCGATGAACTGCGGCAGCGCAAGAGTCGCGCGGAGGTGTACGTCGGACCATGGCTGCCGGAACCGATGTTGACCGCGCCGCCCGAAGACGAGGCCGAGCACAGCCTGGCGCTCGCCGATGACCTGTCGGTTGCCTTTCTGCTGCTGCTCGAACGGCTGGCGCCGGAAGAGCGGGCAGCGTTCCTCCTGCACGATGTGTTTGATGCAGGCTACGCGGACATTGCAGCATCGCTCGGCAAAAGCGCGGATGCAGTGCGCCAGATCGTCTCACGGGCGCGTCGCCGCGTCGCAGACGAGCGCCCGCGATTCAGACCGACGCGCCGCGAGCAGGAGGAACTGGCCGCGCGGTTTCAGCGTGCGGTGGTCGGTCGCGACGAAGCCGCCCTGCTTGCTTTGCTCAGTCCGGCCGCGACGCTGATTTCAGATGGTGGTGGTAAGGCCCTGGCGGCGCTGCGGCCCATCTACGGCGCCGACAAGATCGTGCGCTTCTTCATGGGCGTGACGAAGCATACGGATCCGGCGCAGGTCGATTTGCGACCGTGCTGGATCAACGATGCACCGAGTCTCGTCATCATCGATGACGCAGGGGGCGTAGTCACGACCTTCAGTCTCGAAGTGGCCGACGGCCGCATCGAACGTCTATACGCCGTGCGCAACCCGGACAAGCTGGCGCGGCTTGGCGATGGTCACTCGGGCAAGGACAGCGGCGTGGTGCGTCCATAGCGCGCCAGCTTCAGTTCCGCAGTGCTGTCGGTACCGGGTCTTGTGTCGTAGGCGAGTAACGCAACGATGCGATCACGGGGTCCGCCGATCGGCGTCACCCGATGCAGGCTGTTGCGGTCCTGAAACAGCAGCAGCGAGCCCGCGCGCATCGGCAGGCGCAGCGGGGTGGGGGCTGTGTCACACAGTGCTGCGTCGACCGCATCGTAGCGCTCGTTCGCGGCGCTGCGGATGAGCGGGTGGACTTCGAAGTCGCCGCCCATCTCGGCTGCAACGAGCGGGATCGACAGCACGAAGTCGGTCTGGTCGAAATGCCAGGCAAGCGCGTCACCGTCACCCATCACGGCGATATTGAGTGCCCCCATCGGATCGGCATATCGGTACACGGTCGGCAGATTCAACACTTCCGCGACGAAGTTCATCAGCGGTTGCCACTCGTACAGTTGCCTGATCACGTGACTGCGTGGAATCTGGTCGTACCCCACCACGCGCACGCTCGAGGCAAGCAAGCGCCTGCGGGGATGATCGACCGGGAACGCTTCGTTCGGTGCGGTGAGGTAAGCAGTGGCGTGGCTGCTTGATGGATGCGCACTGCCTGCAAGGTGTCGAGCCTCCTTCACCGCGACCGCTACCGACGTCTGGGTGACGAAGCCTTCCAGTTCGCATGCGCCGAATCGCTCCATGTCGCCGCGCGTGCGGGCAACGAGCGCGCGGCGATCTGCGCATTGGTGATCCGCAATTGGATACCGTGTGGCGTCGATGTGGTTGATTCGGTTGCCGCCGGTGGTGCCTATACTTGGCCATGATTTCACCCACCAGGAACCAGCACAAGCTCGCCGCGGTGTGTCGGGCGACCGCTTCCTATCTGCGTGACCGAGAGCCGTGGCAGTCGGCGGTCACGCAGCTGCATGACACGCCGCCCGTGCCCTGTTCGAGTCTGGTCGTGGCGCCGGTTGGGTGGCGTGACGTGTTGAGTGAGTTGGTTGGCGTGGATCTTGCGCGCAGCTTGGCCGATGCGGCCGATGCGCTCTGCTGGCGTCAGAACCCTGGATATGTCGATCCCCACTTTCTTGCCCGCTATCGGTACTGCGAGTTGATCGGTCCGAAGGGCCACGCATACAGCGCCGAGTATGCGGTCGGGTTTCTGTACCTCGCGGCGCACACCGTCTATCCGATGCACCATCACCCGGCCCAGGAGTGCTATCACGTGCTCACTTCGGGTAGCCGATGGCGCGCCGGGACCGGCGACTGGCAGCAACGCGCGCCGGGCGAGCGCATCCTGCACGATAGCGGCGTAGCGCACGCAATGTGCACTGACGATGCGGCGATGCTGGCGATCTACTTGTGGCGCGGCGACATCGGTGCGCCCGCGCGGCTTGCGTCGCACACCTAGAAACGACGATTCTTGGCCCTTCACCACGGTAAGGCGCAACGATGATCGCGATCAAACACCTGCACATGCTGCTCGCATACGTCACTGTGGTGGGGTTTGCCGCGCGGGGCATCCTCGCGCTCATCGACTCGCCATTGCGCGAGCAGAAGTGGTTGAAGATTGCGCCACACGTCATCGATACGCTGTTGCTCGCGTGCGGAATTGCCCTGGCTGTCTACCTGTCGTTGTCGCCGCTGGTGCATGGCTGGCTGATGGCCAAGATTCTCGGGCTGATCGCGTACATTGGATTCGGCGTTTTGACCATGCGCGCCGGGTCGCGCGGATTGAAGGCGGTCGGATTCGTCGCGGCGCTGCTGACGGTGTTCTACATGTTCCGCGTTGCTTACACGAAGCTGGTCTGGCCATTCTGATCGGGTGACCCGCACCGGCTCGACGATGAGGGCATTCTTCGCGTGTCGATTGGCACCGCAGACGATCGCCGCGCTCCAGCTGCGCGCCGGGTCCATTGCCGAGAGATTCGATCAGGCGTCGGTACGCTGGGTGCCACCGCAGAATCTGCACCTGACACTGCGGTTCATCGGGCCGATGTCCGTGCACGCCGCCGAAGCACTTCGCC
>JBGSQB010000166.1:0-10618 GCA_041738285.1 Pseudomonadales bacterium | reverse complement strand
GCCGACAACGAGGTTGCGATCGGGCCATTCAGTCTATTGCTCAATGGCCATGGAACGTTCGAAGAGCGCGATCGTCGGGTCGACCTGGATGCCGAGCGCGGATACGAAAGCGATGCTTGGGGCGCGGAGTTCGGATTCGACTACCGCGTGAACGAGTCGTTCGTCATCGGTGCTTTGCTGGCCTGGGAGCAGTCAGCCGCGCAGTTCGATCGCGAGAACCCGGGAGTGAACTTCACGCCTCAAAGCAATGCGGGCGAGATGGATTCCGACCGTATCGGGCTGGTCGGATTCGCTTCGGCAGCGATTTCGGCACAGTCGAATCTGGAAGTGAGCCTCGGTTGGCTCCGCGCCGAACATGAACTGAGCCGGTATTCCGTGTTCCAGGAGTCGACACGCACCACGGCGCAAACCAACGTTCGCGCGTCCGCTGACGCCGATGGCCTCGACACCTTCGCGTCGGCGTTCTGGAGCTATCTCGGTGAGCGAGGTGCCTGGACATTCAGTCCCTATGTGGGCCTGCTCTACTCTCGCAGTGAAGTCGACGCCTATCGCGAACGAGATGACAACGGATCCGGGCTTGCACTGGCGGTGGATGATTACCAGCGCGAGTCACTGCTCAGTACCGTCGGCGTTCGAATCGGCCGAGGCGTCTCATTCGCGGGTGGCCTCGCACTACCGCAGTTGCGCATCGAATACGCACACGAGTTCGACCGCGATGCCGAAACTGCCCTGACTGCGTTCCTGCTCGACGCAGGCAACAATCTCTACGCGCTCAAGGGCGACGACCCCGACCGCGACTACTTCAATGTCAGCGCCGGCGTAGCCTTCATCCTCCCAAACGGCTGGTTACCGTTCATCGACTACCAGCGCACACTCGGCTACGACGATCTCGACCAGTGGCGTATCACCGCGGGGCTTCGCCGCGAGATCTAGGAGACTTCCATGCAGCTCAAAACGTGCGTGCGACGACCGCTCGGCGCAGTGCTTATCGCATCAGTGTTCGTGCTCGTATGTGCCTGCCAGGCGATCGTGCCGGCGTTGACACAACTCGGGCTCGCATTCGGTCAAGATCTGCTCGCGTCGGCATCCGTCAACTACAACCCGCGCTACGCCCTGCAGGTGGAACAACTCCTGATCGCAATGGCACGAGAAATGACGGGCATACAATTCCAGCCGCAACTCGCGGCCGCAGGCTTCGTGCCACCGCCACCCGACTACGTGCCAGGGCCGCCGGGCTATGGGCAAGGTGGGTACGGGCAGCAGGGTCCCTATGGTCAGCAGGGGCCGTACGGCCAGCAGGGCGGCCAGCCGAACAACCCGTACGGCGGCCAGAATCCCTACGGGCAACCGACCCAGGATCCGTACGCGCAGCAGGCACAGAATCCGTACGGCCAACCCCAGGATCCGTACGCGCAGCAGGCACAGAATCCGTACGGCCAACCCCAGGACCCGTACGCCCAACAGGCGCAGCAAATTCCCTACGGTCAGCAAACCCCGCAGGACCCTTACGCGCAGCAGGCAAACCCCTATGGTCAACCCCAAGACCCCTACCCGCAGCAGGCAAACGCTTACGGCCAACCTCAGGATCCCTACGTTCAGCAGCCACTGCAGGACCCCTATGCCCAGCCGGCGAACCCCTACGGCCAACCCACGCCCGCTTACGGTCAGTCGCCGAATCCCTATGTCCAGTTCGGAAATGCCCCACCGCAAACGCGCAGCATTCAACCGATCGTCGTTAGTGCGGACCTTCTGGTCGCCCGCGCCAACGCACCTGTCGGTGCGCCACTCGAGACCATCAGCGACGGTGCCGTGCTGCGCGACGGTCGCGGAGATCCGGCGGCGGGTGACCGGCTCAAAGTGCGGTTTACCGCCAATTGCACCTGCTTTGTCTACGTCATCGGCATGGATGCAACCGGGCACGTTGCGCGGATATTTCCCGATCCGGACCTCGACATCCGCAATCCAGTAGACGCCGGCCGCGAACACCTCCTGCCCGGTGATGGCCAGTGGTGGGGCCTCGATGAACACCGTGGCGTCGAACAGATTCACATCATGGCGTCATACGTGAAACGCGCGGACATCGAACAGGCACTCGATTCCCTCGTGAGCGAAACATCAGCACCCGTACGAAACTACCGCGGCGTCGCCGAAGTGGCTGAAGTGCCGTCCACAAGAGGCCTGGTGAAGATCACAGATGCGCCGCCGGTTCGAGTCACCACGGGAAGCGCTGCAACGCAGGAATTCGTACCAACGAGCTTCCTCGGCCGCGCAGATGAGATCGGCGTTGTCGTGACCCGCTGGTTTCGGCACGAATAAATGGCACCGATGACGTGTAGGTATGCGTCGGGCGCGGTGCTCGCGCGCTGGTTGATGACGGCAGTAATCTCCTGCGCCAACGCGTCGGCCAATCCAGCTCCGACAACGGCTGACGATCTGTTGGTGGTGGATTGCCTGCTGCCCGGCCAGATTCGTCAGCTCGCGCGCAACACGACCTATCTCTCGGCACGTCGTCCGGTGAAGACGACCGCACTCGATTGCCGGGTGCGCAATGGTGAGTACGTCGTCGAGGATCGCGCGAGTCTCAGCACCGCACTGAAGGTGTGGCTTGCGGTCGCCGAGTCAGGTGACCCGGAAGCACAAACAACTGTCGGCGAAATCTTCGAACGCGGCCTGGGTGTGCCACCCGACCATGAAGCCGCGGCACAGTGGTATCGTCGTGCCGCCGAAGCAGGGTACGCGCGCGCTCAGATCAATCTCGGCAATCTCTATGAGAAGGGACTCGGCGTCACTGCCGACTCCCGCGTCGCACTCACATGGTATCGACGCGCAGCCGGGCTGAACGCGGAAATTGCTATCGACACGACGCCAGACGTCGCACCTTTACGCGCCGCCGACGCAGCTGAACGCGCAAAGCTGAAACGCGATCTCGAACAATTGGCGCGCGAAATGCATACGCTGCGCGCCGAACTCGAAGCCGCGCGGGTGGCAGACCTGTCACCTAAAGCCGACGTAGCGAGCCCGGTACTCGGCGCTGAAACTCAGAGTCTCGTGCGCGAAGTTCAGAGTCTCGCCGAAATCGTGGCGGCGCGGGAGGCTGACATACGCTCGCTGACCGGCGAACTCGAACGCACACGCACCGATCTACTCGCACAGATCGATGCGGCTGCGCACGCACAAGCAGCCGCGCAAGCGCAGGAGCAGGCTGCACAGACTTCGGGTGACGCCGAACGCTTAGCACGCAAAGAGGCCGATCTGCGAAACAGCGAGCTCAAGCAGGCGCTGACTCTACTCGCCGATCGCGAACGGACACTCGCCCAACGCGCGCAGGAAACGGAGGCGCTACGATCGCGCATCCAGACGATCGAATCACGCGAGCAAGTCGCGTTGAACACTCCCCGAGCCCCGGACGTCGCTCAAGGCCTGCTTGCCGGACCGGAGATCACGCTGATCGATCCGATATTGCCGCGCACGCGCGGCCTCATCAAAGTGTCGATTCCGACAACGCTCCAACGACGGCGCATCATTGGGCGAGTCACTGCACCAGCCGGACTGGTGTCCGTCTCGGTCAACGACACACCAGCGTCACCCAATGCCGCCGGCATATTCAGCGTCGATCTCGTGGTGCCGCAGACCGAGTCGCGCGTATCGCTACTTGCCATCGACTCACAAGGCAAGCGTGCGGATGTGAACTTCGTGCTGACACCGTCCGGCGCCGGTGAGGCGGCCGTCGTGGCAACCATCATGTCGAATATGGGACCGTCGACGCCGCGCATCGACTTCGGCCGCTACTACGCACTCCTCATCGGCAACGAGACCTACGACCATCTACCTCAGCTCAACACCCCCGGCGCCGACGTTGAAACGCTCGATGCAGTGCTCCGCGGACGCTTCGGCTTCGAAACCCGCGTACTGCGCGATGCGTCGCGTTACGAAATTCTCTCTGCCCTGAACGATGTCCGGAGCAAGCTGACGAGCGCCGACAACCTGCTCCTGTACTACGCGGGGCATGGCGAACTCGATGAAGTGAACATGCGAGGCCATTGGCTTCCCATCGATGCGGAACCCAACAGCAGCGCCAACTGGATCTCGAACGTTTCGATCACTGACATTCTGAACGTCATCAAGGCCAAGCAGATTCTTCTCATCGTCGACTCCTGCTACTCCGGCACGCTGACGCGCTCGACCATCGCGAGCCAAGACACTGCCCAGACCGAGGCCGAGCGGTTGACCTGGCTCAATCTAATGGCTTCAAAACGCGCGCGGGTCGTGCTTACCTCGGGTGGACTTGCGCCGGTACTCGATGCCGGTGGCGGACGCCATTCAGTGTTCGCCAAGGCGCTGATAGAAACGCTCGAAGAGACGCGCGAGATCACCGAAGGACAAGCGCTCTACCGCGCGATCGCTGCACGAGTTGCGCACGCCGCGGCAGGTTTCGAGTTCGAGCAGACGCCGCAGTTTGCGCCCATTGCCCATGCCGGACACGAATCCGGCGATTTCTTTCTTCAGCCAACGCTCTGACACCGAGCATTGATCTACGCAAACAGGGGACACAATCACCATGTACGGTCTACATTCGAGCGCAACGATACTGCGAAGCGGCCTATGCGCCGCCGCTTTCCTGCTGGGGAGCTGGGCTGCCCACACCGTCGACGCCGCCGTCGCCGCTGGGCCGACCTTCATCGAGGTCGACGGGCAGGCATCGATGGTACTCGGCATTTCCGGCGGCTATCGGCGGATCGCGGTCGCGGGTGGGGGAGCGTTGACCGGACTTACCACCCCGGTCACCGCGCGAGTGCCGATGGGAATTTCCAAGGCATTCTCGGATTGGCTCAACGCAGCCGTCAGCGGAGGTACATCGAAAGATCTCGCCGTTGTCCGCACGAGCAACGCGGCTATCATCGATCGCATCTTTCTGAAATCACCGAAGGTGATCGATCTCAACTTTCGCGCACCTGCGGAGCAGGGCCACGCCTTGGAAATGCGCGCGACCATTCACGTATCTCAGGTCGACGTCCTCGGTGCGCTGCCATTGGGTGCGGTCACGCAAGCGCCGCATGCGGTGACCGGGAGCCGGATCACGTCCGACGGGATCTCGGTGACACCACTGAACATCGAGGGCATTGGCTGGAGGCAGCCGACCGATCCCCAAAGCGGGCTCGCCATCGGCAAACCCGTGTGCAACGCCTTTCGGGTCATCATCGACCACAGCGATATCGCCGGAATGTACGACTGGTACACATCGAGCCTGCAGATGTATCGGGGTTCCACACCACCGCCTGCCCGCAAGATGAATTGGCTACTCGTCGATCGCGCCGGCCGATCAACTCCCCTCGCCTCCCTCACCGGCGTCATCATGACGGCGTTCGAGCCATTCAATGACGTGGACGGCACCATGAAAGTACGCACTGAGTTTCTCTGTGACTCGATTACACTGACCTTCGAAGCATTGCGCTAGAGTCGTCACCGTGTCAGCGTCAGTTGATCATGGACGTGTCGCAGTCGTTCTGGTCGAGGACGATCCAGGTACTCGTGCCTGGCTGGAGTCAGGCATCAATAGCGCGCAAGAACTCGAGCTCGTTGCGTCCTTTGGTGCTTTGAAGCCGGCGCTCGCGTGGTTCGCGCGCCACGAGGCCGACGTTCTATTGACTGACCTCGGACTACCCGACGGCCATGGACTCAGGCTGATCAAGGAAGTCGCTGGACGATCACGTCCTGACGGTCAGCCCCGCACCGATGTGCTGGTCATGTCCGTATTCGGCGATGAGGAAACCGTACTGCAATGCATCGAGGCAGGCGCCGTCGGCTACATACACAAAGACGCGTCACCCGAGAACATTGCCAAGGTGATTCTCGACGTGCGACGTGGCGCATCTCCCATTTCGCCAATGATCGCCAGGGGGCTGCTCGCACGCTTTCGCACACGAGCGGCATCGGCCGCATCCCAGGCGGCGCTCGCGCGCGAACTTCAAATCGATCTCACTCCGGCAGAGAGCGACGTACTGTCAATGATCGCCCGCGGGCACTCGTACGCCGAAATCAGTCGCGAACGAGGCGTCTCGGTCAACACCGTGCAGTCTCAGATCAAGGTGTTGTACAGCAAACTCGCGGTCCATTCCCGCGGCGAAGCGGTCTTCGCCGCAACCCGCCTTGGCTTGATCGACCCATTCGATCCAGGCCCGTGAGCCGGCCGCCCAGGCTTCTGTCGCGCACGGCTCTGTACTCAGTGGCCGTCCTCATCGCGTTGGCATTAATTGGCAGGTCGACGGTCGCCGACGAGGTCATCGTGCAGATCAATGATGATCATCCAGTAGCGCAGGTGTCGAGCGCGCACATCTTCGAGTCGTCCGACGCCGCACCCCACACGGCGCTGTCGGACTGGCGTGATGTCACCCTTCCTCATCGCTGGGGAAACGACAGGAATCGAGACGACACCAGCGTCTGGTATCGCGTGACGATGGAATTGACCGATTGGAGTGGCGCAGACCTCGCCGTCTATCTACCGAAAGTGTCCATGAACGCCGATCTATGGATCAACGGTCGCTTCTCTTCGCGCGTCGGCAGCATGGAAGTGCCTCTGACTCGGCATTGGAACACGCCACTGTTGCTCACGATTTCGCCACTGTTGCTGCGCGCCGGGCCCAATGAAGTCATGGTTCGGGTCCGGGCGCTCGATCGACATGATGGCGGGTTGGCACCGTTCTTCGTTGGTGCCCTATGGCAGCTGGAGGCGCTCGCCAACGAGGCGAGATTCTGGCGCTCGACCGTTGTTGATGGCCTGGCAACCGCTGTACTTGCACTCGCGTTCGTCGTCGCGATCGTATGGGCCAGACGTCCGGCGCGGATCGAGTACCTGTACTTCTCGATCGGTGCAATCGGCTGCGCGATCTCGACGCTGAACATGTCGGTCACATCACCACCCATGAGCGATCATGCGTGGGAAATAATCATGCATGGCTCGCTGTACTTGGGCGTGGCAAGCCTGGCTCTGTTCGGCTGGCAGTTCTCTGGGGTGTCAACACGTTTTCGGCGTTGGGTGATGGCGACGATCGTTACGGTCGGTCTCGTCGTGTTGACGACGTTCGAAAGCAGACTGGTTGTCGCGACCACTACCTTCGTCATATTTGCGGTCGCCGCCAGCGCCTTCATACCGCTGCTGCGCAAACTGCAACAACAACCGCTGACCGATTCCCTCGTATTCGGTTTTGCCGCGCTGGTCGCGGTCGGCGCAGGTGCGTACGACTGGCTGATCGTCAGCGCAAATATGCCCTACGAGACTGCTTACCTACTACCCTACGTCTGGCCTGTTCTGCTCGGCGCCTTCTCGTGGCTGATTGCAGGTGAGTACGCCCGTACACAACGGGACCTAGCGACTCTGAACGCAGAGCTTCAACAACGTATTGCAGCACGTGAAACGGCGCTACAAGCCACATACGATCAGTTGCGTGCCGCCGAGCGCGCCCAGGCTTCCGCAGAAGAGCGCGCGCGTATATTGCGTGACATGCACGATGGCGTCGGCGCCCACCTATCCACGGCACTGCGGCAAATCGAGGCGGGGCGGTCATCCAACGTCGAAGTCGCCAACACACTACGGGACTCACTCGACAGCCTGAAACTGGCCATCGACGGCATGACTCTTCCCGCCGGCGATATCAATGCACTACTCGCGGCGCTCCGATATCGCCTGACGCATCGGTTGTCGCTGGCCGGACTCACTGTGCAGTGGGAGGTCGATGAGTTGCCGTTGTGGGCGAACGGCGCGCGGGAAGGCAACATGAGGCATCTGCAGTTCTTGCTGTTCGAGCTCATCTCCAATGTACTGCAGCACGCACACGCGAGCGTCCTGCGTATCGGCGCGGGCGCGGATGAACAGACAATCGACGTAACCATCGCCGACAACGGAAGTGGGATCAGCGCGGTGGTGCAACTGCGTTCATGCGAAGCGCGAGCCAAGTCCATCGGCGCGACACTAGAAGTCTCAACCAGCACTTCCGGAACGGAAGTTCGCGTACGAATACCGATGCGAGCCTTAATCTAGTACTTCACCGGTTTATGGGATGTGCTCGAAGGCGCATCTGCCGATGCTGACATCGCCACTACCCCTCACAGGAGAGAGCGATGAGTCAATCAAATGCCGGCATGGACTTCACCCGTCGTCAAGCAGTACTCACAGGGCTTGTAGCTGTTTCGGTCGGAGCGCCGTCAATGGCAGCTGAACCGAGGCCGAAAGTACCCAGCGTGTCCTTTGTTCGCAACCGAACTGGCGATGGGTTCATTGGTCCCTACGGCGAAGTCCGCACCACGATTGCGGAAGGTAAGAGAGTACCGATTCAAGTGCTTGCGGCAGGCGGTTTGGCTGCCATCGACCTTTCCAGCCGCACGCCTTTCATTCGACTCGGCGCTGCCGATAAGTCTGCGATCATGCTCACGAGCGCCGGCATTCAGTTCGGCACCGCCGCCAGCGTAGCACCGTGGAGCCGCGACTCAATCGCCGGACTGGTCGCGACCTTGGAGAGAGATCTGGCCAAGGCGCGCGGCGCGATGCTGCTGCGCTCCACGATGCAAAGCACATTCCCAATCGCAGCGAAGGAACTAAAGGGCGGAGTTCCCAAGGCGCTGGCCGTGGCGTTGTCGAATCGAGCCAAGGCGCTTGCCGCTCCACAGCCGCGGCCCTGCAACGTCACAACCGTAACGGAAGAGGTTGTCACGACGATCACCAGGCTGGTCGACGTTTGGCGATCCGCGGAGCAGCAGTACCAGGCGTGCCTGGACCGGGAAATGTCCAAAGATCCCTGCCGGGCGCTCGGCCCCGGTGCACTCCCGTGCGCGGTGACGATTTGTGCGGTTGGTGCATTTGTCGATGTACTGGTCGGTACATACGAGATTGTGGAAACGATCGTTGACACTGTGACTCGAACTGTCATCGATTGCGGCGAGCTCGCCAAGCGCTATCTCACTTCGCCATGGGACCTACCTGGCATTCCTGTAGGCCAGCTCCTTCCTCAACCGGCGCAGGCTTTTGGGGCAGACGCGATCTCTGACGCAAAGAAGTTGCTCGATGACCTGACGGGATTCCTAGGTCCCCTTGGCGAGTGCCTGCTCGGTGGCACTTGGAGCCTCGCACAGTTCAAACCTCCACTGCAGATTGGCAGAGGCAGCGTTGCCATCCCATACGGCGTCCGTGTCTGCATATCCGCAAAGTGCGCGCGCGCTCTGGCAATCACGAACGTTGGCGGCGAAATTGTGAGTTCCTGGGCCGCAGCACTCGGCGTGCTCGCAGCGCTGAGCGCAGAGTTCGCGGCGTTTGCGACGACTCTGGGAGTTACCGCGGCGCCCGCAGCGGTGGCCGCGGTCGCTGCGGCTGGCGGAACCACTGCGATCGCAGTGCAGGCAGCTGCGATCCTCCTGGCGTTCATCATCCTGGTCCTGATCTACGGTACCGCAATCTCAGCGCAGCTCGCCTGGCATGAGTCGTTCACTGACAGCTTCGCGGACGGCGTGGTGTGCATCGAGCATCCCAGCTTTGTCCTCGCGATGATCAAGGTAGCATCGATGGGACTTGTCGGATCGGAACTCGTGCCACCGATCGTAACCGGCTGAACGTTTCTCGTTGGTCACCACCCATGCGGCCCAGCCGCATGGGTACGAGCCCACACCCTCAATCACATTGCGGCGCCGCCGGATTGGAATCCTTGCATGTCGTCGGCGGCGCACCGCCCGGATGGTAGATGCTGGTACCGGGCGCCATCGCCATGCGGTACGGTGCACTCGTCAGGTTCTGGCAGTCCGCTACAACTCGGACGGGGATCGTTTCGGAGCCAGTCGACCATCTCACCGTGACCGTGCGATCGCCAGTGCCATGCTGTGGCTCGGCTCGCATTGCGACCACAACGTAGCCCTTGGGGACGCTCTGACCAGCGATCATCGGAACACCCGGATAGTCGACCGTACGCCCTTTGGCGCTGATCCATTCATACATGTTGGGGCCCGTTGCATCTGTGGCCAGGTCCGCGCCGTGACCATACATCACGACGCGCACGGTCTCGTCAGTGGCAATCGAGATCCGGCTTCGTCCGTTCCACTGAAAGTGCGAGGACGAAAAGTGCGCAGCTGCACAGGGTCCGCTCAGATGATCGAGCGTGAAGGTGTCAATTGCCGCAAACGCTGCGGAGCTGATTGACGCAAGAGATAACCCGATCAGCCTTCGAACGATTGACATGGCGAGTTCCTCTACCTGTGCGCCCAGATCGTGAAGCTCGACGATGCCACCCGTCATCGCAGGTTCATGTGATGCGCTTGCGCAGCGGCCGCTCTACCGTCATCCATCAGGAAAGGCGGAGGTTCAGTCGTGTCACGTTCACTCGTTATCTGGCTCACAGTGTTCTTGGCGCCCTTGTCGATCGGTGCAACGGCCCCGGGCGCGCCAGCGCCATCAACACCTGTCCCAGCATTGCCAACGCTGCCAGTGGACTCGACGCGCGTCGGCACCATCAGCCCCCATGCAACGCTGAGTCCGCGCCCCACGCGGTACATCGCGCATGTGCAGGGCGGCACTGCGTACTGGTACGACGCGGGCGCCCAAGACCGAGCTCGGATGCGCGACGAAGCGCTTCGCGGCGCC
>JBGSQB010000158.1:0-9351 GCA_041738285.1 Pseudomonadales bacterium | reverse complement strand
CGCGATCGCGCGTGCGCAGCGCGGCGACACTGCTGCATTCGAGTCGCTCTACCAAGCTCACCACGGCCGCGTCTATGCGCTGTGCGTGCGGCTGTCTGGTGATCGCGCGCTGGCCGAAGATCTGGTGCAGGAAGTGTTCGTCAAGGCCTGGCGCAACCTCGGCAAGTTTCGCGGCGACGCGCGCCTGTCCACATGGCTGCATCGTCTCGCGGTCAACACCGCCGTGTCGCAGCGGCGGCGGCGCGCGCCATGGTTCGGACGATTCGCGATCGACATAGACGTGCTGCCCGAGGATGCGGCGCGCGAGACACCCGGTCTTGCGCGCGACCTGGATGCAGCGATTGCACGGCTGCCGACCCGTGCCCGGCAGGTGTTCGTTCTGGTTGATCTGGAGGGCTACAGCCATGAAGAGGCGGGCGCCGCGCTCGGGGTGGCGGTGGGGACCAGCAAAGCGCAACTGCATCGCGCGCGCAGTCTGCTACGGGAGATGCTGCAATGAACGATGACGCGCGCCCGCGATGGCTCGACGATGAAATTGCGCGACTGCCGAGGCAGATGTCGCCGCCGCGAAATCTGTGGCCTGGCATCTTCGCGCGAATCGCACGCCCAGCACGTGCATCTCGGACCTTGTCCTTGGCCGTGGCAGCGAGCGTGTTGCTGAGCGGCGCCGCAGCGCTGTTTGCCTATCAGTCTTATCGGCTGCAGGCGCAGCAGGCGAACTACGTGCGTGCCACGATCGACGCCGTGGTTGTTCCGTATCACGCAGCTGGTGCGAGCCATGAGGCCATTTGGTCGGCGCGGCGTGCAGACGCCAATGATGAAATTGCCGCTGAGATCGATCGCAATCTCGTCGTTCTGAGAACTGCGCAAGCGCAGCTGAGAGCGAGTCTCGAACTCGATCCCGATGATGCAATCCTCGTTGGCATGCTGCGATTCGTGTTGCAGCGTGAACTCGATCTCCTGCAGCAGGCAAGCGGAATGTCGACACACGCGATGCAAACCGAATCTGACGTCCCTGCGTCTGAGGTGTGAGGATGACAGAGGAACGCAACATGAAATGGAAGACCCTCGCCGGATCACTGGTGCTCGTGTCGGGATCGCTTTCGGCCGGAGAGCGCGTCGATCAGATGATCGATGCCGCAGCTGCCGGTGAAGTCGCAGTCGACGTGGTGCGTGGCGCTGTGACGGTCGTCGGATGGGATGAGCCTGCTGTGCGGGTCGAAGGTACGCGCGACGACAAATCGGTCGAGTTCGTGTTCGTTCGCGAAGGCGACCTGGTACGCATCGAGGATCGGCTGGAGTCGCGGGTTGGCCGCGGGGAAGGCACGCGGATCACTGTTTCGGTGCCCCGCGCATCCCGCGTTCGGGCAAATCACGTGTCGGCGGACTTTTCGTTGCGGGACGTGGACGGTGGTGTCCGCGCGCGCACTGTGAGCGGGACGGTGGATGTCGCCGCTGGCGGCGGCGACTTGTCGATCGCAACCGTGTCGGGCGACATCACGGCCCGTCATGTGGGAGGCGAAGCAGACTTCGACAGCGTCAGCGGTGATGTCGAAGCGGATGTTTCGACCGACCGCCTCGAAGCCGAGTCGGTCTCCGGAGACGTAGCGGTTCGCAATGGCGGGGTGCTGCGTCGGGGCCGCTTAGCGGCGGTGTCGGGCAATCTCACGCTCACCACTGCGCTTGCCGCGGATGGCGAAGTCGAGATCGAGTCCACCAGCGGTGACATTAAGGTGTCGCTTGCGGGCGCCGTGCATGCACGGGTCGCTGTGGCGACCCATTCGGGTGATATTGACAACAGCCTGAGTGAAGCCAAGGTGGTGCGTGGTCGCGGGCCGGGGGAGCAATTGCAGACCACCATCGGGGACGGCGGCGGACTCATCCAGGTCAGTGCGTTGTCGGGCGACATCGAGATTCGCGCCGACTAACGGGATTCCACAGGCAGAATAATCGGACGCACCGGGGTATATTGTGGCGGTCCCGAAGGATGGACCGTTGCTTGATGGACGATTCCGCGTGGGCCGATTATTCGAGCGCGCAGTCAGAAGGTCGTAACGGTGACGATCGCAGGACTCCAGTTGACCGGCGTCGTGGGGTCTACCGACTGCTCGAGCGATACGCGCGCCGTGGTGGCCTTGCGATCGACCGGCGGCAGGCCGAACGTAGAAGCGACGAAGGGCCCGCATCGCAGTGGCGTTTGTTCAGCCGGGTGCGCGCAAAGAGAAAATAAGGTCGGCCAGCGGCATCCCGCCGTCAGCCAAATCAAAATACCCGTTGCCAGCGGCAGGAGTGTTCGCATGAGAAGTCTATTGATCGCCGTCGTCGTCGCATTGTCGTGTGTGACGTTGCCCGCCGCCGCTGGTGACGCCGCCAAGGGCAAGACCCTGTATGCGGTCTGCGCCGCGTGTCATGGTCCCGCCGGTGCCGGCAACCAGGCGATGAACTCTCCCAAGATTGCGGGTCAGGAACCGTGGTATCTCGAGCGCCAGCTCAGCGCCTTCAAGAACGGCGTGCGCGGTGCGGCGCCGGGCGACATGTTCGGCGCCCAGATGCGTCCCATGGCCATGCAACTCGCCGATGCAGCCGCCATTGCAGACCTGGTTGCATACGTCGGCACGTTCCCGGTAGTGAAGCCTGCAGTGACCGTGCAGGGCGATGCGGCGGCGGGCAAGGCGTTGTATGCGACCTGCGCGGCATGCCATGGCCAGAAGGCAGAGGGCCTGGTGGCGCTCAACGGTCCCAAGCTCGCAGGCCAGGACGATTGGTACCTCGTGCGTCAATTGCAGAACTACAAGAAAGGTCTGCGCGGCGCCCATCCCCAGGACACCTACGGTATGCAGATGCGGCCGATGGCGAGCATGCTCGCCGACGACAAGGCGATCAACAATGTGGTGGCCTACATCAACAGCCTGAATTGAGGCGAGCGCTGACATCAGCGCTACCACGGGCGTGACGAGTCGCCTCATCATCGATCTCGGTGCGCTGGCGGCAAACTATCGGTTGCTCGCTGCCGCCGCCGCGCCCGGTGCGTGCGGCGCCGTCGTCAAGGCCGATGGATACGGCATCGGCAGCCTCGCCGTGGTCGATGCGCTGCTCGGCGCAGGGTGCGGGGCGTTTTTCGTTGCAACCGTTGCGGAAGCGCAGGCACTGCGCCGGGAATTCTCCGATCCGACGATCTACGTGTTTGCCGGCGCAGATGCGGTGAGCGCGCAGGCAGTTGTCGATGCGCGCGCAATTCCTGTACTCAACCACGAAGCTGAACTCGCGCCCTGGCGCCACCGCTCACATCCGGTTGCGCTGCACATCGATACCGGGATGAATCGTCTCGGCTTCGATCATGCGACCATCGACGCGATCGACACATCTGGGCTCGACGTGGTGCTGCTCGTGAGTCACCTCGCTTGTGCCGACGAACCGGAACATCCGCGCAACGCGCTGCAATACGAGCGCTTCGAGCGCGTGCGCGAGCGCTTCCCGAGGGTGAGCGGCAGCATGCTGAATTCTGCTGCCATCCTGACGCACGCGTCTGTAGCAGGTGACCTGTGTCGCCCCGGTGTTGCGTTGTATGGCGGCAATCCGTTCGTGGATCGTGTCAATCCGATGGCGTGCGTGGTGAGGCTCGAAGCCAAAGTGCTGCAACTGAAGGACGTGGCCCACGATGACACCGTCGGATACGGCGCGAGTTACCGCGCTCGCGGCAAGCGACTGCTGGCGGTGGTCGGCGCCGGTTATGCCGATGGTGTGCCGCGGCTGCTCAGCAATCTTGGTGTTGCCGCTGTGCATGGCGCGCGTGTGCCGTATGCAGGCCGCGTGTCGATGGATCTCGTGGTGCTCGACGCCAGTGAAGTCGCAGGTCAGATCGCGATCGGCGATTGGGTTGAGCTCATCGGCGATGCCGTGCCGATCGATGAAGTTGCGGCGCTCGCCCGCACCATCAGTTACGAAGTGCTCACTGGACTCGGACGGCGCAGTGAGCGGATCTATCGAGGCGCGTCATGACGCTTCAGTCGAGCAGACTGCGCGCATTCAAGTATTGCTCATTGCCTGGTGCCAGCGACAACGCGCGATCGATGTCGGCGCGTGCGGCGTTGCCGTCGCCGTTCGCCTTGTACGCGAGCGCCCGGTTGTAGAAGACCACCGCGAGCTTGCCGCCTGACAGGGCGACGGCGCGGTCGTAATCCGCGATGGCGTCGCCGAAGCGACCGCTCTTGTAGTGCACGTTGCCGCGGTTGACGTGGGCGCGCGGTGAGCGCGCATCGACGTCGATCGACGCGTTGTGATCGGCCAGCGCGCGGTCGAGTCGACCCCTGGCAGACCAGATGATCCCGCGATTGGACAGTGTCGCTGCGCGGTCGGTGCGGGTCAGGTTGTCGTTCTTGATGGCCGTGGTGCAGGTGCGAACGTCGCCGCCGGTGGGGTCGTAGGTGGCGGCGTCATAGCACGCCTGCGCGTTGGTCGTGCCGAAAGTCGAGTCGGCGGCGCCAGCAGCGTTCGACCCGCACAGGATCGAAACTGCGGCGAACAACGGTGCGGAACGCAAGTGTGTTCTCCATGGACGATCGAAGGGAATCATACGCCCCGACCGGCGCGCTATCATCGCGGCGTAACAGGGAGGCCAGATGACGAAAATCGACAAGAACGGCGTGCTCGCGGGACAGGTGGCGGTCGTGACCGGCGCCAGCCGCGGCATTGGCGAAGCGATCGCGCGCCGGTTTGCCATGGCTGGTGCCCGGGTGGTGGTGAGCGCGCGCACGGTCGAGGCGGATGAACACTATCTGCCGGGCACGATCACCGAGACGGTCAACCGCATCAAAGCGGCTGGCGGCGAAGCGATTGCGGTGCGTGCGGATCTTGCGAGCGCCGAGGACCGCAGAGCGTTGATCGATGCGGCGAAGGCGCAATTCGGCGCGGTCGACATTCTGGTCAACAATGCCGCCATCACCTACTTCATTGCGGTTGAAGAGTTTCCGCAGCGACGCTTCGATCTGATGATGCAGGTGCAGGTGTGGGCGCCCTTCGAACTGTCGCAAATGGTGCTGCCGGACATGAAAGCAGCGGGGCGCGGTCGAATCCTGAACATCTCGTCCCATGCGGCCATCCATCCCGTAAAAACCCTGGCTGGGCGCGGTGGCACGGTATACGGCATGTGCAAGGCAGCCCTCGAACGGTTCACCACCGGACTCGCCCAGGAGACCTATGAATTCGGGATTGGGGTGAACGTCATCTCGCCCGGGCTGGTGGCCACCCCGGGGGTCATGCATCACCGGCTCATCAACGAATCCAACAAGGATCGCGTGACGCCGGTGGAGCACATGGCCGAGGCATGTCTGCGGCTGTGCCACGGCGATTCGAAGACCTTCACCGGGCGCATCGACTACGCCGATGCGGTGATGAAGGAGTTCAATCTGACGGCGGCGGAGTTGATCTGAGAAATCGGGGGACAGGGAACCTGAACAAGTGAAACTGTCCCTATCGCACCGGAATCTCTGTCTTTTTGATCACCGTGCGCAGCGCAAAGCTCGAGTGCACCCGGTCCACGCCGGGCAGCCGGGTCAGGTGCTGGCTGTGCACGCGCTCGTAGTCGCGGGCATCGGCCACGATCACGCGCAGCAGGTAATCCGCATCCCCTGACATCAGGTAGCACTCCATCACCTCGGGGACCTTCTTGACCTCCGCTTCGAACAGCGCCAGGTCGTCCTGCTGTTGACTGGTGAGGGTGATGCGCACGAACACGTTGTCCGGATAGCCCGCACTCGATTGATCGACCAGGCCGACATAGCCGCGAATCAGGCCATTGCCCTCGAGCGCCCGCACCCGCCGCAGGCAGGCCGACTCCGACAACCGGACCCGTTCGGCAAGGGTTGCGTTGGTCAATCGGCCCTCCAGCTGCAGCTCATGGAGGATCGCCCGGTCAATTCGGTCGATATCCGCAGATTCTTGCGCCATATCACTGTTTCAACATTATTTATTGCGAAATATCGTCAATTTGACGGGAGATCGCAAGGAAGTGCCCCGGACGGACGCTTAGGCTATGCGCAGATCCAATCGAGGCTTCGCCATGCGTATCGGTGTTCCGAAGGAAATCAAAGTTCACGAGTATCGGGTGGGTCTGACGCCGGGTTCCGTCGAGGAACTGGTGGATGACGGTCACAGCGTGATCATCGAGACCGGCGCCGGCATGGGCATCGGCTTTGCCGATGAGAAATATCGCAAGGCCGGGGCGAGCATCGCGCCGACGGCGGCCAAGGTTTTCGATGGCAGCGACCTCATCGTCAAAGTCAAAGAGCCGCAACTGGCCGAGTGCGCCATGCTCAAGCCCGGTCAGATCCTGTTCACCTACCTGCACCTGGCGGCGGACAAGGCCCAGGCCCAGGCGCTGATGGCATGCGGCGCAAGCGCGATCGCTTACGAAACCGTGACCTCGAGCAGTGGCGGCCTGCCGCTGCTGGCGCCGATGAGTGAAGTCGCCGGCCGCATGTCGGTGCAAGTCGGCGCGCGCTGCCTCGAAAAGGAAGCCGGCGGCATCGGCAAACTGCTCGGTGGTGTGCCGGGCGTCGCGCCGGCCAAGGTGGTGATTCTCGGTGGCGGCATGGCAGGCACCAATGCCGCCCTGATCGCGCTCGGCATGCAGGCCGACGTCACGGTGCTCGACAAGTCCGTCGCCCGCATGCGCTGGCTCGCTGATCGGTTCGGTTCTGCACTGCGCGTCGTCATGGCCAATCCCGAAACTGTGCGCGATCACGTCACCAAGGCGGACCTCGTCATTGGCGCAGTACTCGTGCCGGGCGCGGCGGCGCCACGGCTGGTGTCGCGCGACATGGTGAAAGCCATGCGCGATGGCTCCGTGCTGGTAGACATCTCGATCGACCAGGGCGGCTGCTTCGAAACCAGCCGGCCCACGACCCATAGCGACCCGACCTACGTCGAAGAGGGGGTCGTTCACTATTGCGTAACCAACATGCCCGGCGCCGTCGCACATACCTCGGCGCTTGCGCTCAACAACGCGACACTCCCCTTCGTCAAGGCGTTGGCCGACTCGGGGCTGGCAGCGCTGCGCGCCGATCCGCATCTGGCAGCCGGTCTGAACGTGCACCGCGGCGCGATCACGCACGCGGCAGTTGCCGAAGCACTTGGGGTTCCCTACTCGACGATTCAGATCGCGGCCTGACGCTGACTTAGCGGCGTAGTCAGGCAAGCGGCGTTTCGCGTGGACGCGCTGCCCATCACTGCGGTCCTGGTGTCGACGCTGTCGCATGCGTGGTGGAATTACCTGGCGAAACGCGCGGGCGCCGATCATGCCTTCTTTGGATTGTCCAAGTGGGTGGAGATTGGTGTCTATCTGCCGCTGTTCGTACTGCTCGCGTGGAACTACGCCTGGCCGCCCGAGACAGCGCTCTACATTCTCGGCGGCGCTGCGCTGGTGGGGCTCAATTACGTCGCGCTTGCCAGTGCCTATGCGCGAATAGATCTCGGCATCGCCTATCCAATCTCACGCACGAGCACTTTGTTCCTGCCCGTCATTGCCTACTTGTTGCTCGATGAGACCATCGACGGTTTGGGCGTGCTTGCGTTGGTGCTCGTTACGGTGGGCGTAATCCTTTCCTCGGGCATCGGCCTGCGACGCCAGCGCGGCATGTTCGCTGGCATTGCCTTTGCGCTACTGGGTGCGCTGACGCTTGCGGGCTACACGGTTTGGGACAAATTCGTCATCGCGAGTCTGGATCCATTCCTGTACCTGTATGGGTACAACTGCATCATCGCCCTCGCCTACGTGCCACTCTTGATGCGCCGACGGGTGCAGGCGCGCTCGAGTTGGAACGCCCATCGAGGCAAAGTCGTTCAGGTGGCGGTGCTCAACACCGCGACCTATCTGCTCGTGCTGTATGCGTTGATGCACGCCAAGGCGAGCTACGTCGGCGCACTGCGCCAGTTGAGCCTGGTCGCCGCCGTGGTGCTCGGTGTGTGGCTGTTGAAGGAACCGCTGAACCCGCCTCGAATACTTGGCGTCGCGTTACTGATTGTTGGCGGCGTTGCGGTCACGCTCGCTGGCTGACGTGTGGTGCGAGGGCGCGTGATAGGCCGCAGCTTGAATGTTGTACAACTGCGCGTACGTGCCATCGCGCGTCATCAAGTCCCGATGAGTGCCCGATTCCACCACCCGCGCACCATCCATCACGATGATGCGATCCGCCATGCGAACCGTGCTGAATCGATGTGACACCAGCACGGTGATGCGGCCGTTGTCGTCGTCGTTGTCACCCCGCGCAGCAGCCGCGTAACGTTCGAACAATGCATGCTCGGTTTCTGCGTCCAGCGCCGCGGTCGGTTCATCGAGGATCAGCAGCAGCGGATTCGCCCGCATGAAGCCGCGCGCCAACGCGAGCTTCTGCCACTGGCCGAAACTCACTTCGACACCCGAGGGCCAGGTCGGGCCGAGCTGGGTTTCGAGCCCGGCGGTCAGATGCCGCACCACATCATCCGCACCGGCGCGCTCAACCGCACGACAAACCGCGCCGTCATCGTCGATCAGCGGTACGTCGCCAACACCCACGCTATGGCGCGCGCTGAACTCGAAGCGGAAGAAGTCCTGGAACGCGCCAGCCAGTCGCTGACGCCACTGTGGTGCCGGTAGTCGCGCAAGATCGGCGCCGTCGATCAGGATGCGACCGGATGTGGGCTGGTACATCTGGCACAAGAGCTTGATCAGCGTCGTCTTGCCGGCGCCGTTCTCGCCGACAATCGCCACCACCGAGCCAGGTGCGAGCGCGAAGCTCACATCTTCTAGCACGCGCTTGTTGCTGCCTGGATAGCTGAATGAAACGTGCTCGAACTCGATGCCCCGAGTGAGTACGTCCGGCACGGGCAGGTCACCCTTTGCAGCAACGCGATCGGCGTAGTCTTCGAGCCAGGCCATGCGGCGCGACCCATCCATCCAGATGCCACGCAAGAATCCGATCTCACCGACGGTGGCACCGATGTACGCCGACAGCCGCGAGCCGGCGGCGAGTACCAGCAGCACGTTACCGGGTGATGCCTCGAGTCCCCACGCGGTGAATACGACTGCCCCAACGAATCCGGCACCGAACACGCTCCACGCAATTGTGTGCCAGAAGGCGCTGCCCCAACGCGCCCGGGCGACGCCGGCATACCAGCCTTCCCACGCCGCTCGACGCTTGCTCACCAGCGCATCGCCAATGCCCATCACGCGAACTTCCTTGCCGGTCGGCGCCGTAGTCGCAGTGAGGAAGAGATGACGCGCGAGGCGCTGCGCCGGCGCGCCGCGTTCCTCGGCGCTGCGTTCGATGCCGGGCCGCCAGGTCGACGTCAGGACGGTGGGCAGCGCACACAGGG
>JBGSQB010000155.1:0-23315 GCA_041738285.1 Pseudomonadales bacterium | reverse complement strand
CTGCCCGGCGGCACGGACACGGTTGCGCCCATGGCGCCGGCGGCAACGACGGTCGTGCCATCAACGGCCTCGAAGGTCGCACCGAGGGCGGCACGCATCGCGGCAGACAGTTCATCAGCCCCACGTGCATCGAAATAGCTGCCGTCGCCGGCGCGCGCCCAGGTGGTAAATGTCTCCTTCAGACCGACTTCATCGATGGCAAAGCCCACGATGTTCACGCGCACATCGAGGCCCGCCGCGCGCAACTCCGCGATCGCGCCGAGCGGATCGCCATCACAGGTTTCCTCACCATCAGTTACGAGCAGCACAAGCGACGCGCCGGTGACGCCGGCCAGATCGTTCTTCACTGCGAGGAGCGATGCGCCAATCGGTGTGCGCGCGAGATTCTTCGGTTCGATCGCGTCAATGCGCGCCTGCACTGCGGCGGAATCGAACGGCGCGAGCGGCAACTCGAGATCCGTGCGACACGATTCGGCTTCGCGCGCGCCGAATACCCGCATTGCCAGGTGCGCACTCGGTGGAATGTCCACGAGCATCTGGCTCAGTGCGCGCTTGGCGATGTCGACACGTCGCTGCCCTTCCACCCTTGCGAGCATACTGCCCGATGCGTCCACGACCAGTTCGATCGCAGCGAATGCAGATGCGGATTGACCCGCAGCCGTCAACACACGCAGAGAACCAGATGTGGTATCGGCCGTGATCGTGATCGGCGCGCTCGCGAGCTGTCGGTAGCTCTGCCCCATCAGATAGCGCAGTTCATAGGCACCCGGCTCGGCGTCGGCCTGCAGTCGTACCGGATTGCCGCGCACCGTATAGCCGTTGCTGTTACCCCAACGGTTCTGTTCGGTCGCGACTGGCACAAGGGTCACGAAGTCACCTTCGTTGTTCGGGCCTTCCCACGTCACTTCGAACACCTGACCCGCCACGACTTCAGCCGGGGCTGTGATCGAGGCCGTTGGCGGCAGCACTTCGAGGGGTCGGGTGCCGAGCACCGCGTAGCTCTGGCCAGTGTGGTAACGGATCACATAGTTGCCGGGCTCATCAGGAACACGTAGCTCGGCGGGATTACCTTTAGCGGTATAGCCATACGGCCCGTATTGACGATCGGGTGCGCCAATCCCATCGATACTGATGAAATCCTGGGCATGGCCGGGCCCATCCCACTGCACGGCAAGCCTACTGCCCGCTGTTGCGCTGTCCGGTGCGGAGAGCGTCGCTTGCGTCCCACCGACCACGAGCGGGCCTCGGCCGATCACCGCGTAGCTGCCGCCGAGGTGGTAGCGCACTTCATAGCGCCCGGCTGCGTCAGGCGCGCGGATCGTCACGGGATTTCCGCTGTGGGGATAGGCGTAGGAACCGTACTTACGATCCTCGGCACCGACGGCATCGATGCTGATGAAGTCGGTACGATGACCCGGCCCCTGCCACTGCACGGACAGACTGCCGCCCGCCTCGACTTCGGCCGCAAAGGTCAGTTCTGCCGTGACCGCCGTCACTTCGATCGGCAGACTCGCCACGACCGCGTAGTCGGCCGCGAGGTGGTAGCGGATCACATAGGGGCCGGGCACCTCCGGGACGGTGATGCTTACGGGCAGTCCCTTCGCCGGGTACGCATAAGCGCCGTACAGCCGGTCGGGCGCGCCAACGGTATCGATGCTGATGAAATCCTGGGCGGCCACCGGCCCGTCCCAACCGATCGCGACGCTGCTGCCCATCGGCGCCGTTTTCGGCCCAGTCAATGTGCTGTCAGCGCCGACGGCGAACCCGCTCGCGAGGATCGCCACGACTGCAATCAACCCACGCATCGACGGCGCTACTTCCGGTGCACGCGCACGGGTAGATCCGTGATGCCGCGGATGAAGCTCGAGTTGAGATACTTCGGCTCACCAACCACTTCGACGCGGGAGAAGCGTTTGATGATCTCTTCCCAGATGGTCTTCAGCTGCATCTCGGCCAGCCGGTTACCGACACAGCGGTGAATGCCGAATCCAAACGAGAGATGTTGGCGCGCGTTGGCGCGGTCGATCAGAAATCGGTTCGCGTCATCAATCGACTCTTCATCGCGATTGCCGGAGACGTACCACATCGCGATCTTGTCGAATTTCCTGATCTTCTGGCCGCGAATCTCCGTATCGGCCATCGCCGTGCGACACATGTGTGCAACCGGCGACTGCCAGCGGATGATCTCCGACACCATGTTGGGAATGATGCTCGGATCACGATTCAACTTCTCGTACTCCGACGGGTGCTGATTGAGCGCGAGCACCCCGCCGGAGATGGAGTTGCGTGTCGTGTCATTGCCACCAACGATCAAGAGCAGCATGTTGCCGAGAAACTCGTTCGGCGACATGTTCCTGGTCGACTCGCCGTGCACCAGGAACGAAATCAGATCCTGCCCCGGTTCGTTACGCGCCACGCGCTCCTTCCACACGGCATCGAAATATTCCCAGCACTTCCACAATTCGGCAAAGGCCTGCTGCGGCGTTTCGAAGTAGTCGGGATCGCCAATGCGTTCGACCGTATCGGACCAGTGAATGAGTTTGTGCCGGTCTTCCTGGGGCACATCGAACAGGGTTGCGAGCATCTGACCGGTGAGCTCCACCGAAACGCTGCGCACCCAATTGAAATCTTCACCCACGGGCAGTTCGTCGAGAATCCTGCCGGCCCGTTCCCGAATGAGCGCTTCGAGCGTCACCAGATGTCGCGGCGTGAACATCGGCGCGATGACCTTGCGTTGCTCATCGTGCTTCGGCGGATCCTCCATGATGAACATGGGCAGATGGAACATCGGGTCCGGCTCTGCCTCGACCGGTCGGCCGCCAAGACGGATGCCCCCATTCCTGATGTCCGACGAGAACAACTCGTGGTTCGAATCCACGTACTTGATGTCGTCGAACTTGGTGATCGACCAGTACGGGCCAAACTGGCTGTCCTCGCAGTAATGCACCGGTGCTTCAGCGCGCAAGCGCTCGAAGTACGGCAATGCCTTATTGGCGGCGAACAGATCACCGTGCGCCGGGTTCAGTTTCGCAAGCGGGATCGTGCGTGGATCCTGATCGACGTCGATGCGCCACGCTTCGCGCCAGTCTTTGTTGGTGCGCTCGTTATCCCACTGCTTGCTTGGATCGGACTCGGACATCTGACTGCTCCAGAGATTGTCGTATCGTTGAGGTGACTAGACGGGCACGGCTTCGAGCACCGACACGGGCGATTCGGTACGATAAACCTTGGCGAGCTTGAGACCCGCGCGCTCGAACAACGTCGCGAACTGCGCGCGCGTGCGCTCCTGGCCACCGGGCCCGACCATCATGTTGATGTCGAGCCACTTACTCCAGTCTTTTCCATTGCCGGGCTTGATGACTCGTTCGACGACGAGCACGCGACCGTTCACCGCCATCGCATCGCGACAATGCCTCAGGATGGTCACCGATTTGTCGTCGTCCCAGTCGTGGATGATGTACTTCATGATGTAGGCGTCGGCACCGGGCGGCACGTGCTCGAAGAAGCTGCCGCCAGCGATCTCGCATCGCTCGCGCACACCGGGTGCGGTGACGAATCCACTGGAGGCGGCGCTCGCAACCACCTGCGGCTGATCGAACAACACACCGCGCAGCTTCTTGTGACGGCGCAGAATCGTTGCCAAGAGGTGTCCGTGCGCCCCGCCCACATCGACCAGCAGGCCGAGTTTGGAGAACGGATAAGCGCGCGCCACGACCTCGTTCTCCGTGCCAGAGATACTCGCCATCGACGCCGAGAACTGGTGATCATCGTCCGGATGCTGAGCCAGATACTCGAAGATCGGCATTCCGAACTCGAGATCGAATGCGGTCGCGCCTTTCTGGACCGCCTCGGTCAAGCGCATCCAGTGCCGATAGTTGTACGGCGCCACGATCATCAACGCGAAGTCGCGCAAACTGCCCGGGCGGTCACGACGCAGTGTCTGTCCGGTCTCCGTGAGCTTGAAACGACCTTTGGCGTCCTCCTCGACCACGCTGACGCTCGCCAGTGCGCGCAGGACGCGCTGCAGGTACGCGGGATCGGCGCCCACTTTCGATGCAATGACATCCGGCGCGAGCGCCTTGCTACCGAGCACATCGGCAACGCCCAGCTGCGCCACGGTAAACAGCATCTGGGAAATCCAGTGGCCGGTGAGCAGCGGCAGCATGCGTTGCTGTGGCGAATCTGCCATTTGATCCTCGCGCGCAATGATTCAAGGCATTGTCGCGCACGCCGCCGGTCCATCCAACTCACGGCGGGGTCGGGGGAAACTCCGGGAATCGCGGCAGGTCATCCGCCAGTTGCATCCACGGCAAGCGCTTCGAGTCCCAGATGTGAACCGCAGGCGCCATCCGCGCCGGGTCATCGAGACTGCCGATGGCGATATCGATGAGACCGGGCAGCATATCCCCGGTAAACGCAATCTGGGTCCCGCAGCGCCCGCAGAATGAGCGCCTCGCCCCGGGCGAGGACTCGTACGCCGTTGGCATCTCCTTCGAAAACGATACTTGCGCCTGCGCATACATGGCCCAGGCAACCGCAGGTGCCGCATGGGCGCGCCGACAGGTGGAACAGTGGCACATTGCCGTGACCACGGGCTCACCGCTGATGCGGTAACGCACCGCGCCGCACTGGCAGCCCCCGACCAGATCCGAATCGCTCATGGGACCTCCCGGGTGCAGGTCGTGCCGGCGACATCCGGCCGCGGCAACGGCGCGCCATCGAGTACTGCGACGAGGTACTGATAGCGTAACTCGCGCATCCGTACGTAGCTTGCGAACCAACGGCGCAGGCCGTTGCGCAGCGGACGTGGTCGCGTGATCGTTTCGAGTGGGCATCGAGGCTGATTCATGTTCCGTTCTCCGTGACAGACGACGTCACCTTACGCCACCCCTCCTGACACCGTGATGACAGGAGACATCTCCTCAGCGGCCAGAATTCACGCCACTACTGACATCGTTGTGTCAGGAGCATGCGTATCGCTTGGCAGGTAGGGTGGTAGCATGCCGGCATGCGACCCGCCGACCGCCTGTTTCAGATCGTGCTCCTCCTCGGGCGGGGCCGGGCGATCACTGCCAAGACCCTGGCCGAGCGGCTGGAAGTCTCCGAGCGCACCATCTACCGGGACATCCAGGACCTGGTCGGTTCCGGCGTGCCGGTCGAAGGTGAAGCCGGGGTCGGCTACGTCATGCGGCGGGGCTTTCAGATCCCGCCGCTGATGTTCGATGAGGACGAACTGCAGGCGCTGGTGTTCGGCGCCGATGTGGCCCGCTCGTGGGGCGACAAGGAGATGGCGCTCGCCGCGGATCGGGTGCTGGCGAAAGTCGATGCCGTGCTGCCAGAACGGCTGCGACCGCAGCTCGCCTCACACCGCCTGGTGGTCCCCGACCTGCGCATGTCGGAGGCGACGACGGAGATGCTCGGCGACGTCCGCGAAGCCATCAATCGCCGCGCGCGGCTCTACCTCGAGTATCGCGACCGCGCCGGGGACACGACCGAGCGCATCGTCTGGCCGCTGGCTCTCGCCTACTGGGGCAACAGCTGGACCGTGGGCGCTTGGTGCGAGCTGCGTAGCGACTTCCGCAGTTTCCGCATCGATCGCATCGGTGGCGCGCGCACCCTGAACTCGGTCTATCCCGATGAAGCGGGCCGGCGTCTGGCCGACTACTTCGCCGCGACCGGTGGGGGCATGCAGTAGCGCACATCGACCGAGTCCAGCGCGCACCGCGAACTGCCCTGAGACGCTTGGGCGCGAACTGAGAAACCCCTGGGCTCACTCGCGGGCAAGCCCACTCCCACAATCGCCCCGCCGCGCCATGCTACTGCTCGCCTCGGGGCATCGCGGCGCGCACTGCCGGATCGAAGCCCGACGCCGCCCATTCGCCTTGCGCCGTGTTCCAGTGGGAAAAGAACAACCGTTTCTGCGGATCCGGATGCAGCGCAAGCCGTTCCGGAAAGAGGTTCCAGTCGGTCAGCACCGGCGACGGCGCGCGCATGTAGCGATCCGTCGTCGGCAGTGCGCTCTTCAGCCAACCACCGCGCGCATAGTACTGATGCCATGTCCGCCGACCGCGTATGCCATCGCCGTCCAGTCGCGTATGAAACGTCGCCGTGTCATACAGAATGCAGGTCCCAGCGGCGCCATAGAGGGGCACCTCCTGGTACCGCTCGCCCAGGCCCGCGAACGCCTCCTTGAGTGTCTCGTAGCGGTTGCTGCCCGGCACGACGCAGAACGAAGGCGTGCCGGGCTCGACGTCGGTCAGATAGTGAATGGCGCAGATCCAGTCGCACGGCATGTAGGGCGTGCGCAGCAGTCGATCGGCAACCACGGCGTCGTGGTGAAAGTTCATCGTGCCGACGCCTGCATTCTCGGGCGTCTCGCGAAAATTGAACTCGGAAAACCGCGCCCGATCTTCACCTCCGAGCAACTGGGCAACAACCGGATAGGACCGCGGGTGTTGAGTGAACCGGTCGAGTTCGGGGTAGTCGAGTAGTGGCTGGGAAAAGATCAGTCCCTGATTGCGATGGTGCGGTTTGCGGTGGCCGCCGAGTCCCCATGCTTCGGGCCGTTCGGCCTGGGTGCGCGCAAAGAACGCATTGAGTTCGGCAAGTTCCGATGCACTCAGACACCCCTTCAGCACCACGAAGCCGTTGTCTGCAAAGTAGCTGCACGCCGCGGCGCGATCGCGCTCCGGATCGAACGCCGGTGGCCGCACTTTGGCGATGCGGCCGAAGCCCTGCGCTGCAATGCGCGCATCGCCTGCGAGGTTTTCCTGCTTGATCAGTTCAACCATGTGCTCACTCGACGATTGCAACGGCACGCGTCCATCCGGCGGACGCATTGGCGATCTTCACCGGAAAACAGGCAACCGTGAAGCCGTGCGCGGGCAAGGCTTCGAGGTTGTGGAGTTTCTCCATCTGCCAGTAGGGAATCTCGCGTCCCGCCTTATGCCCTTCCCAGATGATCGACGGATCCCGCGACTGCCGCCATTTCACGGCGGTGTGTTTGAACGGCGCATCCCATGACCAGCCGTCAGTACCCACCACTCTGACGCCCCGCTCGGTGAGAAAGAGCGTCGCTTCCCGACCCATGCCGCAGCCACGATCAACGTAACCCGGCTTGCCGAAGTGCGCGCCGGCGCTGGTGTTGACCAGCACGATGTCGAGCGGCGCCAGCGCGTGACCGATGCGCTGCAGTTCCTGCTCGATGTCCTTGGCGGACACCAGATACCCATCATCGAAGTGACGGAAATCGAGTTTCACACCGGGCTTGAAGCAATACTCCAGCGGCGTCTCGTCGATCGATGGCGCGCGCCGCGCGCCGTTGTCGGTGGTCGAGTGAAAGTGCCACGGCGCATCCATGTGGGTGCCATTGTGCGTCGATAGCGTAACTGTCTCGACCGCCCAGCCTTCACCATCGGGCAGATCCGCCGGTTTCAACCCGTCGAAGAAATGCGCAAGTCCGCCCGCCGTCTGTGCGTGGGTGCGATAGCTGACCTTCGGGCTACCGCCGGGATGATCCGTGTGTTCGTTGTTCTCGATGGCGACTGACAGATCGATGAACTGCATCGTTACTCCTGACCTCGACTCACGGCAGCGAAGCTACCATCTCTCCATATCGGCTGCGCGTTGCCTTGAAGCGCTCGAAGGGAAACTTGATCGGCACGCCCTCCAGCGCCGCCAGCAACATTTCCAGATGCGCTTCCCAACCGGCACACGATCGGGCGATGTCTTCCCCTGCGGGAATTCGCAGCGTCAACGTCAGTCGCGTCCCAACCGTGTCGGGTGCGATGTCGAAGCGCACCGGCCGCAGCGGCTCACCCGATGAGCTCCATGAGTATTCGATCAGACGCGGCGCTTCGATCGCCGAAACGGCGCTGTCGATCACCGTGCCGCTGTCGATGAAGTCGAGTCTCGCCTTGCCACCCATGCGCAGCTCGATCGCGCCGGGTGCGAGCCACTCAACCAGCTTCTCGGGGTGCGTCAGCATCGCCCACACCGTGAGCTGGTCGTGCGTGAGATGCCGTTCGAGCCGCGCTTCGTACGTGCCGTCGAGACGACGGATCGTGCCGAGATCGGGATTCGAGTTGTGTGTCATGACGAACGCACCTGTTCGCCGGCGCGCATCCGAATCGGCAACGCCGCTTGCGTATCCAGAGGCTCCGCGAGTTCGAGAATGTGCACGGCCGGGTCGTGCCCCCAATGCCGATGCGTCAGCACCGGGCCGAGGTGACTGCCCGGCAGAAACCACACACAGCCGTTCGTCTCATCGACATCCTGCATCGGCGTCCACGCGCCGATGGCGTGATAGTCGAGCATCACATTCGCGCTCGCCGCGATTGCCGGGTCGAGGTGAGCGAGTGGTTCGATACCGTGCACGATGTCGGTGTCGCCTTCCCACTTGATGATAGTCTCGTGCGCGCGATCAGCGTCGAACACGTAGCTGCCTGCCCGCCTTCTGCGCGAAGAACGATTGTCGATGAGCCGCGCCACGCGAGATTCGCACCGCGATCGCCGCGCACTCTGCTGCGGTGAACGCGCTGTCGCGAACCATGAATCCGTCGGTCGCGAAGCGCGCCCGTTCGACATCGGTCAGACGATGCACTGGTGAGCCTCATCCGGCGGCGACCGTGGTACGTTAGGCGCTCCTTCGGTGTGTGGCAACGGGCAGGGACATGGCGTTTTCCGGTCTGGGTCTGAACCTCGGCAATCTCTCGCGGCTGTCGAAGGCGCAGTCGCGATCCATCAGCCCGGAGAATTTCACCGGCGCGAAAGGCAAGGCCGGCATGTCGACCGATGGGCCTGCGGCAAACGCCGCGCGCGGTCTTGGTCAGGGCTGGAAGGTTTCACCCTACATCGTTATCCAGCCGGGGCAGACGTTCACCTTGGCCGACATCGAAGGCATGGGCGCGATTCAGCAGATCTGGATGACCCTCGCCCGCGGCAAGTGGCGGCACTCGATTCTGCGCGCCTATTGGGACGACCAGAGCCAGCCGTCGATCGAAAGTCCGACCGGTGACTTCTTTGCCTGCGGGTGGGAGAGCTTCGCGCAGGTGTCGTCACTCGCGGTGTGCGTCAATCCGGGCCGTGCATTCAACTGCTATTGGGAGATGCCGTTTCGCACGCGCGCGCGCTTCACGATGGAGAATCGTTCCGACGAACCGCTCTATGTCTATTACCAGATCAACTACGCGCTGACCGATGTCCCCGAAGACGCAGCCTACTTCCACGCCCAGTTCCGGCGCACGAACCCGCTGCCCTACAAGGACGTCTACCGCATCCTCGATGGGGTGACGGGGCCGGGGCACTACGTGGGCACCTACATGGCCTGGGGCGTGAACAACGCCGGCTGGTGGGGTGAGGGCGAGATCAAGTTCTTTCTCGATGGCGACGGCGAGTTCCCCACCATCTGCGGCACCGGTACGGAAGATTACTTCTGCGGCGCCTACAATTTCGATCCCGGCACCATGGAGCGTGACCGACCCGGTGGTCCTGCGTACGTCGAGTTCACCACCGCCTACGCGGGATTGCCGCAAGTGATTCGGCCCGACGGCTTGTACAAATCGCAGCAGCGCTTTGGTATGTACCGCTGGCACATCATGGATCCAATCCGCTTCGAAACGGATCTGCGTGTGACGATTCAGGCCCTCGGCTGGCGCACGCATCGCGACCGGCAATACCTGCCGCTGCAGGACGACATCGCATCCGTGGCCTACTGGTATCAAGCGCTGCCGACCAAGCCATATCCAGCGCTGCCCGACCGCGACTATCTCGAGGTGATCTGACCATGGCCGAACCGAAACCGTGGCTCGCACCAGTCACGCTGCGTGGCGACAGCGTAACCCTGGTGCCGCTCGATGCGTCGCACCACGACGACCTCGTCGAGGCGGTGAAGGATGGCGAGCTGTGGAACCTCTGGTACACCTCCGTGCCACGGCCGGAGGCCGTTGCCGACGAGATTCAACGCCGTCTGAAACTGCAGCAGGCACAATCGATGCTGCCGTTCGCTGTCATTGACAAGAACGGCCGCGCCGTCGGCGTGACGACCTTCATGCACGTCGACTCCGCGAACAAACGCGTCGAGATCGGTTCCACCTGGTACCGCAAGCAGGTGCAGCGCACGTCACTCAATACCCAATGCAAATTGATGCTCTTGACCCACGCCTTCGAAGCCCTCGACTGCATCGCCGTCGAGTTCCGTACTCACTTCTTCAATCACCAGAGTCGGCGTGCGATCGAACGGCTCGGCGCCAAGCTCGACGGTGTGCTGCGCAATCATCAGCGCGCGGCAAACGGCACGCTGCGAGATACCTGCGTGTACAGCATCATCGCGGCGGAGTGGCCAACGGTGAAGGCGCACCTGAGTCATCGATTGGCGGTCACCACGGAATGACAAGCCACCACAGCGTGCTATTGGTCGAGGATCACCGCGAACTGGCAGCGAGCACAGGTGCGTATCTCGAAGCCGCCGGCTTCGTCGTCGACTTCGCAGCTGACGGCCTCTCGGCCATGCATCTGGCCGTCACCAACAGCTACGATGCGATTGTGCTCGACATCGGTCTTCCCGGTGTCAATGGCCTCGAGGTGTGCCGTCGACTTCGCTCGGATGCACACCTATCGACCCCCATCATCATGCTCACCGCGCGCGATGCGCTCGGTGACAAGCTGTCGGGATTCGACGTTGGGGCCGACGACTATCTGGTCAAGCCGTTCGACATGCAGGAGCTCGAAGCGCGCCTGCTGGCTATCATCCGTCGAAGGTCGAGCGACGCCTTCGTCGATCGCTATGCAGTCGGCGACCTCACCCTCGACGTGCCAACGATGGAGGTCATCCGCAAGGGCACACTGATCCGACTCTCGAAGACACAGTTCGAAATCCTGAAGCTCTTGATGCGGGAATCGCCCAATCTGGTACCCAGAGAAGCCATCGAACGCGCCATCTGGGGGGAGGATCCCCCGGATTCGGACGCGCTGCGCAGTCACCTGTACAACCTGCGCCGCCTCATCGACAAACCGTTCGCGCAAGAACTGATCGAAACTCTACCCGGCCGCGGCTTCCGTATCCGCGAGCCGTGAGCCCGCACCGAAGTCGAGTTCGATGGTCGTGCCTTTTCCGGGCATGCTGTCGACCGTCAGACGCCAGCCGAATCGTTCCGCCAGTCGCGAAACGATCGCAAGGCCAAGGCCATGTCCTTCGCTAGCGCCGCGCGCCGCGTCGCTGCGAAAGAAAGGCTCGAACAATCGCGCACGATCGGCTTCGGACATCCCCATGCCTGTGTCTCGGATACGCACGCCTGACGCGTAGATCCCGATCTCTACCTCGCCGCCTCGCGTGTAGCTGAGCGCATTGCGAAGCAGATTGGCAATCGCAATGGCCACGAGGTACCTCGGCGCGGCAACCAGGAGCGGCGCCTCCTCCTTGACGCTTACCCGATTGCCATTGGCAATTGCGAGGTCCGCGAACAGATCGATCTGTTCGGCGACGATGCGGGAAACCGATTTCGGCTCCAGCCGATCCGATAGATCCGCTTCGCGGGCAAGCAGCAGGAGACTTTCGATCAGCGCCTGCATTTGAGCAATCGTCCGTCGCATCCGCTCAAGCGCGTCGCGATCAGACTTCGGTCTATCGCGGTTGCGATCGAGCAGATCCAGACTCGCTCGTAGTACCGCAAGTGGGGTGCGTAACTCGTGGCTGGCATCGCGTGTGAAGTTTCGCTCCCGAGCGACAAACTCCTCGAGTCGTCGCGTGAACTGGTCGAGCGATTCGATCATCGTCGAAACTTCTGCACCGGCATCGTCACGCAGGTCATCGAGGCTCAGCGACTGGTTGGTCGCGAGCGGGTCGTAGTGCTCGAGTCGCGCTGCGAGTTGTACGAGCGGCGACACGGCCCGCTGGGACAGCCGATAGGTGACGAACGACAGGGCGTAGATGAACAGCAGGATGATCGATAGCGGCAGGACACCGAAATACAGCGTCAGGTTCGATACCTCGTCCTGCTGAAACACCAGATACAGTCGTCCAGCCGGCCCGTCCGACACGTGTACGAGGGGGCTACTCGAGGCGAACTCGACCCGCTCGAAGCCGGCGCCGATTCCTCGCAGTGGCGCCGGCACATCTGACCGGTCCGCCGCCTGCGACAGGTAGCCCATCATGTTGTCGGTGTCGGGAATCGCATGCGATGGGTTCGCAGCGACGCGTTCCCAGAAATGGCGGGACTCCCCTTCCAAGGCCTCACGCGATAGCACGTCTTCGACGATCCAAGCGGTCGCAAACACCCCGCCGACCACGGCCAGACTGATCAGCGCTACCTGCAGCGCGAATGCGCGCCCAAGGCGGGCTCGCACACCCGTACGTTTCACGGTGCCCGCACGCGGCTCATGAGGTAGTGCCCAAGTTGCCATTCGCGCCCGTCACGGTACCCGAACAGTTCTTCGCAGGCCATGAAGAACAGCCGCCATCGCTGAATCCACACTTGCGTTTCCAGGTCGTACACAGGCTCCAGTGCAGCGCGAACCGCCTCACGGTGCGTATCGAGCCGTTCGAGCCAGGCGGCCGCCGTGCGTTGATAGTGCGTACCCGGCAGGGACCACTGCGCGTCGATTCGCATGTCTTGATTGAAGTGAGCCAGGGTATCTGCAGAAGGCATCAACCCATCCGTGAAGAAGTAGCGCCCCATCCAGTTGTCAGCGCCCGCCGATTCGTAGGGATACATCAGCTGCCGATGGCAGAAGATGTGCACGAACAACCGTCCATCGCGCTTCAGCCAGCGCGAGATCCGATTGAGCAGCGTCGCGTAGTTGCGTACGTGCTCGAACATCTCGATGGAGATCACCCGGTCGAATCGCTCGCCCGGGAAGTCGAGCGCGTTCACGTCCGCCGTAACGACGGTGATGTTGTCGAGCCCACGTCGTTCCGTCTGCGCAACGATGAAATCGCGCTGCGAACTGGAGTTCGAAACCGCGACGATCTTCGATGCGGGAAATCGCGCGGCGGCCCACAAAGAGAATGATCCCCATCCGCAACCGAGGTCCAGCACGCGTTGGCCATCACGCAACCCGGCTCTCTGCGCATACATTTCGAGCATGTCTGCCTCGGCCTGATCCAGATCGACGGTCGACTCGCCCCAAAGCCCGGAGCTGTACTTCAGGTGTCGGCCGAGGACGACGCGGAAGAACTCGGCGGGCACTTCATAGTGCTGACGATTCGCGGTATCGGTGGACAGCGCCACCGCGGAGTCACGCAGCGCCGTCAGCCGTCGCTGGAATCGGTCCGCGCGGCTCTCCTGCGAACCGCGCAATTCGGCGCTCAGCCGGCTTGCGACGAGTCGTCGAATGCCAAATCGAATCATCGCCTCCGGGATGCGTCCGCGTTCTGCCAGATCAACTGCGAACTGCATGGACATTGCCCTCCGAATACAGAGTGTTGACGAATGGGACGACGCGACGGAGCAGAACTGCGAACAGCGCCGTCCAGGTCAGCACCACAAACACCAATTGCGCAGGGTCAGGTATCACTACGGCCCCGAATTGCGCACCCGCAAGGTAAGAAACCGCGCCAGCAGGCCCCACCAACAACGCGCCAAAGCGCGGCATGCGCAACAGAAACGCCAGGCTGTGATTGAGCGACATACCCACTGCAACCCAGAGCAGGACGATCCACAGAGGCGCCACCGCAGCGCCGCGGTAGTCGAGCACACCGAAATGAATCCAGGCGGTGTCGAGTCCAAGCCCAACAGCCGCAAGGATCGCGCCCAACGTGGCATCGGCACGCAGCATACGCCGCGGCGCAATCTGCACCACGACAGCAACCATCGCCGCGAGCGCCGCGGGTGTACCCCACACCACGGCTGCGAACCAAGTCACCTGAAACAACAGCGCATTACCGATCGCATGCCAGTTCATTGCCGCGCCCGCCATGGCTGACCACGGTAACCCGGTTTGGCGAGCAACAGCTGCACATCCGATAAGGCGCGTTCGCGAAAACCACCTTCGCAGTAAGCCAGATAGAATTGCCACAGCCGGCGAAAGCGCTCGTCGAGACCCAGTTCGCTGATCTCTTGCCAGTTCGCCTCGAATCGCTCCCGCCATGCGGCAAGCGTCAACGCGTAGTCGTGGCCGAGGTCTTCGAGGTTGACCGCGACCAGCGAGCCCGCGCGGGCAGCGCTTTCAATCAACACCGAGACACATGGGATGAAGCTGCCGGGAAAGACGTGTTGTTTGATGAAGTCCACATCTCGAAGCGCACGTACGTAGCGGGTGTCTTCGATCGTGATAGCTTGCAACGCCGCCAGACCATCTTCGGTGAGCAGATTTCCTACTTTCTCGAAGTAGGTGTCGAGATACTCCGCACCAACGGCCTCCACCATCTCTACTGACACGATTCGCGAATATCTGCCTTCGAGCCGCCGATAGTCACTACAGAGTACCTCTACGCGTTCGGAGAGACCGGCTGCACGAACCCGTTCGCGCGCATACTCGAACTGCTGCGCAGAAATGGTCGTGGTGGTGACCCGACAACCGACACGCTGCGCTGCATATACCGCCAATCCGCCCCACCCAGTGCCGATCTCGAGCAGGTGATCGTCGGCCCCGAGCTCCAGTTTATCGATCAGCCGATCGAGTTTGTGGGTCGATGCCTCGTCCAACGTCATATCGCCTTCGAACATCGCCGCGGAGTACTGCATCCGGTCGTCCAGAAAGCGCTCGAACAGGCCATTGCCAAGGTCATAGTGCGCAGCGGTGTTCTCCTTGCTCCCCGATTCCGTATTGGCGCGCAGCAACGTGTGCATCATCCGAGCGCTGTGGCTCGACAAGCGCGCCAAACCACGTTCCAGGCGGTCCGTGAGCTGCCGGTTGCGAACCAGCAATCCAATGAGGGCTGGCAGGTGGTCGCACGTCCAGTCACCGTCGATGTATGACTCGCCCGCTCCAACAGTGCCACCGGCGACCAGGCGTCGGTAGAAGCGCGCATCCCGCACTTCGACCCGCGCAACGATCGCGCCGTCACCGAGCCGAGTTAGGCCCTTGTCGTCTTCGAGTAACACTGCGCCCCCGCGGATTGCCGACAGGCGCCGCAAGACTGCACTGCGAAACACGCCATCGATCCGGGCACGAAAGTGGCGCCCGCGCCGCAAAGGTTCCAAAACTGTCGTTGTCATGGCGCGGTTCTCCACTTCGGATGGCTGTAAATCGGTGTTCTGCGCAACCAAAGCCGCGCGGCATGCCAATAGATGCGCATGAGTGTCACCATAGGCTGTGCCGCATAGTGAAGTGCACCACGTCGGATCACCGACGCGGTGATCGGGATCAGGCGCAGGTTGAGCGAAGCCCGCATCACCGTGATGTCACCTTCTTCAACTGCCATGCCGACACGGAGTCGGTCGTCGCGTAGCTCGAACTGCCAGTGGTACTGCTGCGACATCGAGTTGAACGGCGACACGTGAAACACCTTGGGGAACGAAAATTCGACTCGTCGGTCGGGGACTGCTGCGCGCAGTACGTAGGTGTGCCGCTCGTCCCATGGCGTGTTGTTGATTTCACCGAGCACGTACTCGATACCCTCGCCAGTCGAGTCGAAGCAGAAGATGAAGCGCACAGGATTGAAGCGGGCGCCGAGAGACGCCGGCTGGTGCAGCATTGCGATTCGGCCACGCGGACGCGGATAGCCTGCAGCAGCAATCGCACGTTCGGTCCGCGAACGAATGCTGCCGGGGCCATGTGCCAACAGCCAATCACTGGTGTGGATCGACAACAGATTGAATCGATCAACCGAGAGGAGCGCGCTTCGCGCAGCAATCTCGTCGAGTTGATCGGCGTCTGTCAGCAGCATCCACACGCGGTAGTTGAAGGCCGTGGCAGGCGATCCTTCACGCGCATGTCCGACGTATCCCTTCGCAATGCAGTCAAGCTGCACGACGAGCTCCGCTGTGCACGCGCAGCGCCTCGGCCGCGGCGATACCGCTTCGAAATCCATCTTCGTGGAACCCCCAACCCGAATATGCGCCCGCGAAATACAGGCACCCCTGCCCTTGCAGCGCGGGCAACCGTGATTGCGCATCCACAGCTGCGCGATCGAACACGGGGTGCGCGTACTCACGCTCCGCCACCACAGCATCGTCACGCACACGGTCAGCCGCATTGAGACTGACGAACACCGGTCGAGGCGTTCGAATGCGTTGCAGGCGGTTGCTCCAGTAGGTCACGAAGCTCGGGGTATCCTGGTCTCGTATGACCGCGTTCCAGCTGCTCCATGCGCGCCTGCTTCGTGGCATTACGCCATCATCGGTGTGAACCTGAACGCGGTTCGATTGATACCTGATCGATTGCAGCAAGCACCGCTGCGCTGGCGTCGGTGAATCGATCAAGACGAGTGCCTGGTCGCTGTGACAGGCGAGCACCACAGCATCAAACGTCTGCCATGCCCCTTTGACCCGCACACGTGCCGAATTCGCGCCCGTCTCCACGTGCTCGACTGCCGTGCTTTTCCTTATCGCGCCGCGAAACTGTTCCACGAACCGCTCCACGTAGCGGGTCGAACCTCCTCGCACCACGCGCCAAGTCGGTCGTCCCGAGATATCGAGCATGACGTGGTTAGCCATGAACGCGAGCACATGCGCCATGTCCGCCTCGAGTACGTTGCATCTCGATTGCGACCACAACGCCGCGCACATCGGCACCAGATGATCGTCGACGAACTCGCGCCGATAGCCATGACGGCGGCTGTACTCGAGCAGCGATTCGCCGCCATGTGCCGGTTCGCCGCGCGCACGTCGGTAGAAGGCGAGCAGATCCCGCCACATGCGCCAGAACCGGGGTCGCATGAGATTCGTCGGCTGCGCCAGCACGGCGCCGAGGCTGTCAGTGCCGTACTCGAATCCATCGACCTCACGGCGTACCGAAAGACTCATGTCGGTCGCCTGGGAGGAAACGCCGAGTCGATCGAGCCACCGGCTGAACTGGGGGTAATTGCGTTCATTGAAGACAATGAAGCCCGAGTCGATGCGCGCGAGCTCACCATCGATCACCACCTCATGGGTATCGGTGTGGCCACCCAATCGCGTCGCAGCCTCAAACAGGGTTACCTCGGCCCAGGTCGACAACTCATCGGCGGCCGCAATGCCGGAAATGCCGCTGCCGACCACTGCGACGCGCTTCACCGCGGCCCCCGTTCGGCAAGAATGCGCTCCGGCACAACGCGCAGATTGCGCACCACGCCGAGCCACTCGAGCAGACGCAGAACCTGATAGCTGACATCCGTTTCTCCGGCAAAGAATCCTTGCCGCGCCGCGCCCGCATACCGGTGATGGTTGTTGTGCCATCCCTCACCAAGCGTCAGCCACGCGAGCCATCGCAGATTGCGACTACGATCCTTGGTCTCGAAGCGGCGCGTTCCGAATCGATGCGCAAGGGAGTTCACCGCGAGCGTGACGTGCAACAAGAGCACAGTCGATACGCAGTAGCTCCACAAGGTGAACTGAACGGCAGTCGTCCCGAGGTGCGGCGCGAACCGCTCGAGCATGGCGCCAATTCCAAACACCAGCCCAAGGCTCACGATGGGTATCAGTGCATCGAATCGATCGAGCCAACGCAGCTCCGGAAAGCATGCCCAGTCGCGAACCCGGCGTTCGTCCGTTGCGAAGTTCTCGTGAGTGAGAAACCAGGTCAGGTGGGAACGTAGAAAGCCGTGATGCGGTGCGTGAACGTCTGCGTCGGTATCTACCACGGCGTGGTGACGGCGGTGCATGGCGGACCACCAGAGCGGTCCTCGCTGGGCAGCGCTCGCGCCGATCAGCGCAAAGAAGAACTGCCACCCCCGCGACGTTTCGAACGCGCGGTGCGCAAAATAGCGGTGGTAGAACGCGGTGATGGCAAACATGCGCACCAGGTAAGTGACAGTCGCGGCCAGCACATCGACCAGGGCTACCCCCACAACGAAGGCCGCACCCGCAGCGATGTGCAGCGCGATGAACGGCGCGACACGCATCCAGGCCATGCCCGCGTCCAGGCCCACCTTTGGGTTGTCGGCAACGAGCCATTGCTTCAGGGATGCCGTCAGGGTTTGCTTCATGGGTTGATTGTCCGACGCGATCCGTGAGGGATCTGTGAGTCGTCGAACGAGCATGCTTCACGCAATCTTCACGACGCTGCTCGCGAGCATCTTCAGAAAACGTGCGGCGTGGCGATATCGCCGCTACCCTTGGGCCGAAGAACGAAAGGAGTAGATCGCGTGAACGCTGTGCAACTACCGATTCGGACCTCCAGCGCCTGGGATGCGGCGCAGACCGCGCAGTTCCTCACATCGAGCGTTCTGCCGCTGCGATTGGGCTGCATCGGCGAAGACGGCGTGCCGCTCGTCGTTTCGCTCTGGTATCTGTTCGACGGGGGACGACTGTGGTGCGCATTGCACGAGTCCGCCGCTGTGCTGCGCTATCTGCGCGCCACGCCGAAGTGCGGGTTCGAGGTGGCCGGCGACGGGCCACCCTACTGTGGCGTCCGCGGCCAGGCGAGCGTTTTCATCGACAAACCACGCGGCGCGACCCTGCTCGACGAGTTGCTCGCGCGATACCAGATCCGCACCGAATCCAAATTAGCCCGCTGGCTCACGTCCCGCGCGGCGGATGAGTATGCGGTGGCTCTGAGTCCGCAATGGCTCACGGCGTGGGATTACCGCGCACGCATGGAAATCGGTGCCGAATGATTCAGGTTTCACGCCGCACTCACGCGCCAGTCAATACCGTTGCCAAATGAAGCAACTGCGATACGTTTTTCTCATGGCGACAGCTGCACTCTCCGCTTCGGCGTGCACGGGCACGAGCGATCTCCGATACCCCGAGCGCTATGCGGCGGCAGTCGCCACGACCCAGGGCGCCGCGGTACCCGCCGACGCTGTCGCGCGTTTCAAGGACTTCTTCGAGCGTATGCACGAACCCGACATCGCAGCGCGCGTGCGTGACCTGTACGCACCTTCGGTCTACTTCAGCGATACACTGTTTACCACAGAGGAAGTGGACCAGCTGGTCCGACATTTCGAGCGCCTCCAACGCAGCGGTGCCCGATTGACCATCAGCGTCGACGACGCGTCTGTCTCTGGGATCAATCTTTACCTGCGCTGGCGGTTGTCCTTTGACTTCGAGGTGGCTGCCCGAGCACGAACCAGCACCACCATTGGCATGACACTACTGCAGTTCGATGACAGCGGACGCATTCGCTTCCATCAGGACTTCTGGGACAGCACCGAGGGCTTCTATCGGCACGTCCCAGTGCTCGGTAGTGCATTGGATGCTGTGCAAAGCCGTATGGGCTCGCCTGAGTGACCGTGCGCATGATCGTGAGCAGCGCTCGCGTGCTCGCGCTCGTCATGGGCGTTGCTGCCGCAAGCTCGGCTTCTGCCATCGAACAGCTACTGTATACCGTCGTCTCACAAGACGAGATCTTCGAGCTGCGGCAATACGACACTCACGTCATTGCTGCGGTCGCAATCGATGGTAGCTCCAAGGAAGCCGGCAACAGCGGCTTTCGCACCTTGTTCAAGTACATCGACGGCAACAACGCCACCAGCTCGAGTATCTCGATGACCGCGCCGGTGCTGCAATCACGCGAAGGGACGCACTGGCGCGTTGCGTTCGTGATGCCGGCTGCATCCAATGTCGACTCGCTACCGGCGCCAGCGGCCGGTGCAGTCAAACTTCGCGAAGTTCCGTCCACGCTGATGGCAGCGATCACCTACTCTGGCAACTGGAGTCGCGCGCGGTACGACGAACACGAACGGAAGTTGCGCGGCGCGATCAGTCAATCTGCGTTGCGTGCCTGTGGTGAACCCATCTGGGCGCGATACGACCCGCCTTTCATGCCGACATTTCTACGTCGCAACGAAGTGCTGCTTCCGGTCTGCAGGGCGACGGTCGAACATTGACGCTGGCAATGGGATCGAGAGGAACAAACGATTTCAAGCGCAGCCGCCATCGTGGCAGCCTGTCAATTGGTCACTTCGTTGGAGCACTACCATGAACCAGCCGGCAATCGACATCGGCATCACCTCGAGCGCCCGGCAGCGAATCGCCGATGGACTCGGCACGCTGCTCGCAGACAGCTACACGCTCTACCTCAAAGCCCACAACTACCATTGGAACGTTACCGGGCCGCGATTCCGCGATCTGCACGCGGCATTCGAGGAGCAATACACTGAACTGGCACTCGCAGTGGACGCAATCGCCGAGCGCATCCGCTCACTCGGCGCGCCGGCACCAGGTACATACGCCGAGTTCGCAGCACGCACGTCCATCAAAGAGGCCGAAGGCGTGCCATCTGCCGAATCGATGGTCAGAGACTTGCTGGACGGCCATGAAACGGTGGTGCGCACGGCACGCAAGGTGTTACCCGACGCTCAGGCGGCGGGCGACGAGGGCACGATCAACCTGATCACGGATCGTATGGGCGTGCACGAGAAGACGGCTTGGATGCTGCGCAGCATGATCTGAGCAAGTGCCGCACGAGCCCTGCAGCGCCTTCGACCGATCACGCCACGACGCGACTGACCTGCCGCAGTCCGCGTCCCAGCGCATTGGCGATCGCAGACTTCGCCCGAAAGGCTGCGCTCATCGCGGCATGATTGGCCATGACACCGGACCGGAACCCAGGGCGCTCGGATACCCGCTGATACCATTCGAACAATGCCGGGAAGTTACGTTGAAACGGATATCCGCACTCGTGAATGCGCAGTACTTTGATCGACCAGATGATGTCGGCGATCGACAGGTTCGAGCCAATCAGGAAGGGTCGGCCGTCACCCGCCAGAAGATCGTTGATCATCGCGTAGCCGTTCTCGAGCGCGACCAGGTGCTTGGCATACGTCTGCATATCGATGTCGTCGCGATCGAACGCGCTGTAGAACTGCACCAGGCGCTCTGGGGAGTCCGTGTGTTCGAGCGTCTTCAGCCGCGCCTCTTCGGCGCTCGACAGTTTTCCGAGCCGTCCCAGGCCCCAGCGAAACGACACGTAGCGTACCGACACATGCAGTTCCTTGCCCAGGTCGACCAGTGCTCGAGCATGCGCCGCAGCCGTGCTGTCAACAGGCACGAGTGGATGCTCCGGCCACCGCTGGTCCAGGTAATCGATGATGTCCATCGACTCGATGTGCAGCACTCCGTCATGCACCAGTGCCGGCACCACGAGATTCGGATGTATGGCCGCATATCCTTCGGTCAAGTGCTGTTTCTTGATCAACGACACGTGCCGACTCGTCCAGGTGCCTTCCTCTGCTCGCAGACTGGATGGCGAATCGCTGTCCCAGTCCACCTCGGCGCCGCGCACCAATCCCTTCTCAGCCAACGCGAACCGAACGCGCTGGGCGCACGGCGCGCCTTCGAAGTGAAACAGATGCAGCCCCGACAATTGCGCCACCAGTGGACTCCTCGGCTGGTCGACACGGGCCATCGCTTTCTCCTGAGTGTTGACTGAAGCATTATTTATGTTCACATTCGCATAATAATATCCGATAGTCGATATTTACTTGCAAGATCGCAAAGAAAATATCGGGCGTGGACGCGGCCGCCCGAGGCTGTTCGACACCGACGCAGCGTTGGACGCTGCGACTTCGCTGTTCTGGACACAGGGCCTGTCCGCAACGTCGCTCGATCAGCTCGCCACCGCAATGAACATCAAGCGCCCGAGCCTCAACAACGCATTCGGTGACAAGGAGGCGGTGTATCGGCTGACGCTACAGCGTTTCGTTGCCCATCTCACTGCCGAGGTTGGCGCCACCCTAGCCGGCCAGCCGCGACTCGAGCGCGCATTGGCGGACTTCTTCCGCAGTGCACTGGACGTTTACTACGCAGCCGAGCCGCCCCATGGCTGCTTTGTCATGTGCACTGCGCCCACCGAGGCAGTGGCGCATCCTCAGGTGCGGGATTTACTCAAAGGCGTGATCGACGAACTCGACGCACTGCTGGCGGCGCGCTTCGAACGCGCCAAGGCAGACGGTGAGTTTCCGGTCGACGCCGATCACAAAGCGGCCGCCCGGATGACGCAGGCCGTGCTGCACAGCATTGCGATTCGCGCCCGTTCAGGTGCCAGTCGCGCCACCGTGCGCGCGCTGGCCAAGCACGCGGTGGCCACCATCACCGGCGCGCCAAAATGACCAACGCAGTCGATCGCAACATCTCACAATCGGGCGCGACGCGACCTCGCGTCGTGATTGCGGGTGGCAGCGGATTCATCGGCCGCTATCTCACCCGTGCGCTGGTACAACGAAACTTCTGCGTGACCCTACTCACCCGAGGCGCTCGACCATCTTCGGCCGCGGGAGTCGAGTTCGTTCAGTGGGACGGGAGGCGCGCCGGCGATTGGTCGGATTGTCTAGGCGGCGCCCACGCCGTCATCAATCTGTGCGGCGAGCGCATCGCGGGCCCGCGATGGACCGAACGTCGCAAGCTGCGGCTGCGCGACAGCCGCATCCAACCTGCCGCCGCATTGGTGCAGGCAATTCGGCAATTGCGCAACCCGCCAGCGCAACTCATTCAGGCGTCGGGTGTGGGCTACGTTGGCACGGGAGAACACGTTGCTGACGAAACCACGCGACCCGGGTCAGACTACCTCGCTCAACTTGCCGTCGCGTGGGAGGCAGCGGTGGAAGGTGTCACCGTTCCGTACACGATCGCCCGCTTTGGCGTGGTGTTGGCGACCGACGGCGGCGCACTGCCACAGATGTTGCTGCCTTTCCGGCTGTTCGGCGGCGGCCCGATCGGCGACGGCCAACAATGGCTGTCGTGGGTACACATCGATGATGCGGTAGGCGCGGTGTTGCATGCCATGGATCTGCGATTGGGGGGAGTGCTGCACGTCACCGCTCCAAACCCTGTTCGCAATGCCGAATTCGCACAGGCAGCGGGCGATGTACTTGCACGACCTTCGTGGCTGCGAGTACCGCGTGTCGCCTTCGAGCTCGCCCTGGGCGAGCAAGCCACGCTCGTTTGTGACGGCCAACGTGCGATGCCCAAGCGGTTGTTGGAGAGCGGCTACTCGTTCACCTACCCGGAACTTGCCAGCGCGCGGGCAAGTCTCCTGCGCCCGCGCGCGTCAGTCCAACGGTCGAATCCCTAGGGAAGCTCTGAACAAGTTCCGCGAGCGCGCCGTGAGCAGGCATGCGGCTGGGCAGGCGCCAGCGCGAAGACAGTACCCGGCGGTACGGCGAGCGGTGGCAACAACTGCGAATTGCGTAAATGCATGACGATTCCAACGACCACGCCTCGCACCGATCGGGCGATGTCCGCTTCATGCTTGACGGCTACGTATTCAGGCTGGTTCGTCATGCATTTGCGTAA
>JBGSQB010000142.1:0-4084 GCA_041738285.1 Pseudomonadales bacterium | reverse complement strand
CTGCCGCGCGATCACCGCAAGCGCGGCATCGAGGTCCGCCGACTCGCCACCCCAGAAGTGACAGTGCCCCGCAGGTGACGTGATCGGCTGGCCCGCGCAGACGAGGCGCGGCCCGGACAGTTCGCCCCGGAAGATGCGATCGCGTAGTTCGAGTTCCAGGAATCGGCCACCACCGAGATCACGCGCCGCGGTGATGCCCGCTTCCACCATGGCGCGCGCGCGCACGGCCATCGCCGCGATTTCTGCCTCCGGCTCGAGTTTGCCATGTGCAGTCGCATCGCGGATCTCCGGATCGAGCACCATGTGCACATGGGCGTCGATCAGACCCGGCACCGCCGTGAGCCCTTTGCAACTGATCGCATCGCCACGTCCAGGTGGCGCAAACCGTCCATCACCGACTGCAAGCGAGCGCGCCGGGGCGTAGTCGTCAGTGACACCATCCCAGATGCGCAGGTCTTCGAGTTTCAGCATGCGTGTTTCCTATCGGCCATTGGCGGCATTGCGACGCGTCTGCAACGCATCATGAATTTCGCGATACACCTGCCGACTGATGCGGTAGCGCGTCGTGATCAGAAACGGAATGATGTACAACGACGGCACCAGAATCCCTGCGATCAACCCCAACTCGAACACTGTGTCACTCGCCACCGCGTCTGGCCGCGCACCACGGGGAAATGCGAGCACGTAGTCGAGAATGAGGCCGCCGCAAACGACACCAACGCCCGACGTCGCTTTGATCGAAAACGAAAGCGCCGCGGAGAACACGCCCTCCTGGCGTCGGCCGGTTTCGAGTTCCTGGGCATCGAGTGAGTCCGCCACCATCGACGCGAACATGATGCCGACGATGGTGGCCGCGGCGATTCGCACGATTTCATTGCCGATCAGTACCTTGAGCAAGAGCGGATCGCCGTTGTCCGGCAACACGTCCAGGAAACGCAGGCAGATCATCAGCATGCCGTTGAACAACAGGAAGAACATGCATGTGACCAGCAGATGCTTCTTGTCGAATCGACTCTGCAACAGCGGAATGAGTACGAATGCGGTCATGGAGCCGAAGATCGTGAGCGTGAACCAGCGCAGGTCTTCCGGTGCGAGACCCCAGAAGTAGGTATTAATGTAGATCTCGAGCGCGCTGCCGGTGCCGATCAGAATCGAAGAGAGAAACAGGGCAAGAAAGAGTACGACGAAGTCCCGGTTCTTGAACGCGAGCAGCACCTCCGTCAGCACGTTACGCAAGCCGAACGGCATGGGATTGACGGGCTGCAGAAGGTACGGCAGCTCACGTCGCGTCAGGTGTGTCGTCAACAAAACGGCGACGAAGACCAAGACGGCAACGATGGGGGCGAACAACTCATAGCCCGCCGGGTTCAGGTGCCCCGGCGTGAACTCCGGGCTGCTCGGGAAGATGAATGTCCAGGTGCAGAACGTGAACGTGACGCCGCCGACCCAGCCGCACAGATAGCGGAAGGTGATGATCGCGCTGCGCTCTGCATAGTCGTCAGAAAATTCGGCGAATAGCGCGTTCCACGGCACGAGAAAGAACGTCATCGCCAACCGCACACCCACGGCGAAGGTCAGCAGCCACCCGAAGTGGCCCATGTCGCTCAGTCCCTCGGGCGGTGAAAAGACGAGGTACAGACATGCACCCAGTGGCAGTGCGCTGCAATACATGAGCAGGTGGCGCCGCCCGAATCGACTCTGCATCCCATCGGAATACGATCCAACCAATGGGTCGGTCACGGCATCGATGACCAGCGCAATCATGATTGCAACGGATGCCAGCACGGCTGGCATACCGAGTACCTGGTTGTAATAGAACAGCAGGAACGTGCCGAAGGCGAAGTTCTTGTAGGTATCCGGCAGCGCGCCGATACCCTGAAAGATCTTCGTCGACAGCGGCAACTTGCCAACGCGTTCTACCGCGCGGCGATAGCCAGGACCTGTTTCGCCGCTCAACCGCCCAACCCCCGCAGCGGCAGGCCCGCACATCGATAGCAATCATCGATTACGCGCATCTGTTTGATCGCATCGGCGCCATCGGTGAACAGGGGCGCGCCGTCCTCAACCGCCGCGATGAACGCATCGAGCTGATACGCATAGCTCGGCCGCCGATCGAATGTCTCCGTCGTCGTCTCCTGGCCGATCGTGATCGTCAGTCGGTTGCCACTCTGAGGCGCGAGCGGATTGATGATGCGCAAGTTGCCCTTACTCCCTGTAACCGTAATCGTCGCCTTGAATTTGGATCCGGTGCGCATGTCGCCCACCACGTGCGCCGACACATGACCGGGAATACCCAAGTCGGCTTCGAGGAACACATCCACGTTTGGCGGGCCGACCTCGGCGGTCGCCTTCAGCACGGTTGGTTCCGACGCCGTGAGATGCCGCACCCAGGAAATCGGGTAGCAGCCGATGTCCATGGTGACGCCACCGCCGGTGGCATAGTTCATGCGGATATCGTCGGCTTTGATGCCGTTGCCAGGTACGCTGAACACCGCATCGATGTGCCGGATGTCGCCGAGCACGCCGGAGTCGTAGATCTGCCTGGCGCGAATGAACAGCGGGTGGTAGCGGTAGTGATACGCATCCATCAACACCCTGCCCGCGCGCGTCGCGGCAGCTGTCATCGCCACCGCCTCGGCCTCGTTCGCAGCAAGCGACTTCTCGCATAGCACGTGTTTACCGGCTTCGAGCGCCGCGACCGTCCACTGCCTGTGTGCTGTGATCGGCAGCGGCACATAGATGGCGTCCAAGCCGTCGTGATCGATCACGTCCTGATAGCTGTCGAGCACCATCGGGATGTGGGCAAACTCTGCGTAGCGCTCCGCCCGCTGTCGGTCCCGCGCCGCGATTGCGACCACGTTTGCACGCGGCTCATCCATGCAGGGATTGATCAGTGCGCGGCTCGTGATGCGCGCTACACCCAACGTTCCGAATCGAATCACACCGCGCCCTCCCAGTTGCAAATCACGCTAGCGATACCGCGTGTGCCGCGCAAGACTGGCGCGCAACACGAATACCGTGACCGATTCTCTCCAGTGCGCGCGTCGCACACTGTCTCACAGCGGATCGTCGAGCGAACTTCGGCTGCGTGATAACGTAGCTCATCATTTCAATCGGGGAAGATCGAAGATGACCGGCAGACTGAACGGCAAAGTGGCGGTGATCACCGGTGGTGCGAGCGGTATGGGCGCCGCGACGGTGCGCAAATTCGTGGGCGAAGGTGCGCGTGTGGTCATCGCGGACATGCAGGAGGACAAAGGGCAGGCACTGGCCGCAGAACTCGGCAGCGCAACGCGATTCGTCGCTACGGATGTGTGCATCGAAGGCGAAGTTGCCGCGATGATCAAGGTGGCCACGGACGCCTTCGGGCGGCTCGACTGTCTATTCAACAACGCAGGCTTCGGCGGCGTCAGTGGCGAAATACAGGACACGGACATGGGCGAGCCGTACCGGCGCACGGTCGATGCCATGCTCACCGGGCCCATCATGGGCATGAAGTACGCAGCGCCGGTCATGCGCGCCCAGAACGGCGGCGTGATCATCTCGACCGCGAGCGTCGCGGGACTGCGAGCAGGCTACGGCCCGCACGTGTACAGCGCGGTGAAGTCCGCGATCGTCAACATCACGCGCTCGGTCGCTCAGGAACTCGGCCCCTACAACATCCGCGTCAATGCGATCTGCCCCGGTGGCATCGCAACACCGATCTTCGCCGGTCAGCTCGCGCTCAAAGCCGGCGGCAACCGCGATTTCGTGACCGGCCTGAAGCCGCTGTTCAACATGATGCAGCCGATTCCGCGCGCCGGTGAACCCGAAGACATCGCCAACGCCGCCTGCTTTCTCGCCAGCGACGAAGCCTCCTTCATCAGCGGCCACGCGCTGGTGGTCGACGGCGCACTCACCGCAGGCGCATGGACCAACCCCGCGCTCGCCCCCGATCTCCTCGGCACTATCCGCGGCGCACTGGGCCTCGATGCCGACGAAGAACTCGACATGGTCTATCACGGCCGCTGAAGGGGGAAAGTAGGGGACAGTTAGCCTATTTCCCCTGTTTCCGCAGCGAGCAGCCGCCGCTTGCGGTCCGCGC
>JBGSQB010000135.1:0-6726 GCA_041738285.1 Pseudomonadales bacterium | reverse complement strand
GCGCCGAGTTGCTCGAGGTCGTCGACTTCCACCACCGCGAAGCGGCCCGTGGATACACTGAGCCAGGCGAGCCCGAAGCGCGTCCCGTCGCTGACCACGCCGCATAGGAGACTGTCGCCGGCGGCGTCCAGCAGCGCCTCTTCCGTCAGCGTACCCGGCGTCACGATGCGTTCGACCCGGCGCTCGACCGGTCCCTTGCTGGTGGCCGGATCGCCGATCTGTTCGCAGATCGCAACCGATTCGCCGCGGCGCACAAGGCGAGTCAGATAGGTATCGACCGCGTGATAGGGCACTCCGCACATCGGAATCGGCACGCCATCGGCTTGCCCCCGCGCGGTGAGCGTGATCTCGAGCAGGCGGGCCGCCTTGCGTGCATCGTCGAAGAACAGTTCGTAGAAGTCCCCCATCCGGTAAAACAGCAGCGTCTGCGGGTGCTCGGCCTTGATGCGCAGATATTGCTGCATCATCGGCGTGTGGCTGGACGTTGGCGGGGTGGCGGACATGGCGCGGCGAGTGAAACACTCCCTTTCCATGAGGGTCAACCACTGTAGGCGATCGGCCGCTTGCGTGGTGCGTCGTGGTCCCGGCCGTGAGCGCCGATCGACGCGCCTGTTGTCACGCCTACTGATTATATATACAGTATCCCCTCACCTTCACATACCACTGGCCAGGAGCCCGAGATGAGCGACACGAATTCCAACAAGAGCCGCGCCTTGTCCGCTGCGCTGACCCAGATCGAGCGCCAATTCGGCAAGGGCTCGATGATGCGCCTCGGCGATCGCGACCCGGAAAACCTGCCGTCGATCTCCACCGGCTCCCTCGGTTTGGATCTGGCGCTTGGCATCGGCGGGTTGCCGCGGGGGCCGTGTGGTCGAGATCTACGGACCGGAGTCCTCAGGCAAAACGACGCTGACCTTGCAGGTGATCGCGGAAGCCCAACGTGCCGGCGGGACGTGCGCATTCATCGACGCCGAGCACGCCCTCGATCCCATCTATGCCGAGTCGCTCGGGGTCAACACGGACGATCTCCTCGTATCCCAACCGGACACCGGTGAACAGGCCCTCGAGATCTGCGACATGATCGTTCGCTCGGGCGCAGTCGATGTGGTGGTGATCGACTCGGTTGCGGCGCTGACGCCGAAGGCCGAGATCGAAGGTGAGATGGGCGACTCCCATGTCGGTCTGCAGGCCCGGTTGATGAGTCAGGCGCTGCGCAAGATGACTGCCAACATCAAGCACTCCAACACGCTGCTCATCTTCATCAACCAGATCCGCATGAAGATCGGAGTGATGTTCGGGTCCCCGGAAACCACCACCGGCGGCAACGCGCTGAAGTTCTATTCGTCCGTGCGCCTCGACATCCGGCGCATCGGTGCGGTGAAGGAAGCCGACGAAGTCACCGGCAATGAGACCCGGGTGAAAGTGGTGAAAAACAAGGTGGCGCCGCCGTTCAAGCAGGCCGAGTTCCAGATCCTCTATGGCAAGGGCATCAACCGCTACGGCGAGATCGTCGATCTCGGCGCCAAGCTCGGCATCATCGACAAGTCCGGTGCCTGGTACAGCTACAAGAACGATCGCATTGGCCAGGGTAAGAAGAACGCGTGCGACTATCTGGAAGCCAATCCGGAGGTGGCCAAGGAGATCGAGGCCTCCATCCGAGCGGATATGCTGCCCAAGGCTCGCGCCGGCAAAGGCGCTGCACCGTCGGTGTCCGAAGACGACGTGATCGAGGCATCGGAGACCAGCGATTCAAGTGCCTGAAATCGAAGTCGATCGCGATGACCGCAAGGCCGAGCGCGCGCTTCAGGCGCGCGCAGTTCGATTGCTCGCTGCACGTGAACACACCACCTTCGAACTGCGCAGGAAGCTCGCGCGTGATTGCGGTGACGATGAGGCGGCGGTGGAGCGCGTGGTGGCCCGTCTGGGCGAGGCGAACCTCGTGTCCGATGCGCGCTTTGTCGAAGAGTTCACCCGCGCGCGCATCGAGCGCGGCCATGGCCCGGTGCGTATCCGCGCCGATCTGCGTGGCCGCGGTGTCGACGACGAGTTGATCGATGGCGCGCTGACGTTTCCGGCGACGTTCTGGGCACAGCGGATGTCCCAGGTGCGGATGCGGAAGTTTGGCAAGTCGTTACCGACCGAACGCACGGAGTGGGGACGCCAGGCGCGTTTCTTGGCCCAGCGCGGCTATCCAGCAGACATCATCTACCAGGTGCTGAACGCCGACTTCGACTGACTGGACGGGCGCAGCCCCCCGCCGAAAATCCGGGCCTTGTGTGTATACTTGCGCCCCTTTTCTGCGGGCGCTGCCTGCAAGCCGTTGAGTGTTGCCGATGAAGACCGCTGAAATCCGTCAGCGCTACCTGGATTTCTTTGTTGCCCGCGACCATCGCGTGGTGCCATCCAGCGCGCTCGTGCCGAACAACGATCCGACCCTCATGTTCACGAACTCCGGCATGGTGCAGTTCAAGGAAGCGCTGATCGGCGTGTCGGTGCCGTCCTACAAGCGGGCGACATCGGCCCAGCGCTGCGTGCGTGCCGGCGGCAAACACAATGACCTCGAGAACGTCGGCTACACGGCGCGACATCACACGTTCTTCGAGATGATGGGCAACTTCAGCTTTGGTGACTATTTCAAGGAAGAGACCATTCGGTGGGCGTGGGCGTTCATCACCGAAGAACTGAAACTCCCCATGGATCGATTGCTCGTGACCGTGCATCCGGAGGACGCGCAGTCCCGCGCCTTGTGGACTCAAGTCATTGGCTTCAGTTCCGATCGCGTGATCGACATTGCCGAGAATTTCTGGGCCATGGGCGACACGGGTCCCTGTGGCCCCTGTACCGAGATCTTCTACGATCATGGTCCCGACGTGCCGGGTGGTCCGCCCGGATCGCCGGACGAAGACGGCGATCGGTTCGTCGAGTTCTGGAATCTCGTGTTCCCGCAGTTCGACCGCGCTCCGGACGGCACGCTCACCAATCTGCCGAAGCCTGGCGTCGACACCGGCATGGGACTCGAACGCGTGGCCGCCATCATGCAGGGTGTGCACAGCAACTACGAAATCGATGTGTTCAGCGATCTGATGCGTACCGCCGCCAGCATCGCGGGGATCAACGATCCGCAGGTCGTGCGAAGCAGTCCTTCGCTGCGCGTGATCGCCGACCACATTCGCTCGTGCAGTTTCCTGATCGCCGACGGCGTGACCCCCAGCAACGAAGACCGCGGCTACGTGCTGCGGCGAATCATCCGTCGCGCATTGCGTCATGGCCACAAGCTCGGCATCAAGGATGCGTTCTTCCATAAACTCGTTGCGCCGCTGGTGCGCGAGATGGGCGGTGCCTATCCGATCCTTGCCGAACAGGAGCAGCGCGTGACGAAAACGCTGCTCGCCGAAGAGCAGCGTTTCACGGAGACATTGGCCCAGGGTATGGAACTGCTGGAAGGGACGATTCGCGTCCTGAAGGGCAAGGTGATTCCCGGCGATATCGCCTTCCGTCTATACGATACCTTCGGTTTTCCCGCCGATCTCACCGCCGATGTCGCTCGCGAACGTGGTCTGTCGGTCGACATGACGGGCTTCGAAGTAGAAATGGACAAGCAGCGCGCGCGGGCGCGTGCCGCCAGCAAGTTCGACGCCGACATCGGTCAGCGCATTCGGGTGGACTCGACCATCGAATTCCTCGGCTACGACACGTTGGATGCCGAAGCGACGGTGCTCGACCTGTACAGTCTCGAAGATGGTGATGTGAAGCGGGTCGAAGCGCTCGAAGCAGGCGCAGCTGGCGTTGTCATTCTCGATCGATCCCCGTTCTACGCGGAATCAGGCGGCCAGGTTGGCGATGTCGGCGTGATCGAAGGTGCGGGTTGCAGTTTCGCGGTGTCCGACACCACCGGCAATGGTGCGCAGTACCTGCATCGGGGCAACGTCAGTAGCGGCACTTTGAAAGTCGGCTCGCGAATCAACGCGCACGTTGGCGGTGCACGTCGCGCGTGCACGGCAGCCAATCACTCGGCGACCCACTTGCTGCACGCGGCGCTGCGCAAAGTACTCGGTACCCACGTCCAGCAGAAGGGTTCGCTCGTTGATCATGAACGATTGCGCTTCGACTTCTCGCACGCAGCGCCTGTCACGGAAGGCGAACTCGACGAGATCGAGTCGCTGGTGAACGAAGAGGTGCGTCGCAACACGCCGGTCGCGACTGACTTGATGGCGTTCGATGCGGCGATCGAGCATGGCGCCATGGCGCTGTTCGGCGAAAAGTACGGCGATCGCGTGCGCGTGCTCACCATGGGCGAAGGGTTCTCCGTCGAACTGTGTGGTGGCACGCACGTGCGGCGCACAGGCGACATCGGCCTGTTCCGAATCATGAGCGAGGCGGGCGTCGCCGCCGGCGTGCGGCGCATCGAAGCCGCCGCAGGAGCGCCGGCGTTGGCGTACACGCATCAGGCCGAGGCGGACCTGAAGGAAGTTGCACGCTTGCTGAAGTCATCGCGGCGGGACCTGACACAGAAGGCGCGGGCGCTGCTTGAGGCGCAGCGTGATCTGCAGCGTGAACTTGCGCAGGCGAAAGCAAGACTTGCCGCGAGTCAAAGCGCCGATCTGGTCGATGGCATGGTGACCGTTGCCGGCGTGAAGGTGCTGGCGGCGCGCGTCAGCGGCCTGGATGCGAAAGGTTTGCTCACGACACTGGATACGCTGAAGGCGAAGATCGGCAGCGGTGTCGTGTTACTCGTTCAACCCGGCGATGCCGGCGTCGACATGATTGCGGGCATCACCAAGGATCTGACGGCCAAGCTCAAGGCGGGCGATGCCGTCAAAGCCATGGCGCCATTGATCGGCGCCAAAGGCGGCGGCCGACCGGACATGGCCCGCGCCGGTGGTGGGACCAAACCGGAAGGCATCGATGCGCTCCTGGCGGCCGTGCCGGCGTGGGTGGAGAGCAAGCTCTAGTGTCCCGTTACGTACAGAAGTTCGGCGGCACGTCGGTCGGCTCCGTCGAGCGCATTCGCGCCGTGGCCGAGAAGGTGATCAGTTTCCGCAGGGCAGGCCACGATGTGGTGGTCGTCGTGTCGGCGATGAGCGGCGAAACGAATCGTCTGGTTGCCCTTGGCAGTGAAGTCGCGAAGCGCCCTGACCCCAGAGAAATGGACGTGCTGCAGGCTTCCGGGGAGCAGGTGACGATCGCGCTGGTGGCGATGGCGCTGAAAGACCTGGGTTGCCCGGCGCGCTCCTACCTGGGCTCCCAGGTCGCGATCGTCACCGACAATGCATTCATGAAGGCGCGCGTGCAACGCATCGACACGCAGCGTCTGAATGAGGACCTGAGCCAGGGCATCGTGCCGGTGGTCGCAGGTTTTCAGGGCGTCGATGAGGCCGGTAACGTCACCACCATGGGTCGCGGCGGATCAGATACGACCGCGGTCGCAATTGCGGTCGCGCTCGGTGTCGACGAGTGTCAGATTTACACCGACGTCGATGGCGTCTACACCGCCGATCCGCGCATTGTCGAGAACGCATCGCGCCTGACGACGGTGACCTTCGAAGAGATGCTGGAACTCGCGAGCCTTGGTTCCAAGGTTCTACACCCGCGATCGGTCGAGTTCGCGGGTAAGTACGGCGTCCCGTTGCGAGTGTTGTCGAGCTTCGAAGACGGCCCCGGCACGCTCATCACCACTGAGGAACACAAGATGGAACAGCCCGTCGTGGCGGGTATCGCACACTCCCGTGATGAAGCCAAGGTGACCATGGTTGGCGTACCGGACGTACCCGGTGTCGCGTCACGCATTCTCGGGCCGATCGGTGCCGCCAACATCGAAGTCGACATGATCGTGCAGAACGTCGGCGCTGATGGCCTGACCGACTTCACCTTCACGGTCAAGCGCAACGACTATGAGATGGCCAAGGAGCTGCTGGAGCCTGTGCGTGAGGATCTCGGCGCCCGCCAGCTCACCGGCGACAACAAGATCGTCAAGATCTCGGTGGTTGGCGTCGGCATGCGCTCGCATGCGGGGGTCGCCAAGAAGATGTTCGATGCGCTTGCGGCCGAGTCGATCAACATTCAGATGATCTCGACCTCGGAGATCAAGATCTCTGTCGTGGTGGCGGAGCGCTACCTCGAACTTGGGGTGCGGGCGATTCACTCGGCCTTTGGATTGGCTGCGGAATCGCGCCCCGAGTGATCGAGGATTTGTAATTTTCGTGCCGCCGAAGCAGACTCGATTCCGGCCAGGGTCAAACTACAAGAACGGATTCGTCACCCTGGCACGCAAGGACAGCAGGGAGGAACGGGGCATGTTGATTCTCACGCGTCGAGTCGGCGAGACGCTCATCATCGGTCCGGACGTGACCGTGACCGTCCTCGGCGTCAAGGGCAACCAGGTCCGGATCGGCGTCAACGCACCCCGCGACGTGACCGTGCATCGTGAAGAAATCTACGACCGCATTCACAAGGAACGGGCTGCGGAAGTCGCGGTGCACAAGCAGTAGTCCCCCGACGGCGGTTCAACTGGTAACATCTGCGCCCCCGGAGAGGTGGCCGAGAGGCCGAAGGCGCTCCCCTGCTAAGGGAGTATGGGCCAAAAGCTCATCGAGGGTTCGAATCCCTCCCGCTCCGCCAATTCCCTGTCTTTCAGTCGATCTGACCCTCTCAGACTGCCTCATTATCCAAATGAATTGAGCGGCTTGCCATTGGCGCGGCGTTCTACAAGTGGAAGTCAAGGTACGG
>JBGSQB010000179.1:0-24979 GCA_041738285.1 Pseudomonadales bacterium | reverse complement strand
GCCGCGATCGCGCGTGGCCTCGACTGTATCGCGCGCTTCGCGCAGCGTCTTGCCGGCATCGCGCCGGAGCGGATTCGGGTGGTCGGTACGTCGGCCTTGCGCGAGGCCAGGGACCCCGAATCATTCGTCGGTCCGGCGCAGCGGTTGCTGGGTTGCCCGATCAAGATTTTGACGGGCGATGAAGAAGCCAAGCTCATCTTTCTGGGGGTGTCACGCACCCTGGCTGCAGAAGATGGCGACTGGCTGGTGATCGACATCGGTGGCGGCAGCACGGAGATCTGTCTGGGACCTGCATTCGCGCCGAAGGCGGTGGCCAGTGTCGCGCTCGGCTGCGTCAACCTCACCGATCAGTTCTTCGATGCGTCCCCGACCACGGCGGCGTCGTTTCTTGCGGCGCGTGCAGCCGCCAAGAAACGGTTGCAAGGTGTGTCGCGGGGGTTCGTCGGAGGTGCGTGCGGGCGCGTGATTGGCACATCCGGCACCCTCGAATCGGTATGTAGCGTACTCAGTGCCAACGGCTTCACCAACGGCGACATCACAGCGGCTGGACTCGATCGGCTCGAGGCGGCGCTGCTCGACCGGCGTTGGGTGGCGGAAACTGGCGTACCGGGACTGGCGCCAGAACGGGTCGACATCTTTCCCGCCGGGCTTGCGATTGTGTGTGCCCTGTTCGAAGTACTGGCGCTCGACACGCTCGAGTTCGTCGATGCATCGCTTCGCGACGGGCTGTTGTATGACCTTGCCGAGCGGCGCTCACATGAAGACGTGCGAGAACTGACAGTTGCGGCCTGGCGCAATCGGTTCGGTGTAGATGCTGCACAGGTAAGACGCGTCGAGCGCACGTGCCTGCAGTTGTTCGATGCTGCGCGATCCGTGTGGCAGCTGTCGCCAGCGGACCGTGACCTGGTGCGATGGGCATGCAGCCTGCACGAGATCGGCAAGGCGGTGTCGGCGCGCCATCACAACCGCCATGGCGCATACCTGGTGCAGAATGGTGATCTCGCGGGTTTTGCACACGATGGACGTCGAGCGCTTGCGTTACACATCAGAGGCAGCAGAGGAGCCTTTCCGGTGTTCGCGTTCTCTGCGCTCGACTCGCGCGCGGCCGACGCGCTGCGACACACGACCATCCTGTTGCGTCTGGCCTTGATTCTCGAACGTTCCCGTACCGATGCCGACTCGCCGCGTTTCGATATCAGTGTCGATGCGGACTGGATCGAACTGGCGCTGCCCTTCGGCTGGCTCGATACTCATGCACTGTCGCGTCAGGAACTCGATCTCGAGCGCGATCGACTGGCCGAGATGGCGATGTCGTTGAAAGTTGTCAGCCGGCCTGCTTCAGCAACGTAGCGGCGCGTTTGGCGAAGTAGGTAAGAATGCCATCGGCACCGGCGCGCTTGATGCAGAGTAATGATTCGAGAATCACGCTGTCGGCAAGCCAGCCATTCTGGATCGCCGCCATGTGCATCGCGTATTCACCGCTTACCTGATACGCAAAGGTGGGCACACCGAATTCGTCCTTCACGCGGCGCACGATGTCGAGATAGGGCATGCCGGGTTTGACCATCACCATGTCGGCGCCTTCGTCGATGTCGAGGGCAATCTCGTGCAGCGCTTCGTTGCTGTTGCCGGGATCCATCTGATACGTCCGCTTGTCTGCTTTACCGAGGCTCTTCGCTGATCCAACGGCGTCGCGGAACGGACCGTAGTAGGCGGACGCGTACTTCGCCGAGTACGCCATGATCTGAGTGTGTATGTGGCCATCGCGATCGAGTGCCTGGCGAATGGCGCCGACCCGGCCGTCCATCATGTCTGATGGCGCGATGACGTCCGCGCCGGCGCGCGCACACACCTGCGCCTGTCGGCACAGTGCGGTCACGGTCACGTCGTTCTGCACGTAGCCGTTGTCGTCGATGATGCCGTCCTGGCCGTGGCTCGTGTAAGGATCGAGGGCCGCGTCGGTGATGATGCCGAGCTGAGGCAGCTTCGACTTGAGCGCGCGCACCGCGCGCGGAATGAGGCCTTCCGGATTCCATGCCTCGGCGCCGTCGGCGGTTTTCAGTTCCGGCTGTACACGTGGAAACAGTGCCAGCGCCGGGATGCCGAGTGCACACGCGCTGCGAGCTTCCTCGACAAGGAGGTCGATGGATAGCCGATCGACCCCCGGCATCGAGGCGACCGCCTCGCGACGGCTGTCGCCGTCGATCACGAACACGGGATAGATCAGGTCATCGACGGTGAGGCTCGTCTGCCTGACCAGTCGTCGGGAGAAATCCTGAGCACGATTGCGGCGCAGTCGGGTGGTTGGGAATGCTCGCGGCACACGCCACTCCTTGCGGAAGTCCTGGGGAACGAATGGTACTGTACTAGCCCGTTGCGTGGCTCGACCGAGGACAAATCTGTGACGTGGAAACGGTGGACAATCGTTGCCGTCGTGGTGACGGCGGTGGTGAGCTTCTTTGCCGCCGGACTCGGTGACTACCTCACACTCGAAGCGCTGCAGGCGGGCCGCACACGCGCCTCCGACTTCGTTGCGTCACGGCCCATCTTTGCTTCGGTTTCGTTCTTCGCCTTTTATGTCGCCGTAACCGCGCTGTCGTTGCCGGGCGCGGCGGTGATGACCCTCGCCGCGGGCGCCGTGTTCGGTGTTGTCTGGGGCCTGGCCCTGGTTTCGTTCGCAAGTTCGCTGGGCGCGACACTCGCATTTCTCATGTCGAGAACGCTGCTCCATGACTGGGTGCAGGCGCGCTTCGGTGATCGCCTCGCGGCGATCAATGATGGGTTCACGCGCGATGGCGAGTTCTATCTGTTCGGATTGCGCATGGTGCCGGTGTTTCCATTCTTCGTCGTGAATCTCGTCATGGGTCTGACCCCGATTCGCGCGTTCAGCTTCTATTGGGTGAGCCAGGTCGGCATGCTGGCCGGGACGTTCGTATTCGTGTTCGCGGGTACACAACTCGCAGAAGTGGAATCGCTGGGCGACGTCATGAGTCCAGGGCTGATTGCTGCACTGTCTCTGCTGGGACTGTTCCCACTGATCGCGCGCAAGCTCATGAATCTGGTGGCACGCAAGAGGCATACACATGAAGTGGTCTAGGCCGCGACGGTTCGATGCCAACCTGATCGTCATCGGGGCGGGGTCTGCGGGGCTCATCGCCTCGCTCATTGCCGCCACGGTGCGCGCCAAAGTCATCCTGATCGAGCGCGGCGCCATGGGCGGTGACTGCCTGAATACCGGATGCGTGCCGAGTAAGACACTGATCGCGTCTGCACGGGTAGCGCATCAGATCGCTAACGCGCATCAGTATGGAATGCGCAATGCGCACGCGGACGTGGACTTCGCTGCGGTCATGGAGCGGGTGCAAGCCGCCATCGCGACCATTGCGCCGAACGACTCACCCGAGCGGTATGCGAGTCTCGGCGTCGAATGCGTGCAGGGCAGCGCCCGCATCGTCGATCCATGGACGGTCGAAAGCGATGGCCGGCGTCTGACTGCGCGCAACATCGTCATCGCGACGGGCGCGGCGCCGTTCGTGCCGCCGATACCGGGGCTTGCCGAATCCCAACCGCTGACTTCGGACACGGTGTGGGGATTGCGCGAACGTCCGCGGCGACTGCTTGTGATGGGCGCCGGCCCAATCGGCTGCGAATTGGCACAGAGCTTTCAGCGGCTTGGCAGCGCCGTCACGCTGATCGACATGGCCGATCGCGTGCTGCCCAGGGAAGATCCCGATGTATCCAACGTGGTGGCGACTGCGCTCGAACTCGAGGGCGTCCGCGTGCTCGTGGGTCATCGCGCCGTTCGTTGTGAATCGAGCGGTGCGAGCCATGCGCTGATTGCGTCGAGCGATTCCCAGGAAGTCCGGCTCGATTTCGACCAAGTGCTCGTTGCCATCGGACGGCGCGCCCATACACAATCGTTGGGCGTCGCGGATCTTGGCATTGCGTCGAATCCCGATGGCACGTTAGTGGTCGATGAGTACCTGCGCACCAGCGTCAAGAACATATTCGCGTGTGGCGACGTAGTGGGGCCGTTTCAATTCACCCACATGGCATCGCATCAGGCGTGGTACGCAGCGGTCAACTCGCTGTTTGGTCGCTTCCGCAAGTTCAAGGTCAACTACTCGGTCGTACCGTGGTGCACCTACACGGATCCGGAAGTTGCACGGGTCGGCTTGTCAGAGGAAGAGGCCAAAGCCGCGGGCATCGCAGTGGAAGTGTCGCGTCACGCCGTGGGACATGTCGACCGCGCAATCACCGACGGCCGGCGTGAAGGCTTCATCAAGGTGCTGACGGCGCCGGGTCGAGACCGGATTCTCGGGGCCACCATCGTCGGTCCTGAAGCCGGCGAGCTGATCGGCGAGTACGTCACGGCGATGACACATGGCATCTCGCTGCGAGGCATCCAGCAGACCATTCACATCTATCCGACGATGAGCGAGATCAACAAGTTCGCGGCGAACGCATGGCGTCGCGCCAACGCGCCGCAGTGGGCGTTGGGTATTGCCGCGCGCTACCACGCCCTCTGGCGCTGATCTACGGTTTGCCGGTAGCGTGCGCCGATTCTCGCCAGGCGCAGCTGAAAATCGTTTGAGTTGCCGCGCAGGGTCGCGATCGTGAGGGCTCCGTACAAGTCTGCGAGCAGCTCACCGGCAAGCGTCTGGGGGTCGGTCGATGCGCTCTGACGACCAAACAGGGCCGCGAGCAAATCGATCCAGCGATCGAGGTGGCCGCGAATCGCCTCGATCGTTGCTTCGTCGGCACCCATGTACAGCGCAGAGATCGCACATGCACGGGTGCCGCCGCGGCAGTAGCGAGAAAAGCCCGTGATGAACCTGCTGAGCCGATCCTGCGCGCTGCCGGTGCCGGCCAGTTCGCGAAACGCATGGGCGTCGAGTTCTGCCACGGCATCGTTCAAAACGCTTGCCGCCATGGCGGCTTTGCCGTTGGGAAAGTGGTGGTAGAGGCTCGCGCGCTTCAGCCCCGTCGCCTGGGAAAGCTCGGCAAGCGTGGCCCCGGCAAAACCCTGGGTGCGAAACACCTCGGCCATGCGGGCAATGAGTTCGGGACGCGACAGCGCGGCGTGGGTCATGGCCGCGACGATAGCAGAACCTGCGGACTTTCCAGGGGTTGCCGTGGCTGGCGGGGATACGGTTAACTCGAAGACAAACGAACTTCGGAGTACATGCATGCGATTCGGTATCTTCTACGAGCATCAGTTGCCAAGGCCCTGGGACAACGGCGCGGAGCAGCGGCTGTTCAACGAAGCATTGGAGCAGGTCGAGGTCGCCGACCGGCTCGGCATCGACTATGCGTGGGAGGTGGAGCACCACTTTCTCGAGGAATACTCCCATTCCTCGGCACCCGAAGTGTTTCTGGCCGCCTGCGCGGCGCGCACCAAGAACATCCGCCTCGGTCAGGGCATCCGCCAGGTCATTCCGCAGTACAACCATCCAGCGAGAACTGCCGAAGTGATCGCCACGCTCGACCTGGTATCGAACGGCCGCGTCGACTTCGGCACCGGCGAATCGTCCGCGGTGCTCGAGCTTGGCGGCTTTCGCATTCCCGTTGAGGAGAAGCGCAAGATTTATCTCGAGTCCACGGAGCAGATCGCCAACATGCTGGCGATGGATCCCTACCCCGGCTACAAGGGTAAGTACTTCGAAATGCCGTGCCGCAACATCGTTCCGAAGTCGGTGCAGAAGCCGCACCCGCCGATCTGGGTTGCCTGCAGTCAGCGTGAAACCATTCGCATGGCTGCGCGGCTCGGTATCGGCGCACTGACCTTCGCCTTCGTCGATCCGCTCGAGGCCAAGTCGTGGGTTGACGAGTACTACAGCATCATCAAGAGCGATCAGTGTGTGCCGATCGGCCACGCGGTGAACGCCAACATCTGTATGGTGTCGAGCTTTTCCTGCCACAACGATCGTCAGGTTGCGATCGACCGCGGCCTCAAGGGCTTCGAGTTCTTCGGCTATGCGCTCGGTAGCCTCTATGGTTTTGGCGCGCACAAGCCAGGTCGAACCAATCTGTGGGAGGAGTTCAGCAAGATCTACGATAAGCGCACATCCGAGCTGCCGGCAGAGATCTCCCAGGCCTTGTCCGGCGGTCGCGGCGGCATCGGAACGCCAGATGACCTGCGGCTACACCTGCGCAAGTTCGAAGAGGCCGGGGTCGATCAGGTAACGTTCATTCAGCAGGCGGGGCTCAACGAGCATGCGCACATCTGCGAAGCCCTCGAGCTGTTTGCCGCCGAAGTCATGCCCGAGTTCAAGGGCCGCATGGCGGACCGCGAGCGCAAGAAGCAGGCGCAGCTCGCGCCGTTCATCGAGGCGGCGCTTGCTCGGAAAGTGAAGATGCGCCCGCTCGCTGACGATGAAATCCCCGTGTTCCCGGCCCTCGGCCGACGCATCACTGAGGAGGCGAAGAGTGAGCCGTCCATCTATGAGAAGCCTGCGGCAGGCTGAGCATCCCTAGGAGCTGGCGAGCCGTATTTCAAACGCGTCATTCGGATGCATCGGGATGCTGCCGAGGCTCAGGTCGAGGAGGTGGAAGCTGAAGCGCCATGAAGATTGGACTCGAGTTGCTCCAGCGCATCGTGGCCCATGAGCCAGTCGTGTTCGGCGGTTTCGAGTTCACGCGCAAGGCGGCCTTGCAGTGCCAGGAGCGCTTGCAAATCGTTGGCGGGCAGGGACTGATAGGTGTCGGGATCCGCGAGCTGAGTACGCACGCCACTCAGTTGTGTCGTGAGTGCATCGACCTGCTTCTCCAGCGTGCGCAGCGAGTTGCGCATCTGTTGGGTCTGGCGACGCACGTCCGCGCTGGCGCGGCGGCGGCCCTTGCGGGCGCCGTCTGTCGATGAGGGTGCGCTCGCGTCCGTGCGTTCGACACGTACACGCTCGACGTACGCATCCAGATCGCCGTCGAATGGTGCGAGCCGTCCATCGGCAGCAAGCCAGTACTCATCCACCGTACGCGCCATGAACTCGCGATCGTGCGACACCAGCACCATGGCGCCCGTATAGTCCTGCAGTGCCACTGCCAGCGCGTGACGCATGTCGAGGTCGAGGTGGTTGGTCGGCTCGTCGAGCAGCAGGATCGAAGGCCGTCGCCAGGCGAGCAGCGCCAACACGAGCCGGGCCTTCTCGCCGCCGGACAGCGTACGGACCCGCTGGTCGACCATCGGGCCGGGGAATCCCCAACCGCCGAGATGATTGCGCACCTCCTGCTCGCGTGCGGTCGAATCGATCGCGAGCATCTCGGCCATCGGTGTCGATGTGGCGTCGATCGTCTCGAGCTGGTGCTGGGCAAAGTAGCCGATGCGCGCATGCATGCCGGCTTTGAAAGTACCGCCGAGCGGGTCGAGTTCGCCGGCGATGGACTTGATGAATGTGGTCTTGCCGGCGCCGTTGTGGCCGAGAATCCCGAGCCGTGCGCCGGGTTCCAGTATCAGGCGGACGCCGTCCAGCACCCTGTTGGCGGGATATCCGAATGCAGCATCTTCCATCGTCAGCAGAAAACGCGACAACTTGTCCGGGTTCGGGAACTGGAACTGATAGGGCGAGTCGCTGTGCGCAGGCGCCGAGACCTGCAGGCGTTCGAGCGCCTTGACGCGGCTTTGCACCTGCCGTGCCTTACTGGCTTTCGCACGAAAGCGATCGATGAATCCCTGGATGTGCGCCGCCTCGCGCTGCTGCCGTCGGTACACAGCTTCCTGACGCGCGAGGTCTTCCGCGCGGGCACGCTCGTACGCGCTGTAGTTGCCGCGGTACAGGGTCGCCCGTCCACCTTCGATCAGTGCCGTGTGATCCGTGCACACGTCGAGGAAGTCACGATCGTGGGCGATGACGATGAGGGTGCCGCGAAAACGCGCAAGCCAGCTCTCGAGCCACAACAGGGCGTCGAGATCGAGGTGGTTGGTGGGCTCATCGAGCAGGAGCAGATCCGCTGGCGTCATCAGCGTGCGTGCGAGATTCAGGCGAATGCGCCAGCCGCCGGAGAAGTCCTGCTGGGGCTTGTCGAAGTCAGCCGCCGCAAAGCCGAGTCCATTCAAGATCTCACCTGCGCGCGCCTCCAGCGTGTAGCCGTCGGCATCCTCGAACTCACCGTGCAGCTTGGCCTGGGCATTCATGTCGCCACTCGTCTGTGCCACCGCGAGCGCCGCTTCGATGCGGGTGATGCGATGATCGCCAGACTGTGCCCATTGCATCGCCGTGAGCGGCGACGGGTCCGATTCCTGGGCCATGTAGCCGATTGACCAGCGCGGTGGTACGCGTACATCTCCCTGCGCGGGGGTGAGCCGATGGCGCAACAGGTCGAACAGGGTCGATTTGCCGACGCCATTGCGCCCGATCAAACCCACGCGATGACCGTCGTGGATGATGAGGTCGAGGTGTTCGAACAACAGACGCTCGCCGCGCCGCAGCGTCACGTCAGAGAGGACGATCATGGGGTGGACGAGAACGGCGTGTGCTGGCCGTGGGGTGTTTTGGGAAATCGGGGATCAGCATCCCACGGGATGATATCCGAGGTTTCGTGCAGCCAGTCGAGCACCTTGGCGCGCATCTGTGTGGCGATGGCTTCTGCAGCGGGTGAACTGCCGATGAGATTGATGGTCTCGCCCGGATCGGAACGCCGGTCGTACAGCTCATCGGCTTCGTACAGCCGGTGCACGAAGGTCCAGCGCGTCTCGCGCCGGACGATCGCCTTGCCGACCAGTTCAGGCTTTGCGTGCTGCAGCTCGCCTTTCCTGCGGTACTCACCGATCGGCTGCTCGAACAGGTGCACATCGGCCGTGCGAAACCCTCCTTCGCTCATGGCCGCGTCGCGAACGGCGTGCTTCGAACCCCCCAGTGCCGGCACCAGGCTGCGCCCGAAATGCGTGTGCTTCGGTTCGACTTGTGCAAGCTCGAGCACTGTCGGCAAGAGATCCACCATCTCGACGAATCCTTCGTGCACGCGCGGTGAGGTCTGTCCGGGTAGCGTCACGATCAGCGGATTGCGCAGCAGACATTCATCGAGCCCCGACGGCCACTTTTCGACGAGTCCGAAGTCGCCGAGGTACTCGCCGTGATCGGTGAAGAACCACACCGATGTTTGGTTCGTTGCGCCGATGGCATCCACGGTGTGCAGCAAGCGCCCGAGTTGATCGTCGACCCGCGCAATCATGCCGTAGTAGGTGCGCACGACCTCGCGCCAGTCAGCGGCAGTGAGCCGGTCACTGCCGTTGGCAGATCGCAGCGCTGCGTGAAACCTCGGCTTGCCGCTTGCGATGGGCCGCGGCAGCGGCATGTCGGCGGCGGCGTGGCGACTGTAGAACGGCTCCTCCACTTCGAACGGCAGGTGGGGAAAGATCAGGGGCACGAACAGGGCCCAGGGGCCACCGGGGCGGCTCTCGAGCCAGGCGATCGCGGTGCGCACGGCGGCTTCATCGAAATCGAGCCAGGTCTCGGTGCCACGGCAGCCATGGTAGAACGCCGCGTACAGCGCATGATCCGCGGCGAACTGCGGCCCCATCGTGACGTTCTCGGGGCGCTCGGTAAATCCACAAAAGTGAGTGCTTGCTTCGGTGACGCCTGGTGCGAACATGTCGCCACGACTGCCGGCAATGGCGACGTGGTAGCCCCCGTCCTTGAGGTAGCGCAGAAGGTTCGGCTCCCACGGCTTGAGCAGATGATCGAGGGTGCGATGGCCGCGCACGTGGGGGTACCAACCGGTCATCAGACTGACCCGGCTCGGGCCGCACACCGGATGATTGGCGAACGCCTGGGTGAACCGCGTGCCGCGGCGCGCAAGGGCATCGATGTGCGGCGTCTGGATGTACGGGTTGCCAAAACAGCCGACGCAATCGGCCCGTAGCTGATCCGGCATGATGATGAGAATGTTGGGACGTGACACGCGAAAGTCGGGGAGCGCCTGCGGCGTGCGCGTCGGTTCAGCCCGGGACAGACGTGCGCTCGAGCGCACCGTGCGCGCCCGCAGCCCGCGGACTGCGGCGGATCGTGGTGTCGTCTTCGCGCCGCCGTTGCGCTTGGTCGATCCAGGTCAGCACGTTGCGCCATTGTTGGAGTTCGCGCGTTATGCCGGAGTCAGCGTCTACGTCGAAGATGCCGGTGCCGTCGTCGGCGAGCCGTGTGTAGATCGAACTGTCGCGAAAGGTCGCGATCGCCGGCACGTCCAGACAGTCGAGAAAGGCCATGAGTTTCGAGTGCGTGAGCGTGTTCTTGCGGACGCGATTGGCGACCACGGCCACCGGCACCGGATGCAGACGATACACGCGATGGTTCAGCAATTGATTGATGAATCGCGACCCCGCCCGCATGTCGATCGATGAGGGCAAGAGCGGGACCAGGATGGCATCGACGCCGCGCAGCAAGGTATCGAGTTCGCGATCGCCCACCGCAGACGGCGTGTCGATGACGATGCGATCGGCGTTGATCGGGGTTCGCTGCGCGTAAGCGCGGGTGGTGTACATGCCCGTGCGCTGGTGCGCGGCCACCAGGTGAATCGGTGGTAACGGCGCGGGGCGTTGCTGCAACCATTGGCTGCTGGACGCTTGGGCATCGTGATCGACGAGCACCACCTGGTGCCCGAGACGCGCATACGCCGCCGCCAGGTTGGTCGCGATGGTCGTCTTGCCGCAGCCCCCCTTTCCGTTGACGACCAATGTTTTCAGAGCAATCGGCTCCATCCTTGGTTCTTGTGTCGCTGTGGGTATGCTGTGGACAACTATATACACCTGCCCGGGACGGCTCTAGCGGTTTTTTCATTGGCGGCAGGCGGTTGCGCCGGATACTGCAGACCGAGCATCAACTACCGGACGACACCGGGCGGTCAGGTTTGCCGCAGCTGGACCATACGGCCGTCGCCGGAGAGCGCCCAGAAGGTGCCGGGGGTGGTGCCGAAACCGACCGCGAGGACCGCCGCACCGGTTTCGTGCCAGGGATTACGCGCCTCGGTGCGCCAGCGACGGATTCGGGTCTGGGTCGAAAGATCCCACAGTTCGATGGTGCGGTTGACGTAACCCACCAGCAGGCGGGTGTCATCGCCGCTGAAGGCGGCCGCCATGACCCCTTTGTTGCGGTCGGTCAACTCGAACACGGCGGCGCCCGTGGTGGCATTCCAGACCTGCACCGAGCGTCCCTGCGCGGCGGTGAAGGCCAACTGGCCGCTGTCCGAGATGCGCACCAGCCTGGCCGGATTGCCGAGGGCGAGTATGTGCAATTCGGCGCCGGACGCAAGATCCCACAGCCGCGCGGTTTCGTCCGCGCTACCGGTGATGGCAATGCGGCCATCGCGGGAGACGTCGACGCTGATGACCTCACCTTCGTGCAGCAGCGTCTGCCGGTAGGCACCACTGACCGCGTCGAACACCAGGGCGCTGTGATCCTTAAGGCCCATGAGGACGGTGCGGCCATCAGGACCGAGCGCGACCGAGTGCACCGAGCCTGGAGTCGCCCAGAATCCAAGCGACTCCCCGGACTGGGTGTCCCACAGCACGAGGGTGCGCGGATCGGTGGTGATGGCGCGCTGGCCATCCGGTGAGAAGGCGACCGCGACCAGATCGGAGAACTCCCCGGCCTTGTGGTTCCAGTCGAACAGCCGTTCCTGATCGACTGTGCGCCACAGGCTGCCGCCATGGTTGAGACTACCCACCAGCACGAGATTGCCACCGTCGGACACGGTTGCGGTGTAGAGGCCTTGAGCGGCGAGATCCCAACTGGCGCTGGGCGCCTCGCTCGAACCGCAGCCGCTGCCCATCGCAAGAGCGATCCAGACCAGACCGGTGCGGGATCGTGCCATCGACCGCTCGGACTCAGCCGGCGGCGGCAAGCGCGCCGGCGATTTCGGTCCGGCGGCGATCATCCAGCAGATGGTCCTCGAGTTCGAAACGCGTCTCGAGGGCCAAGGCGAGGTCGGCCAGTGACCCCTTCAGTGCGGACAACTTCCAGGAGGGTGCTTCCCGACTTGCGGTTGCCGCCGAGTAGCGGTCGGCGAAGGTCATCGCAGTCGACGTGGTCGACTCGAACACTGCGTACTGGCGCGGGGAGGACCATGACTGGCACGACAGGAGATCACCGTAGATGCGGAAGTAGCCGTTCGACAGGTAGTCGATCAAGGATTGGCAGAACCGATGGACCAGGGCTTCGGCGATGTCGCGGTGGCCGCTTTCAATGGCCGTCGTCAGCTTCATCACCTGCACGATCAGCTGCCGGCGATTGGTGAGAAATCCTGCTACCGCCCGGTCCCGGGTGAGTTGCGACATCGCGTTTCCTCGCATGGGTCTGCCACTACGGGAAAGCGTAGCAACGAACAGCAGATGCTCAAGGCGAGCCCTGCTGGGCGCACCTCAACGGGCGCGCAGAATCGAATGCCACCAGAGCACGGCGAACGCGGCGATTGCCGCAAATCCGACGAGCGCCCAACCGGCAAAGCTGAGGCCCAGCAGCTGCCAGTCGACCTCCGCGCAGCTGCCGGTGCCGAGCGTCATCGCGCGCAACGTGTCGGTGAATGGCAAGACGTCGATCATGTACTCGAGATCGGGACCACAAGCGGGCACCGCATCGGCGGGCAGACTCTGCAGGTAGAGCTGGCGCAGCGAGAATCCGGCACCGACCGCGACTGCGGCAAACGCGGCCACTGGATAGATGCCGCGATGAACGTTGTCGGCCAACGCGCCGCACACAATGAGCCCGGCGAACATGAACCAGATACGCTGCATCAGACACAACGGGCATGGATCGAAGCCCCAGACATGCTCGTAGAACTGGGCGGCCGCCGTCAGCCCGCCGGCGGCGAACAGGACCATCAGAGCCCACCGTTGCGCCCGCGTCATGAGGGCATGCTCAGCACGACCTTGCCGACTGCCTGCCGCTGCGAAAGGCACCGCAAGGCCTGGGCATATTCGTGCATCGGAAATGTCCGCCCCACCAGCGGGTTGATCCTGCCCGAATCGAACAGCGCGAGGATTTCGCGGAAGTTCTGCGCATTCGCCGCAGGGTCTCTTGCCGCAAACGAGCCATAGAAGACACCCACCAGCTGGCAGCCTTTGAGCAGGATGAGGTTGATCGGCACCTTCGGAATCGGTCCGCCGGTGAAGCCAACCACCAAAATGCGTCCCTGCCAGTTGATGCAGCGCATGCACTGATCGAACAGATCGCCGCCCACCGGGTCGTAGATCACGTCGGCGCCCCGCCCGCCCGTCAGCGTTCTTACTTTGTCTTTCAACTCGCCATCGGCGTAGTTGATCAATTCATCCGCGCCGGCCTTTTGGGCGACGGCCAGCTTGTCGTCGGTGCTTGCCGCCGCGATTACCCGGGCGCCCATCGCCTTGCCGAGCTCCACCGCCGCGATCCCTACACCGCCGGCGGCGCCGAGGACGAGTAACGTTTCGCCCGGCTGAAGCTGGGCGCGTTGTTTCAAGGCGTGATAGGAGGTGCCATAAGTGGTGCTGATGCCCGCCGCCTGTTCGAACGACATGTGCTCGGGAATCGCGCGCAATTGGTCGGCACCGAGCACCGCCTGCTCGACGAAAGCACCGACACCGACACCGCCGAACACCCGCGCGCCTGGCTTCCAGGTCGTAACATCCGAGCCAACGGCGGTGACGACACCGGAGAGTTCGCCGCCCGGTGCAAACGGAAACGGCGGCTGACTCTGATACTTCCCCTCGATCATGAGGACGTCGGGAAAGTTGAGTGCCGCGGCGCGCACCTTGATCAACACCTGGCCCGGGCCGGGCGTGGGATCGGGCAAGTCCTCGAGGCGCAGGGACTCGGGGGGGCCAAATGCGTGGCAGAGGACGGCTTTCATGTCGGGCATCGCAGCCAAAGGTGGGGCAGAGGTTACTGGCCGGCGTCGCCTCGTCAACTATGCTTGCAGGAATCGATGGCTCCATGGATCGCTGCACCGATGAAAATCCTGTTGCTGACAATGTTGCTCATGCCCACCGGCGTCGCCATGGCGGAAGAAGAGGCAACCACTCCCCTGGCGGATGTGCGCTATGTGGAATTGCAGCCGACGTTCGTGAGCAACTTCGGCTACTCGGAATCCGGGCGCTTGAAGTACCTGAAGGCGGACGTGACCTTGCGGGTCTCCACCCAGGCGGCGGAGATGTCACTGCGCTATCACTTGCCCTATCTGCGCAACAACCTACTGCTTCTGTTCGCCCGTCAAGACGAGTCCACCGTGACGACGTCGGAAGGTCGCGATCAGTTGCGTCAGGCGGCGCTGGACGACCTGCGTGCCCTGATGATCGAGGAGGAAGGAGATCCGCTCATCGAAGACCTCATGTTCAACAACTTCGTCGTTCAACGTTAGGCATGGTCTGCGATCCACGCAGTGGCGTGTTCGTCCAGATGCGGATAGTAGCGCTCGAAATCGGCGCGTAGATCCTCGTACTGTTGCTCCATCCGCAGCATCATCGGCGCCACTGCCTCAGTGTGGCCGAGACGCAGTGCGATTCGGCTGAACGCCTGTTCGACCGCATCGACGCTGCGATATCGGGTGAACGAATGCGTCGCCTGTATGTATTCGAAGTAGCGCCTCGCGTGGCCCTTGAGTAATGAGTCGCGATTGCGAAGTGCTGCATAGAACCGCTGCGTGAATGCCTCCAGATCTTCGCCGTGAAGGCGTTCGAAGTCGGCTGCCAGAAAGTGGTCGGCCAGCAGATCAATGAACGGCGGGGCGAGGCGTCGAAACTGCGCCGGCAGACGCTCGACACTCGCGCGGATGTGTGGCTGCGTGTTGGAAAAGGCGTCGATTCGCCGATGTAAACGAACGCCGCGACCGATCAGTTCGGGCAGCTCATTCGGTACGGGGCCTTTGACGAAGTCACCTAGAAAGCCGCCCACCATGAGATCGTCGTGAGCGCTCGCAAGGGTTCCGTGGGCGAGGAAGTTCACCGCACCGCGAGTTCGGGTAGCGCCAGGTAGTGACGCAGGAAGTCATCGAACGGCTCTGTCTCGCTCGCCTCGTGCTCGATCTGCCTTTTGATGGACTCCGCGCTTTCGCGTTCGAAGTAGGTGAACGCATCCTTCGTCAGGCGATTCGCTTCGAAGTGACGCTTGTGGGCAAGGGACTGATTCATCGCGAAGCGGAAGAACGGGATGCCCTCGCGCTTCATCGCGTCGAGTACTTGCGCGGACGGCGTCAGGTTCGCATCGTGAATGCGGGCACGCTGCATCGCCAATGAGTCGCGGTAGTTCGAGCTACCGTGACAGCGGTCGAGACGATCGGCAACCGGGGCGCATTCGTCGAGCAACGAAAGCGCCCACTGTGTCATCGATCGCGGTTTGCCAGCGTGCGTGAGTTCGAGGTTTGGTTTGCGCCCCTCATCGACCACGCGGCGTTGGTTGGCGCGCATTTCCAGAGACTCGTCCAGCGTATCTGGTGGGCTTTCGCTCCACAGGCAATGCAGCAGGAAGACATCGAGGAACCGGATCGTTTCGATGTCGATGCCCACGGGTATGAACGGATTCAAGTCCATGCAACGGACTTCCACGTATTCGACACCGCGATCCTGCAGCGCCGTGAGCGGCCGTTCTCCATGTTCGACGGGGCGCTTCGGTCGAATGGTGCCGTAGAACTCGTTCTCGATCTGCAGCAAGGTTGCCGACAGCTGACGATACTCCCCGTCGACTTTGACGCCGATCTTCTCGTAGGGTGGGTATCCCGTCGTGAGCGCGTCGTGCAGCGTTGCGGTGTACTGAGCAAGGCTGTTGTACGAGACGTGCAACTCCGATTGCGCGTCGCTCTGATAACCGAGACCACCCATCCGCAGCGAAGTAGCGTGGGGACCATACAACGAGCCTTCATCGAACAGCTGCAGGCCATGCGGCTTGTCCTTGACGAACGATTTGCAGACCGCGGGCGATGCGCCAAACAGATAGATCAGCAGCCACGAGTGGCGGCGGAAGTTGCGAATCAAGCCGAAGTAGGCGCGGGTGCGATAGTCCTGATCGGGGGTCACACCTTCGCTGCGTGCGATCACGGGCCACAGTTCGTCGGGCAATGAGAAGTTGTAGTGAATGCCGGAGATGGTCTGCATCAGTCGGCCGTAGCGGTTGCCGAGGCCGATTCGATAGATCGTCTTGGCGCGTCCGATGTTGGAGGTGCCGTAGCGTCCGACCGGCACTTGATCGTCCTGACCGAGCATGCACGGCATGCTCGCGGCCCACAGCAGTTCGTCGTCGAGGTTCTGGTAGACGTAACTGTGGATGTCGGTGAGTTCTTTCAGACAACCGCTGATCGACTCGTGCACGCCGGTGATGAGTTCTGGCTGCGCCTCACTGAAGTCCGTGGTGATGTTCGCGTGCATGAGCGCCGAGCCTAGCGACTTCGGATGATCCGTTGTCGCGAGGTCGCCACTGGGTTGAACGCGCAAGCTCTCCTTCTCGATGCCGCGTCTGATCCGGGAGAACGCACTGCAGGCGTCATCTGCATCCAGCGCGGCGAGGCGCTTGCCGAGTAAGGACGACATCGTCACACCAGTTTCAGCGGGGGGAGCAAGGTTAGCGCCATCCCCGCCGTCTGCCTAGAAATCCGAAGTCGGTCCCGCCGCCACGACTGCCGGATCCACGTCGAAGCGCTGGAAGTTGGCAGTGAACTTCTCGATCAGTTTGCGGGCGGCCGCGTCGTAAGCCGCTTTGTCGGCCCAGGCATTTCGTGGATTCAAGATCTTGGCGTCGACGCCCGCTACGGACTTTGGCACGGCAATGTTGAAACCAGGGAGCATTTCCGTGGATGCGTCGATGAGGGCACCGCTTTGTATGGCATGAATGATGGCCCGCGTGGTGGGGATGCTGAAGCGTTTGCCGACGCCATGGCCACCCCCGGTCCAGCCGGTGTTGACGAGGTAGACGCGGGTACCGAATTCGGAGATGCGCTTCATCAGCAGATCTGCATACACCCCGGGTGGGCGGGGAAAGAATGGCGCACCGAAGCAAGTCGAGAAGGTGGCGCGATACGCTTCGGTGGACCCTATCTCCGTCGAGCCGACGGCGGCAGTGTAGCCAGACAGGAAGTGATAGGCGGCGGCTTCCTTCGACAGGAGCGCGACCGGCGGCAGGACGCCGCTGACATCGCACGTGAGGAAGATGACAGCATTGGGTTCACCCCCCCTGTTTTCGTGTACTCGGGCTTCGACGTTTTCGAGTGGGTAACACGCGCGCGAGTTTTCCGTCAGGGTTGCGTCGGCGTAGTCTGGCGCCCGCGTGCGCGGGTCCATGACGACATTCTCGACGATGGCACCGAAACGGATGGCATCGAAGATGATCGGTTCGTTTTCCCGGGTCAGATTGATGCACTTGGCGTAGCAGCCGCCTTCTAGATTGAAGACGGTGCCCTTGCCCCAACCGTGTTCATCATCGCCAATGAGGTAGCGCGACGGATCGGACGACAAGGTCGTCTTGCCAGTGCCGGAGAGGCCGAAGAACAAGGTGACGCTCTTGTCGTCGCCGACGTTGGCCGAGCAATGCATCGGCAACACGTCCTTCTCAGGCAGCAGAAAGTTCTGTACCGAGAACATGCTTTTCTTCATTTCGCCGGCGTAACGCATGCCGGCAAGCAGCACTTTACGTTCGCCGAAGTTGATCATTACCGTGCCGTCGCTGGGCGTGCCATCGCGGGCCGGGTCACAGACATATCCGGGGGCGTTCACCACCTGCCAAGTCCCTTTACCCTTTGGGTTGAAGCGCGGCGGGCGAATGAACAGCGCGCGGCCAAACAGCGCGTGCCAGGCGTACTCGGTGGTGACTTCGATCGGCAGGTAGTGATCCGGGTCGGCGCCGACATGAAGCTGCGAGACAAACGTTTCGCGATCTGCCAGATGCACCTGCACGCGGTCCCACAGGGCATCGAAGACCGCGGGCGAGATCGGCTGGTTGACGGCGCCCCAGTCGATGGCGTCGGCGGTGCTCGGCTCCTTGACGATGAACCGATCCTTCGGCGAGCGCCCCGTGCGTTTGCCGGTGCGGACCACCAGCGCGCCGTTGTCGGCAAACTGGCCTTCACCACGCAGCAACGCCAATTCGGCGAGTTCGGCAGCACTCAAGTGGGCGTGGACGATGGGGTTGTTCGATGTGTCGATGTTCAAAGCCATTACGCTCAAGCGCTCCGGTGCGGGGTGGGTGGGCCGGCGAGAGGGGGCGTATTATGCCAAAGGGTCGCACGCCGTGCATTGCGGCCTGTGCTTGGATTCGAGCGGAGATGTAAGCCCGTGTGGCGTCCGGTACTTGACCGCAAAATGCCCATTATTTCAATGGGTTGGCTACCTCTGTTGGAGGGTCGCAGTGCTAGTGCAGCGGCGGCCCGAGCACCTGGAAGGTGCCGCCCTTGAGGGCGAGCCGCGCGTCCACGGCGTCGAATTCGTACATCGCGCCGCAGAATTCACAAGTGACTTCCACCGCCCCGTCCTGCTCGATGATGTCAGCGACTTCTGCGGCGCCCAGCAGTTCGATGGCGTTGGCCGAGCGCTCGCGCGTGCAGGAGCACCCGAACGCAAGCGGCGCCGGAGGATGCGTGCGCACCCGATCCTGGCCGTAGAGCCGGGTCAGCAGCACGGCGGGCGCAAGGCTGAGCAACTCGGCCGGACGCAGGGTGTCGGCAAGTAACGTCAGTCGGCGCCATTGGTCTTCGTCTTCGTCGTCGATGGCCGCTCCGGGCAGGCGCTGCAGCATGAGTCCTGCTGCGCGCGCGCCGTCACTCGTCAGCCACAATCGGGTGGCCAACTGCTCGGATTGGGCGAAGTAGCCTTCCAAGTGTGTCGCGAGGTTACCGCGACCGAGTTCGATGCGGCCCTGATACGGCTCGCCCCCTTGAGGTTGCATCGTGATCGCCAGTTGCCCCCTGCCGAACAGATCGATCAGGTCGGCGGGTGTTGCGCCCGCGTCAGCGCCTGCCTCGAGGCTGCCGCGGACGATGCCGCGAATATCGGAACGGGCGCGACACTCGGCCATGGCGGTGACGCGTTGGTCGCTGCCGGGATGGATCTGGATCGTCAAGCTGCCGTCGAGCTTCAGATCCTGACTCAACAGCCCGGCCGCTACGGCGAGGTCAGCCAGCACGAGAGCGGTGCGCGGCGAATACGCCCGGCCCCCGGTCATCGCCTGCCAGGTCGACTCGAGTCGCACCAGCCGGCCGCGTATGGGCGCGGTGTCGAAGGTGAACCGCTGGGTGAAGTCGTGGGTGCTCATGCGCCGTCTCCATCGGCTGCCGCACCTTGGGACTTGAGGCGCGACAGCGCACGACGGTCGCGCTTGTCGGGACGTCCAGATGGTGCGATGAATGCGTGCTTCGACAGGCGCCGCTGCTCCTTCTCCTGGGCCCGGCGCGCCTGACTCGCTGCGCTTTCCGCGTACAGAAGTTGTGCTTGCGGCGCGCCGCCGCGGTGCTCGGACAGGCCAACGACACCGATGTCCATTTGATCGTCCCCGCGCGTGATCGTCAGTTCATCACCAATGCGAAGGATTCGCGAAGGTTTCGCGCGCGCCCCAGCGACCCGCACCTTGCCGCCCTCTATGGCTTGTTTGGCCTGGGCGCGCGTGCGATAGAAACGCGCTGCCCAGAGCCAGCGATCCAAGCGCGTGGTACCTGCGTCGCTCACGGCATGATCTGCCGGAAATCATCCACCGCGGGATGCCGTAGCTGCTGCCGCGGCGGCCTCGCCGAATCCGGTTGTGCGATCGTGCGCAGATGGGCGATGCCGTGGTGCTCCGCGCTGTCGAGCACCTCCGCGTTATCGTCGATCAGGAGCGTGCGCGCCGGGTCGAACGGTTCCAGCTCGAACAGGCGCTGCCAGAAGGCGGGGTCTTCCTTCGGTACCTCGAAGTCGTGTGACGACACTGCCCTGTGCAGTGTGGCGATGAGGCCGGTCATCTCGTCCTTGATATCGAGGCTGGTGCGGTGGGCGTTGGTGACGAGTACCGCACGCTTGCCGGCCCGGTGCAGGCCGGCGATGAAATCCTGCGCCTGCGGACGGTAGCGAATGAGATGCTTCAGGTCGCGGTGCATCGCGACGATGTCGAGGGCCGTGAAGCGTGCCCAGTAATCGAGGCAGTAAAACTCGAGTCGCTTACGTGTGTCCCGCATGTGACTGAACAAGTGATCGCGCGCGGCGTCTGCCGACAACCCGCGCTGCGCGGCGAATCTGTCAGGCAGATGCTGATTCCACAACACGTTATCGAACTCGAGATCGAGCAGTGTGCCGTCCATGTCGAGCAGCACCGTGTCGATTGCAGTCCAGTCGATCATTGCGAGCCTGTTGTTTCGGTCGGCCGCTATGATAGCGAACCCACTAGGGAAGCTCTGCACAAGTTCCGCGAGCGCGCCGCGAGCAGGCATGTGGCTGGCGAAGCGCCATCGCCAAGACAGTACCCGACGGTAAGGCGAGCGGTGGCAACAACTGCGAATTGCGTGAATGCATAATTCGCACTAAGCCGGGCGCATGCCTGCTCTCGGCCCGCAGGGTTGCGCCGGAGTATCCTTCGGCCTTCGCGGCAGAGCGATACTCTGGCAGCAACGCGACTCGTGTAACTTATGCAGAGCTTCCCTAGGAGACGTTCCCATTGCGCGTGCCCCAGATCTTGCGCACGACCCTGCTTGCGCAGACGCGACTGTTTCGAATCGAAGAACTGCACTTGCGATTTTCCAATGGCGTCGAGCGCATCTACGAGCGTATGCCGGCCGTGGGTAGACCGGCCGTGATGGTGGTGGCTGTGAATGACAATGACGAGGTCATGCTCATTCGCGAATACGCGGCGGGATTCCACGAGAATCAGCTGACCCTGCCCAAGGGCGCGGCGGAGTCGGGCGAGTCACTCGAACAAGCAGCGGACCGCGAGTTGAAGGAAGAGGTGGGCCTCGGTGCGCGCCGAATCGAATGGTTGAAGTCCTTGAACCTCTCGCCCGGTCACATGGGCTTCACAATCAACGTGATGCTGGCGCGGGATCTTTACCCGGCACGCTTGCCGGCGGATGAACCCGAGCCGCCCGAGGTCGTGCCCTGGCCGTTGTCGAGGATCGCCGAGCTGTCGCAGCGCTCGGATTTTGCCGAAGCGCGCGCGCTGGCAGCACTGTATCTCGTCAGTCTTCGGCTCGGACAAATCGACACGTGAGGCCGATTCGCCAAACTTATCTCCATTGACGAGGCAGTTGCTCATGCACAACGACGATGACCTGATTCCCGCGCTGGTTGCGCTCGCGCGCGATGCGGGTAGCGCGATCCTGAAGGTTTATGCCGTCGACTTCGACGTGCACGCCAAGGACGATGAATCACCGCTCACTCAAGCCGATCTGAACTCGCACCGCGTGATCAGTGCCGGATTGCGCAAGCTGACGCCGGACCTGCCCATCGTGTCCGAAGAGTCGGAATTGCCGGACTGGCCAACGCGCCGCAAATGGAGCCGCTATTGGCTCGTCGACCCGCTCGACGGCACCAAAGAATTCGTGAACCGCAATGGCGAGTTCACGGTGAACATCGCGCTCATCGATCAGGGTCGCGCGGTGCTCGGGATCGTCGGTGTGCCTGTGCGTGACGAGATCTATGTTGGCTCGGTGGCTGCGGCGCGTGCGCAAAAGCACAGCAGCACAGGCATCACCACGTTGCGCACGCGATCCATGGCCGGTCGTCGAACGCTCGACGTGGTCGCCTCCCGCAGTCACGGTGGTGAACGGCTCGAGCAGTACATCATTGCGCTGGAGCAGCAGTTCGAGCAGGTGGAGCGCACGCCGGTCGGGAGTTCGCTGAAGCTGTGCATCCTCGCTGAAGGGCGCGCAGATCTGTACCCGCGACTCGGGCCCACGTCCGAGTGGGACATCGCGGCTGCCCATGCGGTGCTGGTGGCGGCCGGCGGTGCGGTGTGGACATTCGATCGCGAGAACCTCGCCTACAACACCAAAGAGTCGTTCCTCAATCCGGAATTTCTCGCGGTAGCCGACAGCGCATTCGACTGGTGGCGCATTCTTCCTGATCCAGGGAAGCTCTGAGATACTCGCACGCTTTGTGAGGGGATGGACGATGCCGAAGGCGACTCGACCGGTGCCGCAGCCGACTCCGGAAACCCAGCATTTCTGGGACGGCACGAATCAGTCGGAGTTGCGACTGCAGCGATGCGATGAATGCAAGCACGTGTACTTTCCACCTCGGCCATTCTGTCCCAAATGCAGCTGTCGTGACGTCACCGTGTTTCGAGCCAAGGGTCGTGGCCGTCTCCTGTCGTACGTCATCAACGAACGTGGCCATCCTGCTTGGGATGGTCCTTACTCCATCGCCATCGTCGAACTCGATGAGGGCGTGCGCATGATGAGTAACGTCGTCGAGTGTGCACAAACACCGGAGGCATTGGTGCTCGACATGCCGCTCGAGGTGACCTATCTGCCGCTATCCGATGACATCACGTTGCCCTTGTTTCGACCCGCCCGAGCATCGTCATGAGCGCCGTCGCAATTGTCGGCGCAGCCGAAACCACCGAGCTCGGCCGCATTCCGCACATGAGTCAGATCCAACTGCATGCAGATGCGGCGCTGAACGCATTGCGCGATGCGGGGCTGAAGGTGAGCGACATCGACGGCGTCGCGACCGCGGGTGAGTCGCCGACGGCGGTCGCGCATTACCTTGGCATCACGCCGAGCTGGGTTGACGGTACCGCGGTTGGCGGTTGCTCCTTCATGATTCACGTGCGCCATGCCGTGGCCGCAATTCGCTATGGCCTGTGCAAGACAGTGCTCATCACTCATGGCGAGAGCGGGCGTTCCGGCGTGGGCCGCGGCGGGTTCCGGCCCGGTGGTGGCGGTGCAAGTCTGGCAGGTCAGTTCGAAGCGCCATTCGGACCGATGGGACCGCCGACGATGTTCACGTTGCCGGTGCTGCGTTACATGAAAGATTTCGGCATGACTCACGAGCAGCTCGCGATGGTCGCCGTGGTGCAGCGCGAGTGGGCGGGCATGAATCCGCGTGCAACGCACCAGGATCCAATCACGGTCGAGGACGTACTCGACTCGCGCATGATCGCGTACCCGTTTCACCTGCTCGAATGCTGTCTCGTCACCGACGGCGGCGGTGCGTTGATCCTCACGTCCGGCGATCGGGCTGCCGATTTCCCGAGCAAACCCGTGTTCGTGATCGGCTGCGGTGAAAGCGTCGAGACACCGATGGTCAGTCAGATGGAAGATCTGACCAGCTCACGGGCGTTTCGCGTGGCGGGTCCCGCGGCCATGCGTGAAGCGGGCATCAGTCACGATGACGTCGACCACATGATGATCTACGACGCATTTGCTCACCTGCCGATCTACGGCTTGGAAGATCTGGGATTCTGCAAACGCGGCGAAGCAGCGGGGTTCATCTGGGATGGCAACACACGGCCCGGCGGTACGCTGCCGCTCAATACCAACGGCGGCGGTCTGTCATACATGCACTCGGGCATGTACGGGATGTATGCGCTGCAGGAGAGCGTTCGCCAGTTGCGCGGAATTGCACCCGCGCAGGTGAAGGGTGCGGAGATCTCGCTGTGTCTGGGTGTTGGCGGAATGTTTGGCGCCAGCGGTTGCGTTGTCATGAGCAACGTCGGACCGTAACTGGGCGTCGGTAACTGTGTCGAGGGTGTTTCAAAGAAGGAAGACCCACCAGCCGTGCCGCACGCCGTGCGTTCGCCCTGCCGAGGAGAAATACACTGTATAAACATACAGCATCGGCTGGTGGGGCATTAAGCATAGCGACATGATCTGGCGAATGAAAGACGGTGATCTCTGCTGTTTTCCGCGTTTTTCGAAAAACAGAAATCAACTCAAGGTGTTAACCGAATCACCTCCATATTTTCTTCATTTTCTGGAGCGCTGACGGTGCGCGGCGCCCACCATGGCGACCGGCCCCGCCAGGCTCGTGCGTTACAAATGCGGCACAAGAAAGCCCCATGAACCCCTTAACTGTGACCCACGTCACAGGCTACAAAGATCGCAGGGTCCTCATGAGGGAGATGTCCATGAATGACCACAACGAGACCTTTGCGCGATTCGTCGCGTACTCCAGTCCGTATGTGTTTTGGGTGTTTGTCAGCGCCATCACGGCGGGGATCTGGTGGTTTCAATAGCCAGATCGTTGTGCGGGGCGGGATGCCCCGAATTCCTCCACCCGTTTGCCAGCAGCCACTTGATGCCATGGGCATAGTCATCGAACAGCTCGGCGACGCCGAGCGCACAGATGAAGCGATACAAGCCCGCGCAGAATGCATCGTCACGGTGACCATCGAAAATGACCGCCACCGGGGCCTGGACATGAGCGCGGTAGGTACCAATCGCGTAGTTCACGAACGGCCGCATCGCACCTGGTTTGATGTCGATTGAGATTCCCCGCAAATCCGCGAGCTGTGGCCACTGCGGCGAGAAGTCGGGGTCCAGAATCAGACGTTGGCACAACTCGTAGATATCTACGAGGTTCACCTCGCCGTTGATGGTCAACGAAACGAGTTCATCATCGGCATTGATGTGATACGAGGCGGGCACTCGGGCATCCGTGTCTGTGGCCGTCGCGACGATGCTAGGACAATTGCCCGGCGACTTATGTGCACCAGGTAACAGGGCAAACCTAATCCTCGATCCGCCCAGGCCCACTGCGCCATCTGCACTTTGTGACGAAATGTCCCGAAATGTGAATGCTTCGCTTGACCCGTGTGCGGCGCCCAGGTCTACAGTGCCGATGTGTAGCCCGTCAGGGGAATGCGAGACCGCCGTTGAAACGCGCACTGACCATCGTGGCCGCCTTGCTGGTGTTGATGTGCAACACGCAATCGCTGCTCGCCGCATGCATGTGCCCGCCCGTGCAGGAAATCGCCACGGCCGAGGGTATGCCATGCCATGTCGAGCCTGCGGCGCCGACACCGACGGTGGATACCTGCTGTCACGAGGCGCAAACGTGCGCGGCGAACCCGCGCTTCGATGTCGACCCATCTGATCCCGCGTGGATGCCGGCGATGCCGTCGGCGCAGCC
>JBGSQB010000024.1:0-4868 GCA_041738285.1 Pseudomonadales bacterium | reverse complement strand
GCGGTGGCAAGGCACGGCGAGCGCAACCGGGTTGGCCGCACAGGCATTCGCGACCGCGCGGGTCGACTTGGGTGATCCGATGGCGGCCGCGACCTGCGCGTAAGTGCGCTGCTCACCCGGTGGAATCTCCTTCAGCGCGCGCCAAACCTTGGCCTGAAAGGTGGTGCCATGTATGTCGACCGGTAGCGCCCGCCACGACGCCGGCGCATTTGCGATCTCGAACAACGCGCGGATCCAAGCGTCCCCGTCTGCCGCATCGAGGCGCGCCTGCGGAAACGTCCGCTCCAGTTCCTGCAGCAAGGCGCTCGCGTCGGTACCGAATCGGGCAAAGCACAACCCGCGACGGGTCGCCGCCACCGCGAGCCAGCCGAGCGCGGTCTCGGCCACCGCATAGCGGATGCGCTGGCCGGTGCCACCGTGCGCATACTCGCCTGGAGTCATTCCAAGTTTGTCCGCGGACAGCTCGTACACCCGACTCGATGAGCCGTAGCCGGCGGAATAGCCCGCTTCGGTGACGCGATCGTGACGTCGCAGATTCTGTCGCAGCCGCTCGACGCGCGCGGCTGCCAGAAACTCTCCCGGCGAGATACCAAGCACATCGTGGAACGATCGGCGCAGCGTCCGGTCGCTCACGCCCAAACGACCGCCAATGCTTGCCAGCGTGACGTCACATTCCGTCATCGCCACGCGACAGGCGGTGAGCACCTGTGCGGCGATACCGACCGGTTGCTCGGTCGAATCTGGCCGACACCGTTTGCACGCACGCAGGCCGGCAAGCTCAGCCTCACGTGGCGTCACGAAGAACCGCACGTTGTCCCGCCGCGGACGGCGACTGGGGCACCCCGGCCGGCAGTACACCCCCGTGGTGACGACCCCGTAGTAGAGAATTCCATCGAAGCGGGCATCCCGCTCGGCAACCGCGCTCCAGAACACATCGTCAGTCATCACGCCGTCCCGGCTGTTCATCGAGGCCCACTGTGACGGCTATGCATCACGGCCACACTCCGAATCCGGTCGCGCATTCAAACGAGCATGCGACCGAATCAGTACAAGTTGTCGCGGTAGCTGGTGGCCAGATTCGCCTCGATTTGCGCCTCCATCGCCTTGCCACCTTGCAGCCGCGCGGCCAACTGCGCCCCGATGTTGGCTTTCACGCCCTCGGGCCAGGTGTCCGGCTGCCACAGCGCCGAGCGGATGAACGCCTTACCGCAGTGGAAGAAGCTCTCTTTGACGCGGATCCGGGTGGCGAGCACCGCGGGCTTGCCCTTGACCGAGAGCCGTTCGAGCAGCGCGGGGTCCCGGGTGATCTGGGCACTGCCGGCGACCCGCAACGTCTCGGTCGCGCCCGGCACCACGAAGATGAGGGCAACATTCGGCCGCGCCAGGATGTTCAGAAAGCCAAAGGCGAGGTGGTTGCCCGGCCGATCCGGCAGCACCAGCGTGTGCGGATCCTCCACCAGCACGAAGCCCGGGCCATCGCCTTTGGGCGACACGTCCACATTGCCATCGGCGTCCGTCGTGCCCAGAAACAGGATCGGCGCCCGGCCGATGAATGCCGCCGCATAGGCGTCGATGTGATCGAAGAGCTTCACGGTGATGCGCTCCGACGGTGGCAGAATCACCGCCCGCAACTCATCGACGGTTCGAATCTGATAGGGGTCGTTCATGGCGCTGCCTTGGAGGGATGACCTGCCTGCATTACATTGGCTCGCGGCGCGTCATGCAACCACACGAGAGTACCGAACATGAAACACGGACTGATTCTGACCCGCTCCACCATCGCCGGCCAAATGCAGGCCGCGGTGCGGGCCGAAGCCGCCGGCTTCGAATCCGTGTGGACCACCGAGTTCTACAACGCCCACGGCCTGGTGCGACTGGCCGCTGTCGCCACGGCAACCAAACGCGTGCAGCTCGGCACCGGCATCGCCTATGCGTTCATGCGCACGCCGATGCTCGCCGCCAGCGCGGCCATGGACATCGACGAACTGTCCGGCGGCCGCATGGTGCTGGGGCTCGGCAGCGGCACCCGGTCGATGAATGAGAACTGGTACTCGATGCCATTCGATGCACCGCCCGCGCCACGCATGAAGGACGCGATCGGCCTGATCCGTGCCGCATTCGCTGCCCAGAAGGGTGGTGGTCTCAACTACGACGGCCCGCACTACAAGGTAAAGATCCCGCAGTTCGCCCGCCCCGGTGCGCCGCGACCGAGCATTCCCATTGCCATCGCGGCCGTGAACAAAGGCATGATCCGCGCGGCAGCAGCCGTAGCCGATGGTCTGGTAGGACACCCCGTGTTCACCCGCAAATACATGAGCGACGTCGTCAAACCGGAGCTCGATGGCAGCAAGTGCGAGTTGCTGCCCTACATCGTCACCTCGATCGCCAACGATCGCGCCCAGGCGCGCAACGAAGCGCGCATGCAGATCGCCTTCTACTACACAACCCGTCTGTACCACTCCATCCTGAAGCCACACGGCTGGGAAGCCATCGGCGACGCCATCGCCAACGCCTTCAAGAAGGGCGACTTCGCGGCGATGGCCGCCGCAGTGCCCGACGAGATGGTCGACGCCATCGCCATCACCGGGCGTCCTGACGAAGCGCGCGACCAACTCGCCCAGTGGAAGGGCCTTGCCGATCACGTGCTGTTCTATTCGCCGTCCATCGGCATCAAGGCCGAACGCGTGGCCGAAAACATGGATGCCATCATCGACACCTTTGCAGCCGGAACCGCCAAATGACCGTGAAGCCGAACTTCGAGTACGACGAGAAAATCGCGGCGAGCTTCCTCGCCAACCGCGGCGGCGCCGGCGGCCTCGTCGAATTCCTCGGTGTGCGCATTACCGAAGCCGGTCCCGGCACCATGACCGGCGAAGCGGACGTGAAGAAAGAGTTCCTCACCGGCATCGGCAACATGCACGGCGGCGTGCTGTCCGCCATCTGCGACCACATGCTCGGCTGCGTCTGCTACCCGGTGATGAAACGCGGCCAATGGGCGGCCACCACCGAGTTCAAAATAAATCTCACTGCACCGGTCTCCAAGGGCACGCTGACCGCGCGCGCGGAAATATTGAACCTCGCTCGTACCCAGGCGGTGGTGCGCATCGACGTGGAGAACGAAGGCCGCATCTGCGCCATGGCCCAAGGCACCGTCACCATCCGCGATCCGAAGTAGACGCACGATGAACGGCATCTTCGACATTGCGCCGCTCGCCTGGAACGAGATCTTCACGGCGATCGCGGCCGGCACGATCATCGGCCTCGAGCGCCAGATCCTCGGCAAGCCGGCGGGCATCCGCACCTCGTGTCTGATCTGCCTCGGCACCTATGTGTTCGTTGCGATGTCAGCACACGTTCAGGGCGACAACGTGGATTCGACCCGCGTCATCGGTCAGGTGGTGACCGGCATCGGCTTTCTCGGCGCGGGCGTCATGCTCGCGCGCGACGGCCACGTGATGGGCGTAACGTCCGCCGCAGTCATCTGGATGCTGGCTGCCATTGGCGTGATGATTGGCCTCGGCAACGACTGGTCGGCGATCAAGATGGCGGTGCTGACGGTCGCCATCCTGATCGGCGTCGATCTCATCGAGTCGATCTTCAAGTCCATGCGCAGGGGCGTGCATGCGACCACGAAGTATCGCTTCAGAAAGAACGACGAGAACTGACGAGCCGCTACGGCCAGATGCGCGCGACAAGTGCCTCGAAGCTGCGCGCCTGCTGCCAGTCGCGCATCGCAATCTGTGCGGCCAAGTTGCTGTATCGGTGCAGCAGCAGCTGACGCAGCAGGCGCATGCGGCACGCTTGATCCAAGCTCGCACCAATGCCGCTCATGAAGGCTTCGCATCGCGCGGAGTGTCCGGCCGCCAGAAAGCACAATGGACCGAGCCAGTCGTACTCGCGCGGACCGACCAGTCCATCGCCAAAGTCATATAACCCCACTAGATCCGCACCGCGCACGAGCAGATTCATCGGCGTGTATTCACCCGTCAGGATCACGGGCGGACCTTCAGGCAACTCACCCGCTATGAACTCGGGCAGCTGATCGAGCAGATGGCGCGGCAGCCCTGTGCGCGCTTGCCGGTTGTGGCAATTGGCGCGCTGCATGCGGATGAAATCGTTCCAGGGCGGTGCGAACCGTTCCAGATCGCCCACCGGCAGCGCGTGCACCTGGGCAATCAATTCTCCGAGCGATGTCAGCAGCTTGCACTTCTGCGCCTCGCTCAACCCCGGCCAGGCCGCCGTCAAGCCATCGCCCGCGAGCTGGGTCATGACCAGATAAGGCCACCCATTACGCTCGCCGTCGGCAATCAGCGAAGGCGTCGATACGCGCAGCTGGCCATCGAGCCGAACGAGTGCAGCGCGTTCGAATTCGAAGTGATCGCGCAGAAACGGCGGAAAGAGCTTGATGACGAGGTGCCGCCCCGCCAGTCCCACGAGTACCGTGCCCTCGGACATCTGGCGCAGCGGTTCAGCCGTGTATGTCGAGGCGATCGACACGAGCACGTCGCGCCAGGCCGCGGGATCGTCGTGAAACACATCGAACTCGGCCGCGCTGATGGTCGGCGGCAGCGCTTTGTCATGCATGCATCGAAGGCTAACACCAGGGCCGCCCCTTCGACCCGCCGTTGCGTTAGGATGCGGCCACGTCTATCTCAATGGAGCAAGCCATGTTCAGTCATGTGATGGTGGGTGTGAACGATCTCGAGAAGTCGAAGAAGTTCTACGACGCGGTGCTCGGCACCATCGGCATCGGCCCCGGCGTCGCCAACAAGAATCGCTACTTCTACCGATCCGCGACCGGCATGTTCGGCATTACTACTCCGATCGATGGCAAACCGGCCACCCGCGGCAACGGCAGCACGATCGGC
>JBGSQB010000017.1:0-27139 GCA_041738285.1 Pseudomonadales bacterium | reverse complement strand
GTGTGGCTGCGCTGCCCGTCCGGGCCTGCCTGGGCCGACGCCACTTGCTTGCCCGCTCTACCTGGCGCATCTGCGGCGGCGGCCGCGCTGACCAGCATACCGGCCGATGCGATGACGACGCCGACGGCGACGGCTTTCTTGGCGAACTGAAACATGGTGTTCATCTCCTTGGTTTCTTGGTCGGTCGGGCACTACAACGCAACACACGCGGCTCGGTTGACGAACGCACAATATCCGAACCAACTTGAACGATTCATGAACGCCTTCGCATCCGCGTGCCGACGACCGTGGCAGCCCGTACACTGTGCTTTCCAACACCGCCAACCCGACGTCATTGACAGCCAGATCTGATTCCGACTCCGTGGATACACCTGCCCCCATTACGGCCATGTCGCCCTTCCGACATCCGGTGTTCCGCTCCATCTGGCTGGCAAGCACCGTTTCGAACCTCGGCGGCTTGATTCAGTCGGTGGGGGCTTCGTGGATGATGATTTCGCTCGCGCAGTCCGCCGGTATGGTGGCGTTGGTGCAGGCCTCTTTCACCTTGCCGATCATGCTGCTGTCTCTCGTAGCCGGCGCCATGGCCGACAACCTCGATCGCCGCAAGGTAATGCTGGCCGCACAGACGTTCATGCTTACGATGTCGGTCGCCCTGGCCGTGTGCGCCTGGACGGGATTGATCACGCCATGGCTGCTGCTCACCTTCACGTTCCTGATCGGTTGCGGCGGCGCATTCAATGCACCGGCTTGGCAGGCATCGGTCGGTGACATGGTCCCGCGAGCGGACCTGCCCGGCGCAGTCGCGCTGAACAGCATGGGCTTCAATCTGGCTCGCAGTGTCGGGCCGGCAATCGGTGGCGCGATTGTTGCCGCCGCAGGCGCCGCGGCCGCGTTCGCGGTCAATGCTGCGAGCTACGTAGGTTTGATCGCGGTGCTTGCGCGCTGGCGTCCGCAGGTAATCGAGCAACTGCTGCCACGCGAAACGCTCGACATTGCCGTTGCGGCCGGCGTTCGTTACGTGTGGATGTCGCCCGCTATTCGAACAGTACTCGCGCGCAGCGCGGTGTTCTGCATCGGCGCCAGCGCGGTCAGCGCGCTGATGCCGCTGGTCGCAAAGGAATTGATCGGCGGTGGACCGCTCACATTTGGATTGCTGCTTGGTGCGTTCGGTGTGGGCGCTGTCGGCGGCGCGTTCAGCACCGCGCGGCTGCGGCGCGTGATGTCGATCGAGGCGATCGTGCGTTGGGCGGGATTTGGATTCGCCCTGGCGGCAGCCGTATCTGCACTGAGTACCTACCTGATTGCGACCATGGCGGCGTTGATGCTCGCTGGCGCCGGCTGGGTGCTGACGCTATCGACGTTCAACGTCACGGTGCAGATGTCCGCACCACGCTGGGTGCTGGCGCGCGCCGTATCCCTGTATCAGATGGCGGCATTCAGTGGCCTGGCGGGTGGCAGTTGGATGTGGGGCGCCGTGGCGGAGCGCGTCGGCATCAGCGATGCGCTCCTGCTTGCATCGGTGGTGATGCTGCTGTGCGTGTTGATCGGGCGCTTCCTGCCACTGGCACAGACCGAAGCCATGAACCTCGACCCATTGCGCCAATGGACAGCACCGGATACGGCAGTGCCTGTTCAGGCGCGCACAGGTCCGGTTGTGGTCACCATTGACTACGTGATCCGCCAGGAGGATGTGCTCGAATTTCTCGCGGCCATGTCGGAGCGACGGCGCATCCGTCGCCGCGACGGCGCACTCAACTGGACATTGCTGCGCGATCTGGCCGACGCGGAAGTCTGGATCGAGCGCTACGAAACGCCGACGTGGCTCGACTATATTCGTCACAACAATCGGTTGACGCAGCACGACGCAGACATTCCACAGCGCATTCGAGCTCTCCATCGCGGGTCCGATGCACCCCGCGTGCGACGGATGATCGAGCGCCAGACCGGATCGCTGCCTACCGGCACCGGTGGTGCAGCAGACCTCACCGATCCGGTGACAGATCCAACGCCTTCGTCGTGAGTACTCGGCAGGTCGAACGCAGCGCGGGATGATCTGTCAGTGGCGCATCGGTCGGGCCCGAGAGATCGGGGACGATACCGCCTTCGTCACACACGAGCTCCGAGTCGAGCGCAGCGCGCGTAAACAGGTAGTCGACGCGCCTCTCCCGCGCGCCTTCGGGCGTCAGTACCGCAATCGACAGGCCCGTGCGGGAGAGCCATTGCCGCAACTGGTCGCGGTCGTCCGCATCGTTCCAGTTCAGGTTGAAATCGCCGCCGATGACGATTGCCTGGCCCCGGCTATGCGTTTCCAGTGCCTCGGCGAGGCGATCGAGTTGATCCTGGCGTGCGGCTCGGTCGAGTTCATGCGAGCCGGCATCGAGATGGGTGGTCCAGACATCGATGCGGATGCCGCCCGACAAGCTGATCCGCTGCATCAGGTAGCCCTTGTCTGCGAAGCAATCGCTGGCTGCGCTGAACCAGCCGTGGCAGCTGCCGTAGGCAGCATGCAGGGGATCGCCGATCGTGGCCAATCGGGTCAGCAGCGTGAGGCCATCGCCCGCCCGAATCAGCCCATTGGACGCGCCGGTGTTGCCGCGAACACGCGTCGGCTGCCGAGCATGTGCATCCACCAACGCCTGATGGGCGAAGTCCTCCTGCAGTAGAACGATGTCGAGGGGTTCGAGCTTGGTGAGCAGAATCGGAATACGTCCCGCGGGATCGTCGCCACTGATCCACCCAGGCAGACCGCGAATGTTGACCGTGGCGATCGTGAACTGCGTGAGTGCCGCATTTGGCCTCGCGACGTCACTGCTCGCTGCCGCGCTCCAGAGCAGCAATGGCATCGCAAGTGTTGCCAACAGCAAGCAGATCTACTCGATCACTCGACCGGCTCCAGCCCCTGCCACCGCTGGTTGTTCATGGATTCGTCGAGGTTGGGATCGTAGGTATGGCTATCGGTGCTGATGTATTTGCCGTCGTTGTTCATCCAGTACTGGTTGGCACCGCTGTCCACTTTGTACTGGGTTCCGGTCGACGGATCGACCACGTTGGTGCGCTCGGTGATGACATCGACGAACTGCTCATGTGCCTTGTCACTCGCGGCGCCGCGTTCGCGATAGCTGCTCATGATCGCGTCATGGGCCGCGTTGCTGCGATTGACGAAGTCACGCTGGCTGGCTTCGAAGTTCGCCTGGTTCTGCGCCATGCGCGCATTGTGCGCCGCCCAGCTCTGACCCGCGGCCTGCGCCTCACGCTGGTTGTAGGCTGCAATCTGATCGAGGTTGTAGCGAGCGTTGGCGAGCGCAAAGATCAACTGCGCTTTGGCCCGCTCGAAGTGTTCCTTCTCGGCTTGCAAGCCACTGGCGTAGTAGTACCAGGTCTGCAACCCACCGCCGCTGCTCACCGACAGATGAATGAGGAGGAAGTATGGACTGCCATTGCTGTGAACCCACTGTGTACCGATCGCGACAACGTCAGTCTGGGACGGCATCGCCTTGTACAACTGATCGCTGTACCAGCGATCCATTCTCGACACCTCCTCCACCTCGAACACTTCAAGCAGCTTCAACCCCCGGCCAGCAGCCCAAGGCACGATGTCCTGGGCGATGAGCTGCTCGACGCCCGGCATGGCCCGCAATTGCTGACCGCTGCGATAGTACGTCTGCTGCATCTGCGGATCGTTCGTGTAGAGGAAGCTCTGCCCCGGAAAGTCGATCACGCTGATGCCATTCGGACCAACGATGGTGGGCTGTCCGGCGGCTACGTTGCGCATCACTTGCCAGTCTGCCGGCATGGGTAGCGCTGCGGTCACCATGCCGTTGCCATCGAAGAACGGCTGCATGACGAGCTTCTGCCATGCTCCAGCAGCCTCAGCACCCCATGTTGCCGATGCGGATCCGATGGCCGTTGCAACCAAGCCCAAGAGCAGTGATCGTGAGGTGGATAGCCGCATCAGTCGTGCCACTTTGTAGAGAAGTTCATCATACTCAGCACGAATGAGACCCGATAGCGAGCCGATGAAGCGCGTGCGCGAGACTGCACTCGGTGGTAACCGCCGCAGCTACCCCTATCTGATCCTCGCTTACACCTGCGCCGGACTGGGCATCATCGGTGCGTTTCTGCCCATCATGCCAACCACACCGTTCCTGCTGCTGGCCGCATGGGCAGCGCCCAAGGGTTCGCCCCAGCTGCACCGTTGGCTGTATGAGCACCCCAAGTTCGGATCCGCATTGATTGCCTGGGAACAGAAACGCGCTGTCTCGACCCCAGCGAAGTGGACGGCCTGCGTCATGATGACCGCGAGCTGGCTGATCATGTACACCCAGACCACGACCTGGATCGTGCCGACGATCACCGGCGTGCTGTTCATTTGCGTGGCGACGTTTCTGGTGACACGACCGACACCGTAACCGACTAACGCGGCGTGTCTTCGGAAACGAAACGCGCACCCTTCTCCGCAATCATCACGGTCGGCGCGTTCGTATTGCCGGATGTGATCGTCGGCATGATCGACGCATCGATCACCCAGAGATCGCGCACGCCATGTACACCGAGCCTGTCGTTTACCACTGCGCTTGGATCAGCACCCATCTTGCACGTGCCCACTGGGTGGAAGATCGTCGTGACGAGTTCGCGGGCGGCGGTGAGTAGATCGGCGTCACTGCGAATCGAGGGGCCCGGCTTCCATTCCGCGCACTCGAATCGGCGCAGTGCATCAGCCGCCATGATGCGGCGGGTGAACTTCAGTCCGGCGACCGCCACTGCTTCGTCGTCCGAGGTCGCGAGATAGTTGGTCTGAATGATGGGTGGCGCTTCGGGGTCGGATGACCGTGCCTCGACAAATCCTCGACTCGACGGGCGCAGATTGCACACCGAAGGTGTGATGGCATCGAACTCATGCAGGGGCTCTCCAAACTTGTCGAGCGACAGCGGCTGCACGTGCCATTCGATGTTCGGCGTCGGTTGCGCCGCGTCGGACTTGGCAAAGGCGCCGAGTTGCGAGGGCGGCATCGTCAACGGTCCAGTCTTGAACAGTGCGTACTCGAGCCCCATCATCGCCTTGCCGACGAGCGAGTTGACACGACGGTTGAGCGTCTTGGTATTGCGAACCTTGTAGATGGTGCGTACCTGCAGGTGATCCTGCAGGTTCTTGCCGACGCCAGGTAGTGCATGCCGCACGGGCACACCGATACGCGCGAGCAGCGTCGGGTCGCCGACACCGGATCGCTGCAGAATGTGTGGTGAACCGATTGCGCCGGCCGCAAGTACAACCCCGCGGCGTGCGCGCGCGGTAATCGGGGGATGACCTTTCTTGCTCATCGTCACCGCACTCGCGCGCAATCCGGACGGCGCAGCTTCGAACTCGATGCGATCCACAAGGGAATCGGTCATCACGGTGAGATTGGCTCGATTCATGACAGGGCGCAGAAACGCCTTGGTCGCGCTCCATCGCACGCCGCGGCGCTGGTTCATCTGGAAATACGCGTTGCCGAAGTTGTCACCGCGATTGAACTCGTCGATCTTTGGAATGCCACACTGCGCCGCAGCATCGCGCCAGGCATCGAGAATCTCCCAGCTGACGCGCCGCTCTTCGACGCACAGCTCACCATCGCCACCGTGAAATGTATCCGCGCCGTGCTGATACCGCTCACTCTCCTTGAAGATCGGCAACACGTCATCCCAGCCCCAGCCACGATTACCAAGCGCTGCCCAATGATCGTAGTCGCTGCGCTGGCCGCGCATGTAGATCATGGCGTTGATGGACGAACAGCCGCCCAGCACCTTGCCGCGCGCGTAGCCGAGCGAGCGGCCGGCGAGGCCGGGCACCGGCTCGGTCCTGAAACACCAGTCCGTGCGCGGATTGTCGATGGTGTAGAGATAACCGACCGGTATGTCGATCCAGAAGTAGTCGTCCTTGCCACCGGCTTCGATCAGCAGCACGGTCGTCTCTGGATCGCGGCTCAGCCGGTTCGCCAGCACGCACCCGGCGGTGCCGGCGCCAACAATGATGTAGTCGTAGTTCATGCCGCGAGTGTACCCCGCGGCTTACGGACCCGGCGTGTCGAAGCGGCGAGGGCGATGCCGCCGGGGACGTTCGTTGATCTTGCCGATGATGCGGCACGGGTCCGAGCAGAACCGCGCGGCGGCATAGGGCAGGAACCACTCATCGCACGCCGGACATTGCGTGGGTTCCGGTCGCGATGCCTGCAGCGTACCGGCACGACGTTCCTCGAGCAGCGAAGCAATACGTTCGTTGCGGCGTGTCATGTCTCGAAATTCGAGATCACCTACACCGAGCAGGTCGATGATCTGCCCTACCGCCAGACGCGGAGATCGCAACAGGAGTGTGATAGCTTCTTCTTCCAGGGTCATGCGCTGGACCGGTGCGTAGCTCGACGCGGCATGGTACTAGAGCATCGCGTCTCGAACACGCACCGACTGCGCAATTTGCGATCAGGAGGGCAGCATGGATATGGAAGAACTCACCCGGCGCATCACCCGGCTCGAGGATCTCGAAGCCATCAAGCAGCTCAAGGCCCGTTACTGCGAGATCTGCGACGACGACCACAATCCGCAATTGATCACCAGCGTCTTCAGCGAAGACGGCATCTGGGAAGGTCGCGGCATCGGTAAGGCCGCGGGTCACGCCGCCATCCGCGAGCTGTTCACCGGCTTTCAGAAGATGATGAGCTTCTCCCAGCACATGGTGATGAACCCGATCATCGAGGTGGACGGCGGTCGGGCCAAGGGCCGCTGGTACTTCTTCGGCCCATTCACCTTTCGCAACGGCAACCAGGCCAAGTGGCAGGCGACGCGCTATCACGAGGACTACGTGAAGCTGAATGGTCAGTGGAAAATCCAGCACCTGCGTGTCACCGGGCCCTGGATGAGCGCCGACTACGAGAAAGGCTGGGCGAGATAGTGTCGTGTTCCCGGTCAATGCGCCGTCAATTGGGGCGGTGCCGCCGCATCGAATACCAACTCACCGTCAATGAAAGCCATCTGCACGCGGGTCTCGTTGACTTTGGTGATCGGCACCTCGAATGGGTTGGTCGCTGTAACGATGAGGTCGGCACGCATACCCACCTCGATTGAACCCACGCGGTCCCGATGTCCCATCAAATGCGCGCCGCTTTCGGTGAACGCGGTGAATGCATCCTCGAGGGAAATGCGTTGTCCGGCGCCCAGTGTCTCGACACTGCCGCCCGGCATTTGCCGCGTGACGAGAGTTTCCATCGCGAGCCACGGGTTTACGGAAGGCACCACGGACCAATCCGAACCGACCGTCACCAGCGCCCCGCTCGCAATGGCGTCGCCGATCGGAACCCACCGCTGCATGCGCTCAGCGCCAACCGCCCGCAGGATATCCGTGGCTGCCATCGGTGTCGGGTACCAGATGTAGGGCGAAAACTCCCAGGCCATCCCGGCATCCTTCACGCGCGGAATGTCGGCCTGGCTCACGAACGTACTATGGCCAACGTGATGCATCGGGCCGCCGAACCCATTGACCTGTCGTGCCTGAACGACGGCATCGATCGCGGCGCGCACGGCACCGTCACCCGCCGCATGGAACTTGATGTGAAGCCCCTGCCGATCCAAGTTGGTCACCACCCGGTTCAGTTCATGCTGCGGAATCAGGAGCATCCCGCGTTGATTGTCCGTGTTCTGATACGGCTCGCGCATAGCGCCCGTATGACTTTCGGTTGGCACACCGTCGACGAACAACTTGACGCAATCGGTCGCGAATCTTGGCCGCGCGTAAATGCTGCGGCGGGCAATCAACCGCTCGCTGGCTGCACTGAGTTCACTCGGTTCCGAAGACCACACCATACAACCGCGCATGCGTTGCTTGATGAGCCCCTCCTCCGAGAGCGTCGACAGCGGGCCCATGTCGGCTTCGCGAACGCTCGCCACGGTAAATGACGTGATGCCGTAGGACAGCATCTGGTTCGTTGCCAGAATCAACGCTGCGCGACGCGCCTGTTCAGAAGCCGCCGGAACCACACGTTCAACGAGGCGCGTTGCACTTTCGCGCAGCAGGCCTGTCGGTGCCCCCACCGCATCACGTTCGATGATGCCGCCGCTCGGGTCAGGCATCTCTGCGGTAATTCCGGCGAGATTCAGCGCGCGTGAATTGACCCATACGCTGTGATGCGCCTCATCGGTCAGCACGACCGGATTGTTTGGCGCCACAGCGTCGAGGAACGCTTTGTTCTGCTGTCCAGGTGCGAACACGGCGGCAACCCAGTTCCCACCCAGAATCCAATCACCTGGCCTCGCATCGGTGACGCAGTCGGCCACAGCCGCGGCGATCACCTCTGGGCGTCCACCGGGCTCGAGGCCACACGCATACTGCTCCAAGCCCGCAAACATCGGGTGCACATGAGAATCGTGAAGACCGGGAAGCACGCTCGCGCCGTTGAGATCGATCACCGTCGTGTGCGCACCCCGCAAGCCATCGATTGATGCACCTTCGCCGACTGCGATGATGACGCCGTCGCCAATCGCGACCGACGCCACCCATCCCGACGGCGTGCGGACCTGCCCATTGGTCAAGATCAAGTCGGCCCAATCCGTCTGGCCGACAGCGGTCGAGGCAACCGCGATTGCGGCAACGTAGCGTATCGCTGCGAGCATCTGTGCGCGTTCCCTATCTGGGTTTGTGGCCGACAACCCGGACCAGTACGTTGGAAATGAAGTCGTGCGCTGCGACGTCGATGAACCCGGCGGCTTCGAAGTAGCCCATGCATTCCGAACGCGTGTGCGCAATGCCGGTGCTGTTGGACAGCGCTTCCATCAACCCCCACAGCGCGGCGTCAGCAGGGCCGGAGCGATCATCGTCGAGCATTTCTCCGATCAAGTGCATCTCACCGCCAGGCACGAGGCTGTGGAACGTTTTGCGAACAACGGCCGCGATGATTTCACGGTTATACATCGGCAGGTTGCTCGCCATGACGGCCACATCGATGTGGCCGGGAAACGGATCGGCCGTGAAATCGCCGGCAAGCGTCGTGACCCGATCGGTCACATCGTGCTGATCGATGAATTCGGCCGTCACAACGACCACCGGTGGAATGTCGAAGACAACGGCGTTGAGTCCAGGCGTGTTCTGCACCGCAACGATCGAGTACGCCCCCGATCCCCCACCGATATCAAGCAGCTTCTTGCGTCCACTCAGATCCACTGTACGCGCAAAGCGGCGGCCGGATCCGAAGCCAACACTGGCCGTTGCCGTGTGATAGCGCCGCGCCGCGTCCACCGTCATGGCGCTCAGGTCGGGCACGACCACAGCAGGCTCTGTGCTGCGCAGAATCGACGTCAAGTTCTTCCACCGATCCCAACCTGGGCGCGTAAATGTCAGCCACGGTGCCGCATAGGTCGACTTGCCCTTGACCAGGAACCGATCGACATCCGGCGCATTCGCGTAGCGATCGCCCGTCCAGACGAGCAGCCCGCTGGCAGCGCACATCGTCATCAGCCGCTCGGCGTTGGTGATGCTGATGCCAGCGCGCTGAGCGAATTTTTCGTGGGTGTTTTCGCCCTGATCTACGAACGTGAACAGCTCCAGGTCAATTGCGGCAAACAGGCTCGCCGAACCGATGAACGCCCGTCCCATGTTTTGCAGTCGCACAGTGTCCGGGTGTTTGGCCGCTTCACTCATTGTCGCTCCCTGCGTTGGGGCCCAACATCGCCGCACGTTCGTCGCGATGAAAGCCGTTGAAGATCCGAGTGTTGCGCACGCGCTCGCCTTTGAACAGGAAGCTACTCGAACCATTGTGGATGCCGCCATCCACGCGCATTTCGATACCCGTCACATAGGCAGCCATCTCCGACATCAGAAACACGACTGCGGCTGACACTTCCGCCGCCGTGCCGTGACGCTTCATGGGAGAACGCGCAACTGCACCGCGCAGACCATCCCATGCATCCTCCGGGTAGCGGTCGAGTCCGGTGGTTGCGATGAACCCCGGAATCACGCAATTCACGCGCACCCCATTGCCGCCCCACTCCGCCGCTGCCGTGAACGTGAGATTCGACAAGCCCGCGCGCGCGGCGCCATTGTGTCCCATGCCCGGCATACCGCGGGCATAGTCGGCGCCGATGTTGACGATGTTGCCGCCATGCTCGCGCATGCACTGGGTGTAAACCTCGCGCGCCACCAGGAAATAACTCGTCAGGTTGTTATTGATCACGGCATTCCAGCCGTTGAGGCTCAGGTCTTCCAGCATCGCCGGGAACTGACCCCCCGCGGCATTCACCAGACCATGAACGCGGCCGTGCTGCGCGATGATTCGCGCAACGAGATCGCGAACTGCGCCTTCGTCACGCAGTTCCACCGAGTGACATGCGAGCACGACGCCGCCGTCCTCCCGGATCTCGTCCCGCGTCTTGTGCAGTTTGGCTTCGGATCGCCCGGCCAGGATCAGCTGCGCACCGAGCGCGGCCAATTCATGGGCAACGCAGCGGCCGATGCCGCCGCCGCCACCCGGGATGAACATCGTCTGGCCGGCGAACAGAGCGTCGCGAAAACCCGACTGGTAGCTCACCGGCCCTCCGTCCTATTCTCAAACGCGCCTACAACAGATCGCCGCCACACGCGCCCGCTGTGGTGCCCGTCGCCTTGAACGCCTTGATGACGTTGCGGCCGGTGGTCCAGCGATGCACTTCATCGGGACCGTCGACCAGACGTTGGGAACGAATATGCGTGTACCACGCGGCCAATGGCGTATCGCGCGAATAGCCGAGCGCGCCGTGCAGCTGAATGGCAGTGTCGACGACATGGTGCACCATGTGCGCAAGGAACACCTTGGCGATTCCGTTCTCCTGGCGGATGTCCATCTTGTTCTCGGCTTTGTAGGCGATGTGCATGAGCATCAGCCGCGCGATGTACAACTGGCTCGCACATTCGGCGAGCATGAACTGCACCGCCTGCCGCTCATCGAGCTTCTTGCCGAACGTCGCGCGATTCGTGACATGCGCTGTTGCCATGTCGAGCGCACGCTGTGCCATGGCAACGTTGTGCATGCCGTGACGCAAGCGGCCGTACGCAAGCCGGTGTTGGCCCATGTTGAAACCGTTGCCTTCACCGCCCAGCAGGTTTTCTGCTGGTATCTCCAGATCCTTGATCTCGACTTCGGAATGGCCACCACCGAGGATGTGGGACAGCGGCCCTTCCATCGCCATGGTGGGAATGTCCCGCTTGATCTTGTAGCCGGGGTTGGGCAGCTCGACCAGAAAGGTCGAGAACTGCTGATGCCGCGGCGCGTCGGGATCGGTCTTCGCCATGACCAGTGCGATGTCAGCAACGCTGGCTGCCGACGAAAACCACTTCTCGCCGTTGAGCACGTAGGCATCATTGCCGCGACGCTCCGCACGCGTCTGCATGCCGGTAGCATCGGCGCCAGCGGCCTTCTCGGTCATCGAGTAGCAGATGCGCTTCTCGCCATTGAGCAACGGCTTCAAGAACTTTTCTTTCTGGTGCGGCGTGCCGTGCTCGAGCAGCGTCAGCATGGTTGCATCGTCCGGACCCTGGGTGTTCATCGACAGCGCGCCCAGATAGCTTTCGCCGAGCTCCATCTGTACGAGGGCGTTGGCGAGCGGGCCGAGACCCATGCCGCCGTATTCCTTCGGAATGAAGGGGCACCACAGCCCCTGAGCGCGCGCCTTCTTGCGCAGCTCACCCAGCACTTTCTTGTAGTCTTCTCCTGCCAGCAGACGCTTCTCGGCGGGGACACACTCATCGTGTACCCAGGCGCGGATACGCTTGCGCAGGGTCTGCGCTTCGGCCGGAATTGCAAAGTCGATCGCCATGGCTTCCTTCCCTCTGTCGGTGTTATTGACCGCCTATCTTGAGGCAAGTGGGCGCGGCAGCCAAATTCGTCGACATCACCCACGCCATCAGACTTTGCAGCCGCGCGTGGCACCAGCGTAACCTGCACGATCGATGCGATCGGACGGAATCAGCATGCAGCGCGCGTTATTGATGATCTTGTGCGTCTCCGCAGTCACTGGATGTACCTGGCTTGCGGGCGGGCCACGCCAGGGGACGTCGAGCAGCTTGGTGGCGTTTCTTTATCCGGATGGGGAGGCGCCGCCCACCCAGCAAGGGATCCCGCACCTACTCCTCCCGGTGCGCGCCGGCATCGCCTTTGTGCCATCAACGCAGTACGGCACCGATTCAGGTCTGTCCGAGGCGCGCAAGCAAGACCTGCTGAAACGTACCAAGGAGGCCTTCGTCGGTCGCGACTTCATCTCGTCGATCGAGGTCATCCCCGAAACCTATCTGCGGGGCCGCCGCGGATTCGAAGCCATCGATCAGATCGCGCGCATGTACAACCTCGATGTCATCGCCCTCGTCTCCTACGATCAGGTGACGTTCTCGGAAGACACCAAGGCTTCCATTCTGTACTGGACGATCGTCGGCGCCTATTTCATTCCCGGCAGTAAGCACGACATCCAGACGCTGGTCGACACCGCAGTCTTCGATGTCAAGACACGCAAGCTGCTGTTCCGAGGCCCCGGATCCAGCACGCTGGCGAAGACCTCCACACTCGTCAACAGCGCCGAAGCACTTCGCGCCAAGCGCGATGAGAGCTTTGGCCTTGCGATGGATGACATGACGAAGAGTCTCAACGCCGAACTCGACGTGTTCCGCGAACGCATCAAGACGGAAGGGGTCGCGACGGTCGCGCAACGCGATGGAGGGGGCGGCGCATTGGACCTGCCTCTGCTGCTGTTTCTGGTCCTGCTGGCCGTGATACGGCGGCGACTGACGACCTGAAGCTCTGGACCCACGAGACGCCACTCGTCGTACTGTTCATCGCAGTGGCAGCGCTTGGCACCGCAAACGACGCCGTAGTCGGTGCTCTCGCCTGGGATCGCCTTGCGATCGCCGACGGCGAGTTCTGGCGCCTGCTGACGGGTCATCTGGTCCATACGAATTGGACCCACGTGGCGATGAACCTCGGCGGCCTCGGGCTCCTGACCATCGCGCTCGGACGATCGTTGAGCGCGCGCCGCTGGGTCGTTGCGGCGGTTGGTTCGGGCCTCGCCATTGGTCTGTGGCTGTATTTCCTCACGACATGGCCCGACACCTACGTCGGCCTGTCCGGCGTGCTGCACGCGCTGTTCGCGACGGCGCTTGTCGTCGCCACACACGCAAGGCAGCTGCTCGCCTTGATCCTGTTGCTCGCCCTATGTGTCAAGGTCGTGCTGGAGGTCGCCTTCAATGGCAGCGAGGTCACTGAGTCGCTGATTGGCGTGCCCGTCGTGACTTCGGCCCACCTGATTGGCGTAGCGTTCGGCAGCGTCGCAGGCATCTGGTACCGCTATGGGCGTGGTCTAATCGGACATTGATGTGGCCTGCGCATTGTCACCTCAGGGCTTGGCAATCCACCGCTCGAGCAGCAGGTGAAAGTGGCGGATTTTGGTCTCGCCGTAGTTGGCGAAGATCACCTCGCCATTGCGCATCATCTTCAAACCGCGCTGCACCTCCGGCATGTTGACCACATCCTGATTGAACACCTTCGCCAGCATGCCGAGTTCGGGTGCGTCCACCCAATCATCGTCCGGTCCAAGATGGTGGATCGGTACTGCGGCCGGTCGCTTGCCACCGTCCGGTGACGGCGCAAGATACATGCACTCCATGATGCACTCTTCAGGGTTGTCGCCGTTGGGCCGGAACCGGTAGACGATGCGGTGGAACGCACCCCACGGATGGAAGTTCGGGAATACGGTGAGATAGATCGAGTCGAGCAGCTCGGCATCGCTGACGCAATCCACCGCGTCCCCCAGCGCCGCGCGATATGACTCGCGAATTGGCTCAGCCGCGACCTGACGCAGGTTCTTTCCAGCCGGCACCTGCGGCGACGGCGATAGCGGCAAACGATCCGCACCCGGCAACTGGCGGCCGCCGATCCAGTCGCACATGTTCGGGTCCGCATGTGTGAGAGGGCCATCGACCCAGGTTGCATCGGCGTTGAATCGGCTCACTTCGCCTCGACCATTGATCACGTGCACCAGTCCATCGTCGGCTTTCTCATACACATGACCGGTCAGTGGATGGCGCAGGCGGGTAAACATGCGTGCATCTTCGAGCGGCGCCGACTGTCTGCCGTTCATGTGCGGGCTCGGTGTAAACCCCGGAGAAATCGCGCGGCTGTAGTTGCCGAACACGTCGTACTGGCTGTTGGCATCGCCAATGGATTCGAGAATGGTCGGGTGCGTCGCGATGACGTGATAGGCCTCGCTGAAGGCCTCCTGAGCGACTTTCCAATTGCAGCGCAATATTTTCGAGACGTGTGCAACCTTGCCGCGCTTTTCGTAGGGCAGGTGCGGGAACTGATCGCTCAAGTTACCCAGAAACGACTCGAGGGGCTCCGCGTCGGGATCTGGATTGATGAACACGAAGCCACCCCAACGCCCCACCTGGGTCTGCGGCAAGCTATGCGTGCGTGCGTTCACCGTCGGGAAGTCCCACTGGCACGGCACTTCCTTCAGCGAACCGTCGGTGTTCCACGCCCAGCCGTGAAACGAACAGCGGAATTCCCGCGCGCACTTGCCGCCATGTGACTTCAGCATGCGGCCGCGGTGCAGGCAGGCGTTGTAGAACGATTTGAACTCCTCCGCTCCAGTGCGAACGATGAGGAACGACAAGTGCGCGATGTCGTAGACCAGATAGTCGCCCACCTCCGGGATGTCGTCCTCGTGACACGCCATCTGCCACACCCGCTTCCAGACCTTTTCCACTTCCAGGTCGTGAAACGCCTTGTCGTAGTACTGGCTCGCGGGGACCACCGTAGGGCCCTCCGGTAATGGCGATTGCACGCGGAACAACGGCGGCACCGGATGACTGTCTTCGTCCAGCAACCGCTGATACGGAATTCCCGCGGAGCGATTCGTGTCGGTTGTGGTTTCGACCATGGTGACCCGCCCTCGTCTGGTTGACGCGAATATGTCGCGTGTTCCAGGCTGAACGCATACGAGATTCCACGTAGCCGTGGCTGAACCAACTCGGGGGAACAGACAATGGAGTATCGCTCGCTCGGCCGCACCGGCATCAAGGTCAGTCAGTTCTGTCTCGGCACGATGATGTTTGGCGGCAAGACAACGAAGGCCGACTCCATCGAGATCATTGATTACGCGATGGACACCGGCGTCAACTTCATCGACACCGCCAATGTCTACGCGCGCAACGAGAGCGAGCGGATCGTCGGCGAGGCGCTTGCCCGCGGCGACAAACGCGAGCGCACCATTCTCGCCACCAAGGCGTTCATGCCCCAAGGCGACGATATCAATGCCCGCGGACCGACCCGCCGGCATCTCATCAAAGCGTGTGATGACTCGCTGCAACGCCTGCAAACCGACTGGATCGATCTGTATCAGATGCACAGGTCGAGCGCCGACGTGCCGATCGACGAAACATTGAGGGTACTGGACGACCTGATTCGCGCTGGCAAGGTGCGTTACATCGGCAGCAGCATGTTTCCCGGCTGGCAGATGGTCGAATCGCTGTGGATCGCCAAGGAACTCGGTCTCAATCGGTTCGTGTGCGAACAGCCGGCGTATCACCTCCTCGACCGCACCGCCGAGCGCGAGATGATTCCGGCGGCGCAGACCTTCGGTCTGGCGGTGATTCCGTGGGGACCCTTGTGCGGAGGGCTCTTGAGCGGCAAGTACCGACGAGATTCCGGACCGAGCGATGGCCGCTGGCAGGACGGTAAGGACAACTTCGCGCGTGAAGCCACACCGCAAGCGTGGGATGCAATCGAACACCTTGCACTGATGGCAGAACAGAAGGGCTGCTCAATGTCGCAACTCGCGCTCGCCTGGTGCGCCGCGCAACCCGGCGTGACGGCGCCCATCGTCGGGCCACGCACGCTGGATCAGATCGTCGATAACCTCGGCGCGGTGAAGGTCGCAATCACCGCAGATGATCGCGCCCAGATCGATGCGCTGGTACCGCCCTGCGGCGTCGCAGTGCGCTATTTCGACAAGGCGAATGCCCTCGATCTGCGTCCGCACCTGCATCGCGTTTAACGAACCTCCGCATCGAGAGGACGCAGCGGATCGCTTCCATCCCAGTCGCGAGATGCTTCCTTCACGAATGCGTAGAAGCCCCGCAGCTGCGGCGTGCCCTGATAGATCTCGATCATGTGACCGAGCGCCGCCGTGGTATCGATGAAGGCAAATTCCACGCCGGAGCGCGTTTCCGCACGCGCGGCGACGGCAAACCCGAGGCTTTGGTAATGCGCATAGGTCTCGGTCATCGACTCCACCATGATCGCTACGTGGTGGATGCCCTCTTCCCCCTTGCCGTACATGTCTCTGAACGGCGATGGCCCTTCACTGTCCTGCTGCACCAGTTCCATCATCACATCGCCCCACTGCCCGTAGGCGGAGGTATGCACAAAGTCGCTGGCAACGCCCCGGTACTCGCACCAGGCAAGCTCGATGCGTTCGGCGAGGAAGAACGGACCTGCACCGAAGGCCGTCGCCATCCGAAGCGCCGCAGCCTTGGCATCGGTCACGAAGTAAGCGATCTGAACAATGTCGCGGGTGAGCATCACTCGATGATAGCGGTGAAAAGCGCCAGACGGCGTGCACCGCGATCGGCACAGTTGCCAAGTCCGTCGGCAACGGCAACACTTGCCGGCCGAATCGGCCATATCTGAATTCACGGGGCAGCTCATGCAATTGAAGGGTCGGATCGCTGCGGTCACCGGCGGTACGGCGGGCATCGGTCTCGCCATTGCGCAGGCGTTCCTCGCCGAAGGCGCCACGGTCGCGCTGATGGCACGCAACAAGCAGAAGGGCGAAGGGGCGGTCAAAACGCTCCATGCGGGCGAGCGCTGCGTGTTCATCGCCGGTGATGCCATGGTTCAGAGTGAGGTTGAAGCCTTCGTCGATGAAACGATCGCGAAGTACGGTCGCATCGACGTGCTGGTCAACAACGCGGGCGGTGCAGGTGATCTGCAACCCTTGATCAAGCTGTCGGATGAAGCGTTCGATCAGGCGATGAAATGGAATGTGTATTCCACGTTCTGGGCCTGCCGCCGCGCCCTGCCGTCGATGACCACGCAGAAGTGGGGGCGCATCATCAACATCTCGTCAGTGGAAGGAAAAATCGGTAAGCCCGTGTTCTCCGCCTACACCGCGGCAAAGCACGCCGTCAACGGCATGACCAAGTCACTCGCGCAGGAGGTCGGTCCACTGGGGGTCACGGTCAACGCCATCTGTCCCGGGCTCGTGATCACTGACATCGTGAAGGACAATGGCCCGGCCACCGCAAAGGCGATGGGCATCACGTTCGAAGCCATGGTCGATATGTTTGCGCAGGAATCTGCCATCAAGCGTCCGAACACGGTCGAGGAAGTCGCCGCCATGGCTGTGCTTCTCGCCTCGAGTGCCGGCGGCGGGATTACCGGCGCCATGTTGAGCGTCGACGGCGGCACCGCACCGTACTGACGAGTCCGAGTAGAGGGAGAGCTGAGCATGTCCATCGCCACGGCCAAGTGGGCCGAATTGTCTCCGCACGCACATGCACTGTGCGACGAACGCGGCACCATCACCTGGCGCGAAGTGGACGCGATCCTCAATCGCGCAACCAACGCATTGATCGCAGCGCACTTCGAGCCCGACCAGCGCGTCGCCGTGTTCGCCGAGAATGCCGCCGAAACCGTGCTTGCACATCTGGCCGGTATTCTCGCCGGCATCTCGACGGTACCCATCAACTTCCATCTCACCGCATCGGAACTCCAGTACATCCTCGAAGATTCACGCACGGCTGCGCTGTTTGTCGGTCCGGAAACAGCGCAGGTTGGTCGCGAGGCCGCGCACGCCGCTGGCGTGAAGCACGTGATCGGCTGGCGCTGTGAAGCCAACACGGGTGTTTCGCCATGGACGGACTTCGTCGCCTCGGGCAGCACCGTCGAACCGCCGGTTGACCGCGTCCCCAAACCATTTCTGCACTACACGTCGGGCACGACGGGACGACCCAAGGGCGCCGAGACACCGCCAACGATGTTCGCGGGGGGCGCATCCATCGCTGAACACTTCGAACTTGTGCAGAACAACCCGCGCTTCACCGAACGCGGCGTCTCACTGGTCGTCAGTCCGCTCTACCACACCGGTCCACTCGGCAGCGTCCGTTCACTCGCTGCGGGTCATACGCTGGTCGTACTCGGGCGCTTCAACGCCGAGAACGTGTTGAAAGCAATCGACAGGCACAAGGTCACCGGCACGTTGATGGTGCCGACTCACTTCCAGCGATTGCTCGCGCTGCCCGAGAACATTCGCCGCATGTACGACATATCGAGCATGAAGCTGATCAGTCACACGGGGGCGGCGTGTCCCGTCGATGTCAAACGCGCCATGATCGAGTGGTTCGGACCGGTGTTCTTCGAAGCGTATGGCGCGACCGAAGCCGGCAGCACCAACGCGATCACTTCGGAAGAGTGGCTCAACCATCCAGGGTCTGTCGGCAAAACGCTGCCGCCGTTCGAGTGCCTGATACTCGATGACAGTGGCAAAGAACTGCCCGTCGGCGAGGCCGGACAGATCTTTTTTCGGGATACCACGGGACGCGGCATCATCTATCACAACGACCCCGAGAAAACGAAGGCCGCCCATCGCGAACCCGGTGTGTTCACGCTCGGAGAGATCGGCTACCTCGACGCCGAGGGCTATCTGTACATCACGGACCGGTCATCGGACATGGTCGTCTCCGGTGGCGTGAACATTTACCCCGCTGAAACAGAACAGGTGTTGCTCGAACACGCGGCGATTGCCGACTGCGCGGTGATTGGCGTACCTAACAAGGAAATGGGCGAGGAGCTGAAGGCGCTCGTGATCATCAAGGATGGCGCATCGACGCCGACGTCGATCGAACTCGATCAGTTCTGCCGGAAACACCTGGCCGGCTTCAAGTGTCCGCGATCCTACGAGATCGTCGCCGATATCGGTCGCAACACCATGGGCAAGATCAACAAGCGCAAACTGCGCGCACCATACTGGCCAACCGAACGCAGTATTGGTTGAGATTCTACTGATGAGGGCAGTCCAATGACCGAGACCAAAACCGTACGCTACGAAGTGCTCGAGGGGGGCGTCGCGAAAGTCACCCTCAATCGACCCGAAGCACGCAATGCCCAGAGCAGGCGCATGACCTACGACTTGAACGATGCGTTCACCAAGGCGGCGTTCGATGATGACGTGAAGGTCATTGTGCTGGCCGGTGAAGGTCCGCACTTCTCCTCGGGCCACGACCTGCGTGACCGCGAGGACTACGAAATGCACCCGGTGGGCATCTCCGGCGGTTTTGCCAAGCCCGGCGCCGAAGGTCATATGGCCTTCGAGGAAGAGGTGTACCTCAACATGTGCCGGCGCTGGCAGCAGATCACGAAGCCCACGATCGCTCAGGTACAAGGCAAGACCATCGCCGGTGGGCTCATGCTGATGTGGGTGTGCGACCTGATCGTCGCCAGCGACGATGCTTCGTTCATCGATCTCACCGTGGACTTCGGTGTAAACGGCGTCGAGTGGTTCGCCCACCCCTGGGAACTCGGCATCCGCAAGGCAAAGGAAATGCTGTTCACGGGCGAGCCGGTCACCGCGGCCGAAGCCTACAACCTCGGCATGATCAATCATGTCGTGCCGCGCGCGGAACTCGCCGACTTTACGCTGGCGCTTGCCGGCAAGATTGCCAAGCGCCCGAGCTTTTCTCTCAAGCTCGCGAAGCTGTCCTGCAACCAGGCGCTCGATGCACAAGGCTTCTGGACGGCGCAGCAGGCGGCGTTCAATCTGCAGCATCTGGGCCACAGCGCCTTTCGGGAACGCCACCTGGCGCAAAAACTCGCAGAGAGCGGCAAGGCCCAAGAAGAGCGAAAGGACGCGAAATAACACGCCATGGACGACCATTCGAGTTTGCGTGATCGGCTCGCGCAGCGATGGGCCGGGCGATCGCCGAAAGACATCGCTAACGAGGCCGCCCGGCCGCTGTTCGGCACGGCCGGTGAATGGGATCTGCCCGCAGGCATCACGCCGAAGCGCAACCTGCTCTATCTCGCCGTCGGTATTCCCGATGCCGCCTCGCTGCCGAAGGAAGCGCTCGCGGCCGCCGCGGCGCGGGTCATGGCCAAACCGGGCGATGTCGCCTTGCGCTACGGCTTCGGGCTGGGACCGAGTGGGATCCGCGAGTGGCTTGCCGCACGTAGAACGGCACAGGAAGGGTTCGCAGTCGACGCGGACTGGTTTCAGATCACCAATGGTTCATCAGGCGCCATCGACCTCATTGTCCGCTCCCTGATCGATCCCGGTGACGTCATCATCGCCGAGCGCCCCACGTACATGGGTTCGCTACACAACTTCCGCGGCGTGCGCGCGGACGTACGTTTCGTGCCAATGGATCGTGATGGCATCGACACGAGCGCGCTGGCGACGCTACTCGATGACCTCAAGTCTGCCGGCAAGCGGGTGAAGCTGATCTACACCATCTCCGCCTATCACAACCCGACGGGAGTCACGCTGTCCCTCGATCGCCGTGAGCAACTACTGGATCTCGCCTGTCGCCACGATGCTCTGGTGCTGGACGATGAGGCCTATCGCGACCTGTGGTACGACACACCGCCACCCCGAGCGATGTCTGCGATGACGGATGGCTACGGTGTCGTTACCGTCGGCACACTGTCGAAGAGTGTGGCTACGGGGCTGCGTGTCGGCTGGATCCACGCGCGTCCCGAACTACTTGCCCTGTTCGGCCGCATGCGATTTGCCATGGGCGCCAATCAATTCGGTCTGCGCACGGTCGGTGAGTTTCTGGACGCCGGATGCTTCGAACCGCACCTCGCGAAAGTCCGGGACATCTATCGCCGCAAACGCGATCTGCTGCATGCGGCGCTCACCGCACAGGTCGCCGACTATCTCGACTGGGATCTGCCGGCCGGCGGCTTCTACTTCTGGGCGCGCCTCAAGCGCGGAATGCAGTTAGGCGCCCTGTGGCGTACCGCTGTAGAAGAAGGCGTCGCAGTCAATCCCGGCTCCGGGTTCATGCCCGCAGGCGAACAGGGTGAGGCGCGCATTCGTATCGCGTTCGCCTGGACGCCGCAGGATCAGTTCGAGGCCGCAGCTGAACGGCTGCGGCTGGCCTGCGAGCGCGTTGTCGCTGGCGACGCCGCGTAGATCCTCGTGTCCCTTGTGGGAGCGCTAACTACTGTGTATTGCGCGGGATATCGCGAAACGGACCGGTATCGAAGCGCGGCTCCTTCGGCATCTGCAGCACGCGCTCGGCGATGATGTTGCGCTGAATCTCATCGGTCCCACCGGCGATCGACACCGCTGGCACCGACAACAGAATCTCCGCTATCACCCCGTGCTCCGCACCATCGACACCTGAGAGCAACGCCTCTGCACACGCGATGAGCGTGTGTACGCGCGCAGCTGCGCGCGCTACGTGACTCGCTGCGAGTTTGCCGAGCGAGCCTTCCGGACCTTGCGGTTTGCCGAGTTGTTGCGTGGCACGGGCGCGGCGAGCGGTCCATTCCGCACTACTCGAAAGAATGAGCAACTTCGCCAGTTCCTGCTGCACCGTCGGGTCATCGATACGTCCCGTTTCCTTGGCCCGCGGCACGGCGAGATCCACACGTCCTGCCCGCTGGGGATACCAGGTGTACGGCGCCATTACGGTTTCGATTTCTTTGCGTTCCTCATCGTGCACGCGTCCGGTTCGAGACGCGGCTGTGCCTACATCTGCCGCACCGGAGCGCATACCATCGGCACCGCGACGTTCGTGCGCGAGCGTGGTCATGGCCACGGCCCAACCGTTGCCGAGTTTGCCGACGAGATGCTCCGGGTCCACCACGGCGTCGGAGAAGAACACTTGATTGAATGAAGCGTGACCGTTCATCTGCTTCAGAGGCTGCACAGTCACGCCGGGTTGATGCATGTCGATCACGAAAAAGCTCAGGCCCTCGTGCTTGGGTGCATCCCAGTCGGTGCGCGCCAGCAGCAAGCCCCAGTCCGCATGATGCGCACTGGTGGTCCACAGCTTCTGACCGTTGACGATCCAGCGCTCGTCTTTGAAATCCGCGCGCGTGGTGGCGCCGGCGAGATCCGAGCCACTGCCAGGTTCGCTGAACAGCTGACACCACGTGTCCGCACCCGTCAGAATCGGGCGCAGGAACTTCGTTTTGTGCGCATCGCTGCCGTGTTCCAGGAGCGTCGCTGCGGCCAGCAGTCGAATGCCGGTGCGGGCAACGCCGACCGCGCCCACCTTCGCCAACTCCTGTTGCACGACGCGTGCCTGGGCCGATGAAAAATCGCGTCCATACCAGGCACGCGGCCACTCTGGCATGCCCCAACCGCTATCGACCAGCCTGCTGCGCCATTCGACGAGAGACAGGCTCGAGTCCCAGTTGGCTTCGAGCCAGGCGCGCACTTCCGTCCGAATGGCATCCTCGTTCATGCCACCTCCTTCGCCGGCAGACGCTGCATCATGCGGCGCCGATGCCAAGTCGCATCACCGAACAGTACTTCCGAACTCTTCGCGCGCTTGAACCACAGATGCGTGTCCTGATCGAAGGTGAAGCCGATCCCGCCGTGCAGTTGGATCGCATCGATCGCCGTCTGCAGATAGGTCTCCGATGCGCAGGCCTTGGCAAGGCTCGACAGGTAGTCGACATCGGCGCGACCTTCATCCACCGCCTCGGCAGCGAAATACGCGGCGGACTTGGCCAGTTCCACGCTCAGCAGCATCTCCGCGCAGCGATGCTTGACCGCCTGAAACGATGCAATCGCGCGGCCGAACTGCACGCGCATCTTGGTGTATGCCAGCGTGTCTTCGAGCAGCCGCGCCGCACCCCCGACCATCTCATTGGCCAGGGCAATGTTGCCGAGATCGAGCGTACGCTCGAGTGCAGGCGCGGCCGTATCGGCATCGCCGATCAATTCCGCGTCGACCCGATCGAACGTAATCCCCGCGAGTTTGCGTGTGGGATCTATCACTTCGAGGGCACGTCGCGTGAGCCCCTTCGCGTCCGGGCGAACCAGAAACAGCGACAGTCCATCGCTCACACCAATGCGCGCGACAACCAGCAAGGCATCGGCGCTCATACCGTCGAGCACATAGAACTTCTCGCCGGTCAGCACATAGCGGTCACCAACGCGCGCTGCGAGTGTGCTGATCGACGATGCATCGAAGCCACCGTTTCGCTCGGCAAACGCGAGCGCTGCGATCGACTCACCAGCGGCGAGCGCCGGCAACATGCGCTGCTTCTGATCGTCAGTGGCTGCGAGTCGAATCATGTAGGTCGCGAGCACCGAAGAGCCGAGGAACGGTGCGCACAGCAGCGACCGGCCCATTTCCTCCATGGCAATGCACAGTTCGACCAAGCCGAAACCCGCACCGCCGTATTGCTCCGGAATGACCAGCCCGTTCAATCCCAATTCGTGCGCCATGCGCTTCCACACCGCTGCGTCATAGCCCGACTCAGTGACCATCGCGCGGCGCACCGCGGTCGTTGGCGAAACGGTCTGTAGGAATCGGCGCAGGGTGTCGCGGAACTGCGTCTGTTCATCGGTGAAGTGAAATCTCATTGCGGTCGACCCCTGCGAATGCGATCGAGGACCGGCAGCAGATAGTCCAGGAACACCGCCGGATTCTCGGTCATCGGAAAGTGTCCGACGCCTTTCATCTCTGTCCAGGTCGAGCCCTTGATGGCTTCGTGCGCGGCGCGACCGAGCTCGCTGGTACCACTGTAGTCGTACTCGCCCGAGAGAATGTGGACACCGACCTTGGTGGTATCGATTTCGTGCACCTGGGTACGCAGGTCGTACTCATCGATGTAGTAATGCAGATCACCCAGGAATGCCGCCGGCCAGCCACTGGCGTAGACGAAGCTCGTTTCCTTGCGATAGGCCATGGGCGATGTTGGCGACATCAGTCCATCCATCAGTCGCGCCTTGTACTCGTTACTGATCTGCGGGTGCCATAGTGCACTGAGCGACTCGAGATCACCGCCAATGCGCAGCGCACCTTCCAGCGACACCACGGCGCGGAAGTCGTCCGGATGTTTGTGGGCGAGATCGAGCGCGAGCAAGCCACCGACCGAGCAGCCGATGAAGACGGGTCGATCGAGTCGCAGCGCGGATGCGAGGCTGCGCGGCAGATCGCGCAACAGCCCACCTTTGAGCTGATAAGGCTGTGACCACCACTGCTTGGTGACCGGTGGCAACGACTTGCCGTGATACGGCAGATCGTAGGCGATGAGGCGGAAGTGGTCGGTGATCGCCGGCACCTCGAACAAATGCCGCCACTGGCTGCCGTGGCAACCGGCGGTGTGTTGCAGCAGCACCGGGATGCCCTGCCCGGCCGACTCGTAGTAGATGCGATGATCGTGACCATCGAGTTGCAGGTGGACATAGCGCCCCACAGGCGCGTCGTGACGGCCGGCATCGCCGGACTCGGTGGCCAATGCGGGCGCGGCGTGAGCCGACGGCCGCAGCAGTTCCACAGCGCGCATGACCGCGGGGAAGTACTGCGCGTGGGTGACAGGATCGCCGGCGCGCGTGATGCCGAGACCGAGTGAGAGGTTCGCCATCAGATCGTTGTGAAAGCGTTTAGGCGTGGCCGCCAGGATCTCGCGCCACACGGCTTCCTCGCCGTGATACTCGAGGATGCCCTCACCGCGCGCGGCACCCGGCACGCCATCGACCAGGCCGAACTCGAGCGTGTGATTGCCAATGGCGAGCTTCACTCCGCCGTTGAAGTGACGCGCCGCGAGTTGAAATTCACCATCGGCCGCGCAGCGCTGCGCCCACTCTGCGGATGTGGGTAGTGAAATGGCCATGGCGCCTCCCTTCTTCGTTATTGAATCGAACGGCCGCCGTCGACATCGAGGCACACGCCCGTGAGGAACTCGGCTTCATCCGATGCCAGAAATGCATAGGCGTTGGCGACGTCCTTGGGTGTCGCGCGGCGCCCCATGGGGATCCCGGCAATCACCGATGCCTCCATCTTCTCGCTCAAATTCTGCGTGCCCATCGACTGCATGTCGAAGTTGGTCGCGGCCGAGACGGGACACACTGCGTTGACGCGAATCTTCGGTGCCAGTTCGACCGCCAATCCGCGGGTCAGGGTGATCACCGCCCCTTTCGATGCATTGTAGGGCGTGAGCCCGGGACGCGGACGCTTACCGCCAATCGATGCGGTACTGATGATGCTACTGCCCGGCGGCATGTGCGGCACGGCGTACTTCGCCGCGAGAAACACACTGCGAACGTTGACAGCCCACATGCGATCGAAGTCGGCGGTGTCCATCCTGATGAGATACGAACCCCGATGGGGCACGCCCGCGTTCGCGCAATAGACGTCGATCTTGCCGAAGGCCGCAACCGTCGCCGCAATCAAGTCTTGCGTCTGCGCTTCATTGGAGACATCGATGGTGAATGCGATCGCGCCCGGCAGACGCTTGGCCACCGCGACCGCGCCATCGGCATCGATGTCAGCAACCACGACGGATGCGCCTTCTCCGGCGAAGCGTTCGGCGATTGCAGTGCCGAAACCGGATGCGGCGCCAGTGACGATGACAGACTTGCCTTCGAATCGGTTCACGGCAGATTCCGGTCGGATGAGACAGGGACAGTTTACCTATTCGCGAATCGATAGACTGTCCCGATACCAAAGGAGGCCGACATGATCGAAGTGCACCACCTCAACTCGTCACGCTCGCGGCGCATCACCTGGATGCTCGAAGAACTGGGCGTCGACTATCAGATCGTCATGCACCAGCGCGATGCCACCACCAACCTCGCGCCGCCGGAACTGAAGAACATCCACCCGCTCGGCAAGGCGCCCGTGATCCGCGACGGGACCGAGTTGATCTTCGAGTCCGGAGCGATCATCGACCATCTGGTGCGTCGCTACGGCAACGGCCGCTTCGCGCCGAAGGCCGGGAGCGCCGACTACAACCGCTACGTTCAGTTCCTGCACTACGCCGAAGGCTCGGCCATGCTGCCGCTGATGCTCCGGCTGTATGTGGGTCGGCTGGGCGATGCCGGCGCGCCGCTGCAGCCCCGGATCGACAGTGAGATCGGCAATCACCTCGGATTTCTCGACGCCCAGGTAACCGATCGCGACTACTTCGTCGGTGAGTCGTTGACCGGTGCCGACGTACAGCTGTCCTTCGTGGCCCAGGTCGGGGTCACGTTCGCAGGGCGCGAGCGGTTCGGAAACCTCGCCCGGTTCGTCGACCGGATCGAAGCCCGACCCGCCTATCAGCGCGCCATCAGCAAGGGCGGCGCTTGAGCTCCGGGGCGAGTCACCAGCTCCGGGGACAGTGTCCTGGTTTCAGACTGCGTGTACCTTCACCGGCGGCTCATTCTCACTCATGGCGAGCACCGCTTCGTCCGAGGCGGTGATCATCGCTTCATAGGCGCCGGGCCGGTAGTTGGTCATATGCGGACCCGGCGCATCGAGCCCGGGTTGCTTCACCTTGCCGCCTTGGTCCTTGTAAGGCGCAGGCTTCTTGTAGCGCTCGAGTTCCTCGGCATTGATGCCGGCCAGCGCCACGACTTCCGGGTCGATCCATGCCTGCGCATCGATCGGCGCCTGCGAGTAGGAGAACTCGAGGCAAAGGTTCTCCGGCCCCGCGAAGTAGATCGACTTGCACATGCCATGATCGAGCGGGCCGAGCACTGGAACGCCCTTGGCGCGCAGTCGATCGCGCATGGCGTGGAGTTCCGCATCGTTTTTCACGCGCAGCGCAAGGTGCTGCATCGCGCCGCGCGCGCAGTTCGCCCCGGGATTGCCCGCATGTGACTGGCCGAGCGTCACCGGGATCTTGCCAATGTCGGGGTTCTGCACGAACGCGATTGCACTTTCATCGTTCAGGCGCAGGAAGCCGTGCCAGGTATTCGGCACGCCGTGCATCCAATATAGCGCGACCAGCTCCATGCCGAGCGTGCCCGTGAAGAACTCGATCTGGGATTTCATGTCCGCCGTGCAGATCGCGAGATGATGAAGGCCTTCGACTTTGTTCATGGTGATCTCCTAAGGTAGCGCTCGATGTGCAGTCAGTGCATCGTACGTATACAACGAAGTCATCGCACCTGTCGCGAACCGCGCCACGCCGCGATCGCGCAGCCA
>JBGSQB010000013.1:0-3905 GCA_041738285.1 Pseudomonadales bacterium | reverse complement strand
CCGCCGGCGGCAAGCGCAGCGCTCGCTGCCTCGGCGGCGCGAAACCGGCTCGCGAGTACTGGGGCATCGGCCGTGAACCGGCAGTCACCCGCGGACCCGGTGGCGCGCAACAGGATCTGCAATGCCTCGGTAACGTTCGTCATGGGCGTATGGTATTTGGCCTGAGGTAGAACCGCGATCGGACCGCAGCGGGCTTCGTAACAGACTGACACTGATCGCTTTTTGGTCCCGACTGAGGCCGCGTGGCCAGCCGAATTGGTCGGCGCGCGAAGCGGTAAGTGGAAAGATTCCGTAACAATTCTGCAACTTTCTTCAGCGCTGCGTTGAGGGATCAATTCGGCCATTCGTCTTACAACCGGTCAACCACATGTTGTGTTGAGTGCCGTGGTTGGCCTCATTCAGGACAAACAGGGGGATTTCAAATGTTTCAGATGAGACCCATCTCGCTCGCGGTCCACGCGGCGCTGGGCATGGCAGCGGGCGCAACCGCAATGCCGGTGCTCGCGGCCAGCGAAGGCGTGGTCGAGGAGATCGTTGTCACGGGTTCGCGTATCGAACGCGCGAACATGGTGACTTCGAGCCCGGTGGCGCAGCTCGACGCCGAGCAGCTGCAACTCACCGGTACGACCCGGATCGAGGACGTGCTGCGGTCGATGCCGCAGATTTCACTCGACCAGGATTCGGGCCAATCGATCGAAGCGGTCGGCACTGCAACGCTGCAGTTGCGCAACTTGGGCGCCAGCCGAACGCTGGTGCTGGTCGACGGACGGCGGCTGCCGTACTCGTCGCCCAACGAGACGGAATCGGGCGCCGACCTCAACTTCATCCCGCAGAACCTGGTGAAGCGAGTCGAAGTGCTGACCGGTGGCGCATCGGCCGCCTACGGGTCCGACGCAGTCGCCGGGGTCGTCAACTTCATCATGGTCGACGACTTCGAGGGCGTCGCCCTCGACTTCCAGGTCGCGGGCTACCGCCACGAAAACAACGGCCGCATCGTCAATCAGATGGCATCCCGCGGCTTCGAGCAGGCGGACGGCACGGCGAACGATGGCGACATCGAAGACTGGACGTTCATGATCGGTGGCAACCTGAATGAAGGGCGCGGCAACGTCACGGCCTACGCCACCTATCGCAACGTCGATCCCGTCACCCAGGCCGAGCGCGACTACAGCGGCTGTGCACTGAACAGCAGCCTCACGGCCTGCGGTGGTTCCGGTACCAGCGCGGCGGGTACGTTCTACTTCGCGCAGGACGGCTACTCGGCACCGTTCAACGTTTCGGGCACCGATTGGGCGGCGGGGATCGTGCCGTACAACTTCGCGCCACCGAGCTACTACCAGCGGCCGGACGAGCGGTACACCTTGGGTGCCTTCGCGCACTATGAGATCAGTGAGCAGGTCGAGGCCTACACGCAGTTGATGTTCATGGACAATCGGACCACGGCCCAGTTTGCGCCGGCCGGTTTCTTCTTCGACTACGGCGTCGACATCTCCTGCGCCAACCCGCTCCTCTCGGCGCAACAGCAGGGTGTGATCGGCTGTACCGGCCCCACCGACGTGATGAACGCCTACATCGGCCGACGCAACGTCGAGGGTGGCGCGCGCTTCGGCGACCTGCGCCACACGACCTATCGCGGCGTGTTCGGCCTGCGTGGCGACCTCAACGAGGCGTGGAGCTACGACATGTCGTACCAGTACGCCGAAGTCGACATGCGCAACCGCAACGGCAACTACATGGACACGGCCCGGATCGGCTTGGCCCTCGACGTCGTGCTCGACGCGGGCGGCAATCCCGTTTGTCGCGCCGTGGTTGATGGCACCGACCCGAACTGTGTTCCGTGGAACATCTATCAGTCGGGTGGTGTCGATGCCTTCCCGGGTGCGACGGACTACCTCTCCAAGAGCTACTTCGAGCGGGGCACCACCGACCAGACGGTGGCCTTGGCTTACGTGCAAGGCGATCTCGGCGAGTACGGCGTGAAGTCGCCTTGGGCCGACAACGGCATCGATGTCCTGGTGGGTATCGAGAACCGCGAAGAGAATCTCAACTACCAGCCCGACGACGGCGCCATCGCCGGCGACATCGGCGGCCTGGCGGCGGCACTGGTGCCGGTCAGCGGTGGCTTCGAGGTGACGGATTACTTCATCGAGGCCGTGGTGCCGATCGTCGAAGGTCGGAACTGGGCGGAATTGGTATCACTGGATCTCGGCTACCGGTACTCCGACTACGACACCGGTGTCACGACCGACACCTACAAGATCGCTGGCCAGTGGGCTTTGAACCAGCAGGTCATGCTCCGCGCCAGCTTCCAGCGGGCGGTCCGGGCGGCGAACATCAACGAGTTGTTCCAGCCGGTGCAAGGTACGTTGTTCGACCTCGATAACGATCCGTGCTCCGGCGTCACGCTGGTGGGCGGGGCGAGCGGGTCGGGCACGAGCGTCGCGGGGTACACGTTCACCGAATGCGCGCGCAGCGGTGTCACGCTGCAGCAGTGGGATCTGGGTGGGCCGTCGAACTCGCCGGCGCAGCAGTACAACACCATCATTGGTGGTTCCACTGAGCTGAAGCCGGAAGAGTCCGACACGTACACGTACGGGGTCGTCTTCACGCCGGACTTCGCCGAAGGGCTGTCGGTGTCGATCGACTACTACGACATCAAGGTCGAGGACGCGATCGATACGATCAACCAGGAAACGACGCTCGTTCAGTGCGTCGAGTTCAACCAGTTCTGCGACAAGGTGAACCGCGGTGTAGCGTCGTCGCTGTGGCTGGGCAACGCGAGTCCGACCAACGGGGTCGATGGCTTGTTCGAGAACATCGGCTTCTTCCAGGTCAAAGGCTTCGACGTCGAAGCGAGCTACACCTTCGAGATCGGTAGCTACGGAAGCGTCAACGTCTCGAACTTGCTCGGTTACCTCGAATCCTGGGAGCAGGAAGAGTATCCCGGGGCCGGTGCCCAGGAGTGCCAGGGCAAGTATGGCGGTGCCTGCGACGTGCCATTGCCGGAACTGCGCAACCGCTTCACGACGACCTGGGTCTCGCCGTGGGACTTCCTGATCAACCTGACGTGGCGCTACGCCTCTGAAGTTGAACAGATCACGGCCTCTGCGGTGAAGATCGACATCGACGAGTTCAACTGGTTCGACCTGTCGGGGCAGTGGCAAGCGTCGGAAAACCTGTCGATCATCGGCGGTGTGAACAACCTGACCGACAAGGATCCGCCGATCACCCAGAACGGTGTGACGCAGCGTAACAACGGGAACACGTATCCGGGTGCCTACGATCACCTCGGCCAGTACTGGTTCCTGCGCGCCAACGTTCAGTTCTAGTGGCGCATGCGGGTGGGCGACCACCCGCGACTCTTTGGACGAGGCCGGCGTGAGCCGGCCTCTTTTTTTTGCCCGGAGACTGCATATCTCTCCGATTTCGCGGCCAGGCGCTGAAGGGCGGCGGTGCCCACAGTAGGAAATCGATGAGATATGCAGGCTAGAATCCGGATCGAGAAGCGACCAGACGATGAAGCCTGGACCCGGGATGTCGACACCACAGGGGCGTGAGCTCGAGCAGGCCGTGATGGCGATTCGCGGTGGCAATCGCGCGCGCGCGGAGACGCTGCTGAAGGCGTTGCTCATTCGCCATCCACATCATCCAGGGGCCTTGCACCTGCTCGGCGTTGCCGCTCGGCAGGGCAACGACTCGACCAACGCCGAACGGTACTTTCGGGACAGTCTCGCCGCTTCGGCCAAGCAACCCAGCGTGCTGGTGGACCTGGGTAACCTGCTGCGTACGACGAACCGTCCGACCGAAGCCGAAGCCTGTCTTGTGCGCGCGACGCGGATCGAGCCGAAGCTCGCGCCTGCCTGGTATGCACTCGCGTTGGTGTTGCGGTCGAGCGGTCGGTTGGA
>JBGSQB010000005.1:0-15496 GCA_041738285.1 Pseudomonadales bacterium | reverse complement strand
GGAGCGCGCTCGCGCGCGAATTCAATCGCGCGCAAGCGCGCTCCCACACATCACAGATTCGGATCGGGTCACTCTAGCTCGCGCTCGAGCTGTGCGCGGGCCGTGGCGAGCTCCCTGCGCTTGTCGGCGTCGATGCTTGGAAAGCGCAGATCCAGCTCGGCGATGACATCGACGACCGCTGATGCAACAAGCAGCCGAGTGAACCACTTGTTGTCGGCCGGTACGACGAACCACGGCGCTTCCTTCGCGGCGGTGCGTCGGATCGCCTCGTCATAGGCGGCCTGATACTCCGACCAGTGCGCGCGCTCGGCGACATCTCCGGCCGAGAATTTCCAGTGTTTTTCCGGCTCGTCCAGTCGGGAGATGAATCGGCGTTTCTGTTCCTGCTTGGAGACGTGAAGGAAGAACTTCACGATCTTCACACCATTGCGTGTCAGGTATCGCTCGAAGTCGCCGATGTCCTGGTAGCGTTCTTGCCAGATGTTCCCAGTCACCAGCGACGGGTGCAGCTTCTGCTTTGCGAGCAGTTCCTGATGTACCTTCACGACCAGCACTTCTTCGTAGTAGGAACGGTTGAAGATACCGATCTGGCCGCGAGCCGGTACATGACGCACGTGGCGCCAGAGATAGTCGTGATCGAGCTCCTCGACGGAGGGCTGCTTGAATGAGGTCACGCTGCAACCTTGCGGATTGATGCCCGACATGACGTGCTTGATGGTGCCGTCCTTACCCGCGGCGTCCATGGCCTGGAAGATGAGCAACACCGCCCAGTGATCCTGGGCGTAGAGCATCTGCTGCTGCTCGGCGAGCCAATCGACGGAACGCGCAAGCATGTCCTTCGCCTCGGCTTTGTCTTCTGAACCGAGATGAGCTGTATCGCCGGGGTCGAAGTTGTCGAGCGAGAAATCCTTGCCGCTGGTGATGCGGTACGGTGCAATGAATCGGTCGATGCGCCGAAATTCCTCTTTGTTCACTGCGCTCTGCCTGTGGGATGCCTACGACTACTTTGCCGCGGCGGCGGCATGACTCCAAGTCGTAGTTGCATTGCCGCCGGCGAACGGGAAAATCGCGCCGACACCTGCCGGGGACGCATGTGATGCCCGAGCCCGCGATGATCGCGAGCGTCAGCCAGCAGCCGCTGATCGAACTTCGGCAGCTGATCGAATCAGACGTGCCGCGTTGAAGCGCGCTGCCGTCGCCTGGTCACGGCTGCGCGCACCAACACGGGTTCCGATCCGGCGCTGGGTCATGCCACCTGATCGGTGTCGCGTGCTGTATTTGCATACAGCCATCCGGCATGATCGCAGGCATGAACCGCATTGCCATCACTGCCGCCTCCACCTTCGGAAAGGAACTCAACGGCGCGCAGTTGCAGGCCGCAACATTTGGCACTCGCCACCCTGGGGCCGTTGCCGGGCCGCTTTTGATCATTGCGGGAGCCGGCACGGGTAAGACAAATACCCTCGCTCACCGGGTTGCCTTCCTGTTGTTGCAGCGCGTTGCGCCAGAGCGCATCGCGCTGCTCACGTTCACGCGCCGCGCTGCCCAGGAGATGCTGCAGCGTGCCGAACGCATCGCCCGGGAGGCGCTGCGCGAATCACCCCGATCCGCGGCTTTTCATCCGAACGCAACACGCATGCTCTGGTCGGGCACGTTTCATTCGATCGGCAACCGGCTGCTGCGCGAATACGCGCACGTCCTCGGACTCGATCCGTCGTTCTCAGTGGTCGACCGCGGTGATTCCGCCGACCTGATCGACTTCAAACGCCATGAGCTGGGGCTCTCGAAACTCACCAAGCGGTTTCCGCGCAAAGACACCTGTCTTGCCATCTATTCGCATCGGGTCAACACGCGCGGCACCCTTGCGCAGTCGTTGGAGGCGAACTATCCCTGGTGCGCGGAATGGCACGATGAACTCACTGCGCTCTTTCGCGCCTACGTGCAGGCGAAGCAAGCGCAGCAACTGCTCGACTACGACGACCTGCTGCTGTACTGGCATCTCCTGACCCAGGAGCCATCAGTGGCGGACGAGTTAGGGCGCCGCTTCGAGTATGTGCTGGTGGATGAGTATCAGGACACCAACACGCTACAGGCCGACATTCTGCTCGCGATGAAGCCGCAGGGCGACGGACTGTGCGTGGTCGGTGACGATGCGCAGGCGATCTATTCCTTCCGCGCCGCAGAGGTTGCGAACATTCTCGATTTCCCCGCGCGATTCGCGCCACCGGCCGAGATCATCACACTCGATCGCAACTACCGATCGTTGCAGCCGATCCTCGACGCCGCCAATGTGCTCATGAGCGAAAGCGCTCGTCAGTATCAGAAGCAGCTGTGTTCCGATCGGCCGTCGGCGCAGCGGCCCTGGTATGTGACTGTCGAGGACGATCGCAACCAGAGCCTCTACATCGTCGAGCAGGTGCTCGAAAATCGCGAGCAGGGCACACCGCTGAAACAGCAGGCGGTGCTGATGCGAAACGCCCACCACAGCGACGTGCTGGAAGTGGAACTGGTACGTCGTAACATTCCCTACGTGAAATATGGCGGCCTGAAGTTCCTGGAAGCCGCGCACGTCAAGGATGTGCTGGCGCTCCTGCGCTGGATCGACAATCCGCGCAATCGACTTGCGGGATTTCGCACCCTTCAGCTGCTGCCAGGCATCGGACCTGCGATTGCCGAGCGGTGCTTGAGCGCGCTGGAAGACGCCGCCTATGCATTTGGTTCTCTCTCGCGCGTACGTGTGCCGGCGGCAGCAGAGCATGATTGGCATTCGCTCGTTGCGCTCGTGTCCGAACTGCATGACGCGCGGGAGTGGGCGGGGCAAATGACTCGGGTGAGACGGTGGTACGAACCGCATCTGCAGCGGATGTACGATGCGGCACACGTCCGTCAGGGCGACCTCGAGCAGTTGGAACTCATCGCGCTGCAGGCGACCTCGCGCGAGCGGTTCATCACCGAACTCACGCTCGACCCGCCGCGGGCGAGCGGCGATGAAGCAGGGCCGCCGCTCAAAGACGAGGACTATCTCATCCTCTCGACCGTACACTCGGCCAAGGGCCAGGAGTGGGATTCGGTGTTCGTGTTGAACGTCACCGACGGCAGTTTCCCCAACGAGTTTGCTGCCGGCAAGCCGGCGCAGATCGAAGAGGAGCGGCGTCTGCTATACGTGGCGATCACCCGCGCAAAACGCGATCTGCACCTGGTTGCGCCGCTGAAGTTCTACGTCACTCAGCAGAGTCGTTGGGGCGATAAACACGTATATGGCGCGCGCAGTCGTTTCATGACGGAGCCGGTGCTGGCAGCATTTCAGGCGAAGGTATGGCCAGCGCACCGCGAGCAGGCTACAGGGTCACCGGTCGGCGGCGTGCGCATCGATGCGGCTTCGCGTTTGCTGGATATGTGGGAAGACCGATAGGCGGAATCACGAAGGGGAGGACACGTGGAACTCGAGAATAAGGTCGCCATCATCACCGGCGCAGGCTCCGGCATCGGCCGGGCGCTCGCGCAGCGCATTGCTGGTGCGGGCGCACGTGCTGTCGTATGTACCGACTTGAACGGCGCCAATGCGGAAGAAACGGCGCGCATGATTGGAAACGTTGCCTCGGCCGCGGCGCTCGACGTGGCCGATGAAGCCGCGATCGAACAGATCGTCGCCGACACAGAAGCGCACCACGGCGCGGTTGATCTGTTCGTTTCGAACGCGGGCTACGGACGTGCGGGCGGACTCGATCTGCCGACTTCGGAGTGGCAGAAGATGATGAACGTACATGCGTTCTCGCATCTGGCCGCCGCGCGCGCGGCGATTCCCGGCATGGTGAAGCGCGGCGGCGGCTATCTGCTGTCCACGGCGTCTGCCGCGGGCCTGCTGACCCAGATCGACTCCGGTCCTTATGCAGTGTCGAAACACGCAGCGGTCGCACTCGCCGAATGGCTTGCCATCAACTACGCAGACCGGGGCATCGGTGTTTCGGTGCTGTGTCCGCAGGCGGTGCGCACGAACATACTCGGGCCGCGCCCACCCGGTGCCCCGCGCAACACCGGTCAAGCATCCGGTGACGGCGTTCTGGAACCTGAGTTCGTCGCCGATGCATGTCTGGATGCGATCCGGGCAGGGCGATTTCTGGTGCTGCCGCATCCCGAGGTCGCAACCTACTTCCAGCGCAAAGCCAACGACTACGACCGCTGGCTGAATGGCATGCGCCGGTTCAAGAGGAAATTGCAGGGCGGGTAACCCGAGTGCGCGGACCTATCGTCCAAATGGACGATTCCCGCGGCTGTGAGGCCCGATTAGGCTGCCCACATGGTCGATGTGTTTGTCAGCTATGCGCGTGACGATGCCCGGCGGGTGGAACCACTGGTCAGCCTGCTCAAGGCCAACGGCTGCGATGTCTGGTGGGATCGCGACATCGCTCCCGGCACGCAATTCGAAGCACAGATCGAAGCAGCACTGGCAGCCGCGCAATGCGTGCTGATCGCGCTCACGGCCCATGCAGCGCGCTCCGACTGGGTGCTCGCCGAAGCCGCCGTTGCGCAGCAACACAATAAAGTCATCCCGGTGTTGCTTGATGACGTGCCCGTTCCCCTATCGCTGCGCGCGCTCCAGGTAGCCGATTTGCGGCATTGGCCGGGCGCGTCAGACGCCGAGGTGCAGAAGCTGCTGCAGGTGATCAGCGTGCGCGGGCAGGCAGCGGATCAGCGTTTCGTTGGCCGCGCAGATGCGATGGACACCCTGCACAGGGAACTCAATGCTGCTTGCGATGGCAAGGGCACGCTGGTGATGATCGCGGGCGAACCGGGCATCGGTAAGACCAGCTGCGCGGAGGAGTTCAGCCGTATCGCCGAGGATCAGGGGGCGCTCGTGCTGTGGGGCCGGTGCTACGAGCAGCCCGGAGCGCCGGCGTACTGGCCCTGGCTGCAGATTCTGCGCGAATTCGCGGCTGCCAACTCCGACGATGAACTGCGCGTGCTGCTCGCGGGCAGCGCCGATGCCATCGCTACGCTCGTGCCGGACATCGGGGCGCGCATCGGCGTGGCACCGATGGCGATGACAGACAGCGATCACGGTGATCAGCGCTTTCACCTGTTCGACGCGATCATCCGTGTCATTGCCAGAACTACTGCCAACGTACCGCTTGTGCTCGTCCTCGATGATCTGCACTGGGCGGACGCATCGTCACTGGCGCTGCTCGAGTACCTGTCCAAGGAGCTCCGGCGCTTACGTTGTGTGATCGTCTGCGCGTATCGGGACGTGGAAGTCACCCGCAAGAGCCCGTTGCTTGCGACACTCGGTGAACTCTCCCGTGCCAGTCGCGTTGAACGGCTTCGCTTGGCCGGTCTCAGCATTGACGAGACCGGCGAGCTCACCACAGCACTGTCAGGCACGCGGATCCCACAGTCCATTGTCGCGTCGATCCACCAGCAAACTGACGGCAATCCGCTATTCGTGCGTGAGGTGGCACGGGTGCTGGCCGAGGAGCGAAGTCGTGCCACGGGCGATGTAATCGCCATCGAAGTGCCCGACGGGATTCGCGAAGCCATTGGGCGGCGCCTCGACCGGCTGTCGGACAGATGCAATGGGCTGCTGGCGATCGCATCGGCGATTGGCCGGGACTTCGATCTGAAAATTGTTGCCGCTACGGCGGAATCAAGCCTCGATTCATGCATCGCAGAGCTCGAGGACGCAAGCCGCGCGGGAATCATCCGTCGCGAAGGTGCAGGCACGGCATATCGGTTTGCTCATGCGGTGATCAGGGAGACGCTGTATGAGGAGATGGCCACGCTCGAGCGACTGCAGCTCCACAGACGCATTGCCGTGAGCCTCGAGAGCGCCTTTCGCGGCAATCTCGATCCGGTACTGTCACAGCTCGTGCATCACTACGCCGAATCATCACCACTGGGCGACATCGACCTCGCGGTGGATTTTGCTTTGCGTACGGCGGCGCGCGATCAGGCCATGTTCGCCTACGAAGAGGCCTGCCGACATTACGATGCCGCGTTACAGATTCTGCATGCAAACGGCTGCGACGACGACCCGCGCGCCAGTCGTGCCTATGCGGAAAAAGGTCACCTGCAGATGAAGATGGCTCACATCGGTGCGGCCGTGGCGACGATCATGACGGGCATTGCGCTCAGCCGCCGGCTGCAGGATTGGACTCTGTTCGCCCGCGAAGTCATGTTGCTGGTGCGACTCACCTCGTACGGGCCACAGCAGCATGCCGCGTCACTCGTGGAGGAGGCTCTGCGCATGTTGCCGGAGCACCAGATTGCCGAGCGCGCCATCCTTCTGGCTCACCTCGCCTTTGCTCAGCGCAGCACGGGCGACATGTCGAAGGTGGTGCAAACTGGCTCAGACAGCATCACGCTCGCCCGAGGTACGGAAGATCCGTACCTGATCGCAGATGCTTTACACATGGTAGCGCTCGGCTTGCGCGGCGACGCGCGGACCCTTGCCATGCGTCTGGAGTACGGACGCGAAATGGCCGAGTTGGTCACCGGGGTCACCGATAAGGAAGAGGTGTGCGAATGTCTGTACTTTTTCCTGCTCGATCTCATCGACGCTGGCGAGATCAATGAGTTTGCGCTACTCCTGGATCGTTACGGCACACGAGCCAGCGCCTCCCATCTGGTGCGTCACGAATATCAGGCTGCGCTTCTGAGAGCGCAGCTCTTTCTGCTACGTGGCGACTGGCATGAGGCAGAAGAGCGAATTGAACATGCGTTCGAGCGCGGCCAGCAGATCTTCGGTCAAGATCAGTTCATGGCCGCTGAAGGCGTCTATGGGGCCCAGATGTTCATGCTGAACCGCGAGCTGGGTCGTTTGCGCACGATGACACCCATCATCAAGCGCATGATCGAAGATGACAGCACGCACATGTGGGCGCCGGGTTTGATGGCGATGTGCTGTGAGATCGGGCTGATCGACCACGCTCGCGCCGCATTCGATAGGATCGCGGCCAATGAATTCACTGATATCCCGCTCGACGACATGTGGCTCACCTGCATGGTGTTCTGCGTCGAAGCATGCCACCGACTAGGCGATGCGGGCCGCGCAGCGAGCCTCTACGAACTGCTGTTGCCATATGCCGATCAGGCGGCCAACCAACCCGCAGCGGTCTGCTACGGCGCGGTCTCGACCTATCTGGGCATGCTGGCCCACATCATGGGCAACGACGAGCATGCTCGGTCACATCTGCGGACCGGAATCGAGAAGAGTCGCGCCATGAGTGCGTGGCCCGCGCTCGCCCGTGCACAAGCCAAGCTTGCACAATTGCTGTTGGCCAGTGACATCGAAGTGGAGCGTCACGAAGGCAGACACCTGATTGGCGAAGCGGAGCAATTGGCGACGCGATTCAAAATGGCGGGTCTCGTCGCCGAGATCAGTGCGCTATTGAACGACGACGTTAACCTGCTTCCAGACGGGATCACGAGTCGCGAGGCCGAAGTTCTCAAATTGCTCGCGATGGGCCGCAGCAACAAGGACATCTCCAAGGTGCTCGACATCAGTCTGAGCACGGTCGCAACCCATGTACGCAGCATCCTGACCAAGGCCGGCTGCGCGAACCGAACTGAAGCCGCGGCGTATGCGATACGCCAGAATTTGAACTGACACAGGAAGGAGAGCATCCATGGCACTGTTCATCATCGAACGCAATTTCGCCCAGGAACTCGAAATTGCGATTGACGGAGTGAAGGCGATACAGGAGATCAACGAAAGCTGCGGCGTGAAATGGCTGACGTCATTCCTGTCGGCCGACAAGCGCAAGACCTACTGTCTATACGAAGCCCGCAATGCGGACGATCTACGCGAAGCCGCCAAACGCGCCAACATTCCGGCAGACGCAATCGTGGAGCTGTCGGTAGAGATCAATCCCGCGAAGATGAGCTGATTCAATCGCGAGATTGCCGTCGATGTGCGCGGCACGCTGCTCGCCGTGATGCTGGCCGTCTTTGCGACCAGATCCCCACCGACTGCCGCGTTGGTATGCGCGCGAGTCTCGGCATATGCTCCGTCAACGAGAGGGGAGGCACTCGATGACGGATACTGCAGCGCAGGGGCACGCTGCCATCGGCGGCTCAAAGGCGTCCATACGCGAGGTCACGGACGGCTACCGTCGCTACGCGGTCGGCCTCTTGTTCTTCGTCTACGTGTTCAACTTCATTGATCGCCAGATCGTCACGATCCTTGCCGAACCGATCAAGCAGGATCTACAGATCGCGGATTGGCAATTGGGCCTGATGACCGGGACAGCATTCGCGATTTTCTACTGCACGCTCGGCATTCCCATCGCCCGATTGGCGGAGCGTCGCAATCGACCTTGGATCATCGGTCTGTCGCTTGCGGCCTGGAGCGGGTTTACAGCGTTGTGCGGTCTCGCCCAGAATTTCTGGCAGCTCGTGCTCGCGCGGATCGGCGTCGGTGTGGGCGAAGCGGGCTGCACGCCGCCCGCACACTCACTGATTGCAGACTACACGCCGAAGGAACAACGCGCCTCCGCGATGGCGTTCTATTCGATGGGCAATCCCGTCGGTGCGTTGATCGGAGTGGTGACCGGTGGGCTCATCGCGGACGCGTTCGGATGGCGTGTGGCGTTCCTGCTCGTGGGTCTGCCGGGTATCGCGCTCGCAGTCGTCGTGGTGCTGACCCTGGTGGAGCCGCGCTTGAAGCGGGCGGCGGCGGTTGCGCGCGAGGCCGCACAGACACCACAAACGTCGTTCGCCGATGTGATGCGTGTGCTGTGGCACAAGCGCACGTTCTGGCACATGGCGTTCGGCGTTTCCATCGTGGCGTTCATTGGCTATGGTCATGCACCGTTCGGTGCGTCGTTCTTCCTGCGCGTTCATGGGGAGGAGATCGGCGCACTGGCCGCGCAGTTCGGACTGGGGCCGATTGGCTTTGTAGGGCTCTCACTCGGTCTCATTCTCGGCGTGTCCGCCGGACTCGGCGTGTTTCTCGGTGGAATCATCGCCGACCGTTACGGCGCGCGCGATCTGCGTGCGTATATGGGCATTCCAGGAATCGCGGTGCTCGCATCCGTGCCGATCTACACGATCGCGCTGCTGATGCCCACGTTCCTGCCGATTCTCCCAATTCTCGCGTTGAACTCGATCCTCGTGTCTTTGTGGCAGGGGCCGGTCTATGCGACGGTGCAGAACATTGCACCCGTGCACATGCGTGCAACAGCCGCCTCGGTCTTTCTGTTCATTGCCAACCTCATTGGCCTCGGGCTCGGACCGCTCGCGGTTGGTGCAGTGAGCGACATTCTTGCAGGCCCCTTCGGCATGGGGTCCGCCGAGGGCGTGCGCTGGGCGCTGATTGGCTCGCAGTTCCTGGCGATCCCGGCATTCGTATGCTTCTGGCTTGCGCGCCGCACGATTCGCGAGGAGATGGAAGAGTAGGGTGAGCCTTGCTCGAGTGTGTCCACCCCAGGTGCTGATGCGCACCGGCAGGTAAATCGTCCTTGCGCATGCGAAGTCCATCGATTTACTGCGGCGCGCGGCGGATCGCTTCGATCTCGCCGATGTTGGTGCCACATCCACCCGAGCCCTGACGCTGTCACGCCCGAGTCATCAATTTGGACGATGGGCAGTTTCCCCGCGGCGACTTAGTTTTCCATTCGACGTCGCGATCTCGCGAACCGTCGCAATGGAAAACAGAGGGAGACAAATCATGCAATCATCAAATCGGATCTACGCGTTGTGCCTTGCGCTGCTGCTTGCGAGCACCACGGCGCTCGCCTCCGGCGATCATTCACGCAGCGGCAAGCTGTTGGCCTCGGGGCTGCTTGGCTCGGTCGGTGGGACCATCGGCCCGGACGGCGGGTTATACGTTGCAGAAGGCGCTGTTGGGCAAATCACGCGAGTGAGTCTTGCAAACGGTACCAAGCGCATATTCGCCAGCGGATTGCCGAGCCAGATCATCCCGCTCGGTGGGCCGATCGATGTCGCGTTTCACGGCGACACCGCTTATGCCCTCGTCACGCTCGTTGGCGATCCGCTGTTCGGCGCGCCCGGTGTCGATGGTATCTATCGAATTGAACCCGATGGCAGCTACACGATCATTGCCGACCTGGGCGCGTTCTCCGCGGCCAATCCGCCGCCGCCGGGCTTCGAATACGCGTTGGTCAACGGTCTGCAGTTCGCGATCGAAGCAGTTGGTGATGGGTTTCTCGTCACCGATGGCCACTTGAATCGGGTGCTCCACGTCGGCCTCGGTGGCGCCATCAAGGTACTGCGCCAGTTCGGTAACGTCGCGCCCGCCGGACTCGCGCGGTACAGGGGTGCCGTCTACATGGCCGAGGTCGGAGCGGTGCCACATGAACCGGCGACTGGCCGCATCGAGGCATTCTCCTGTTTCAGCGATCCGCGCGTGGTGGCAGCCGGTGTGCCGATGATCGTGGACGTGGCGATCGGTCCGCGAGGCGTGCTGTACGCGCTTTCCCAGGGTGATTGGGGCGGCGGCAATCCAGGTGATCCGGCCACCCCACAAACTGGACGACTGCTGCGCGTAGAGCGGGATGGTACGTTCGTCGCGCTCGTCGAAGGTCTGGACCGGCCGAGCTCACTCCTGTTCGATGGCAACCGCGCGATCGTGGTCACGTTGACGGGAGACGTGTGGCGCTTCCCGCTGCCAGCCAGCGGCAAATAATCGCTGCGCGCGCCCTGTCGGCTCCGAACAATCGCTGCCTCTGCTCGCCGCACACTTTCGCGCGTATGCCGTCGATCTGCGCGGGCAGGGGCGCTCGAGTCGCACGCCGGGCGCTACACAATTCCCATCGAGTGGGCCGCGACGCTACCGGCGTAAGCCAGCGGTCCCGGCGCTCATAGGCGTGAACCGAGTCGAATGCCATACAGTCGCGGCTGGCGCAGCGTGCCGATGACGAACGAACCGAGCGGCGGTTGGAAGGTGTTCGCCACAACGGTTTCGTCAGTGACATTGATACCGAACAAGGTGAAGTAGTACTTCTCGTCGTTGCCGGTGAACGTTGCCGACACATCGATCGACCAATAGGCGTCCTGATACTCGTGCGGCGTAAAGTCGATTCCGGTCAACGTTTGCGATTGGTAGTGCGCGCGCGCGCCCGCGATCAGTCTTCCGGATGCGAGTTCGAATGACTGTTCGGCGCCGACATTGACCGTCCACTCGGGTGCGTACGGTGCGCGCTTACCCGAACAATCCACCGCGAATCCGCCTGCACCCGCGGTAACCGCACAACCCGACACCGGTGGACCACTGCTGAGCGGCCGGTCGAATGCAAACTCATCGTAGGTGGCATCGAGATACTGAGCATCGACGCTCATTCGGGTGGCAGATGCTACCAGCCACTGCGCGTCGACTTCGATACCTTTGATGGTCACTTCGCCGACGTTCTGGGTGCGCAGGTTCTGCGCTCCCTGGGAGTCGAGCGTGATGCTGGAGATCTGCTGGTCCTGGTAGAGCCAGTGAAACGCCTCGACGTTCAGTTCCACACGGTTATCGAGAAAACGATTTTTCGAGCCAACCGTGAATGCGCCGAGCTCCTCGGGTTCGAATACCTGGGAGTCGTTTGAGAAGAAAAATCCGCCAGACTTGAAACCAGTCTCGTAGCTTGCAAACAGAAAATGCTCCTCACCGACATCCCAGTCGAGCGCGCCGCGCCAGGTGGTACGCGAAAACGACTTCTGCTCGTCGGACCGCACACGGAAACCCACTGTGAGCGTGCCATCGAGTGGGTTGAAAACTGGCACTGCGTTGCTCGCCGTCGGCGACGGGAACGTCAGCGGTGCGGTCAACCGATCGACTGGGAACCGTGTGGCATTGGGACACTGCGCTGTGGGCACGGGCGGGCACAGTCGGTTGAAGCCCTCGAAGGAGCCCTTGAAGAACTTGTCGTCTTGCGTGTAGCGCGCCCCGATCGTGGCGCGAAAGTCGCGCGTGACTTCCAGAGTGAGTCGGCCGAACACGGCTGCGCTCTCGACACCCGACTGCGGACTCTGGATGGACATGTTGTATTGCGAGTTCGGCACGAAGCGTTCGGCATCGTTGGTTTCGTCGAAGTAGTACGCGCCGACAATGTAGCTGACGCGCTGATCCGCATTCGATGCGAAGCGCGCTTCGAGGCTCGATTGTTTGTCGTCCTCGGCAATACTCAAGGTGACGCCGGTCGCGGTGCCGATGGTGTCGAGATGGCTCTCGCGATAGCCAGGCACCAGCGTGAACGTGCCAACATCAACGTCCCATTCGATCGTTGAACTCACGCCCCAGAACTGATTGTTCAGTGCTTGATTGCCTGGAATGGCGTTGAAATTGCGTCCGGCTATGGAGTTGCGTTGGGCTGTGTAAAAGGCGCCGCCGCGTCCGGAGGAAACGCCGAAGCGATGGTCCGGGTCCAACGCGATCGGCGTCGAGCCCGGGCCGTGTCCGCCCTGGTCGAAGTAGTCGGCCACGACCGTGACCGATAGCTCGGCGTTGACGTCGAAGAGCAGCGACAGGCGTCCGGCCCAGTCATCCTGATCATCCGTGCCGTCATTGACGTAGCCGTCGCGAACCACGCGATTGCCGGCGAGGCGCGCGGCAGCCGATTCCCCGATTGGAATGTTCACGGCGCCATCCAGGCGCAACGAATCATAGTTACCATAGTCGATGGCGAATTCGCCGTTCGATTCGCCGATGTCGGGCCGGCGCGGCAGCACGTTGATGGCGCCACCGGTGGCGTTGCGACCGTAGAGCGTGCCTTGCGGCCCTTTGAGAATCTCCACGCGGTCGAGATCGTAAAAGAAGCCCGCGGTGGAGGACGGACGACCGATGAACACATCGTTGAAATTGAACGCGACCGCCGCGTCCGCGAGTGAGTTGCCGTTGAAGTTGCCGACGCCGCGCAGGTAGAAGACTGAAAAGGGCGCCGTTGTCGCGGCGACCTGCAGTGCGGGATCGAAGTGAGTGAGCTCCTGCGGCCTCGACACGCCCCAGTTGCGCAGCTCCTCCCCCGATAGCGCCGTCACCGCTATCGCCGTATGTTGCAGATACTCTTCCCGGCGCTGCGCCGTGACCACGATCTCTTCGATTTCCATCGCGCCAGCTGAGCGGGTGTCGACGCCGTCCGCCGCGAAGGTCTGAGGGGCGATGGTCATGAGCGTGATCGCGCTGCCGAGGCGGGCGGTCCTCGCAAATCGCGGTGCCAACATTCGAATGCCGTCGTACTGGTTCAAGGCTCTTTCGCTCCTTCAGATTGGCAGTCATAGAGAAGACCGGGATCAGCGCAGAAGTCGGGCCACTTGCCGCTCTCGCGCCAATAGGCGACGAGTCCGCGACGGCGCATCAGTTCCATGAAGCGTTTGTCGCGTCGCATTGCTTCACTCGGCGGCAGGAACAAGGAATAGCGGCTGCCCCCCGCCATGGGTTCCGCGAACACGGGGTCTGCCGCGGGTTGAAAGTATGAATCGGCGAGCGCATAGGCGATGTCGACTTCGCCTACTTGCGAAGCGGCCGATATGGCGCGCGACATGTCGAATTGGCCTCGACCTGCGAGGTCAGCAATGTCCATCACGGCAGCTTTGAGGACCTCCTGGCTGCCATCCCGCAGCGCGAGCAGGTACTTCCTCCAGGCCGCCCGCATCGGTTGCTCCATCGCAATCGGCGCCGAGTCAACGGCGTCGAGCATGACCAGGGCTGCTTCTGCCTGCCGCGAAAACACCAGACGATTGAAGCGGTTGAACCAGATGGAGGGTGAGTCCGGCCACAACTGCTGCATGCGTTCCGCCGCGTCCTTCGCCTCCATCAGATTGCCGGTGGCAGCGAGGGTCGGCGGGATCGAGGACCAGTTGATGGGCGACAGCGGGTCGAGTGCGACGGCGCGACGAAAGGAGCCGAGCGCATCTGCCAGCCGCCCGACTTCCGCGAGCAGAATTCCCTGAATGAGGTGTGCTTCCGAGGAGTTCGGATCGTTCTCGATGGCGCGCGCCACGAGCGCCTGACGTTCATGCCAGTTTCGCTGCGGGATGATCAACGATAGCGCCAGATCGCTTTCGGCATTTCCGGGGTCGAGCGAGCGGGCCTTTTCCGCGGCATCTTTCGACTGCCCGAGCAAACTATCACGTCGCTGCGGCGAGACATTTCGGCTGGCGAGCGCGCTTGCCATCGCGAGCAGCGACCAGCCGCGTGAAAACTGCGGGGCTCGCACGGTCACCTGGCGTGCAGATTCGTAGATCTCTTCCGGCGGCGCATCGAAGCGCTGCGCAACATCACACGCGCGCATGCAGATGGCCAGCGTTCGGGGATCGATGGGGCCCGCGTTGGGCCGTCGGGATACCAGCGCGCAGCGCAGCACATCGACGACGTGCGCGGCCACTTGCTCTTGCATCGCGCCGCCTTCGCTGACCGCGCGGTGATAAGTGTTCGACCAGAGCGTCACGTTCGCACGCGCATCGACAATGTGTGTGTTCACGCTCAGTGCGTCTGCATCCTGACGAACCGCTCCGTCCAGCACGAACGACACGCCATTGCGTGCAGCGGAGGCGATCAGCGCGGCACCACGATACTCGTCGCTGCTTGCGTTCGGAATCGCCTGCAGGTCGTTCGTACTCATGACATCGACGATCCGGTCGGCCAGCGCGCGAGTGAACTGCACCAAAGATGCCTCGGCAGTGAAGTCGAGAACGGCAACGCGCTCTCCCTCGACGGTTGCGTCTTCTGTCGGGGTGGTATCACGCACGATCAGCCACGTCAGCCAGGCAAGCAGGATCGTCGCGAACGCGACACCTAACGTAAGCGTTGTGCGTCCATGTCGGCGGGTCGACAGGGACACCGGTGGCGGGTGTCGTTCCCCGTCACCTCCGATGGCACGCACGCCATCGAGCACCTTCAGCCAATCGGGATGGTCTGCGCTTCCGTTCCATTCATCCAGGCGCGCGCACTGGATCTGATTGAATGGCATCGGCGGCAGCTCGGTATCGACACGGGCCTGCACGAGTTTGCCGAGGGTGCGACCCATGTCGGCCTCGGCGCGCACCCACTGCGAGTCCGTGGCGGCCTTGGACCACAGAACGACAACGGCATGCGACGTGCGCAGTTGCTCTTCGATCACCTCGTAGTAGGTTCGATGGGTCGGCAGGTGTTCGTCCCACCAGACGTCGTAGCCGGCGTTGCTGAGCGCGGCAACGACCAGCCTAGCCTTGGCGGCATCAGATCGTGCGTACGAGAGGAATATGTGTCCCACGAAAGGGGAGCCCTCCGCCTCGTGGGCTCACGATGGTGGGATGCGCCGCAGTTTCTCACGCATGTTCGACAGCTGTCGAGGCGTAGCCTGGAAGCGCTGTACCGACCGCGGGACTGCCCGCAGAATGCAGGACCCTAGAGCGCGCCGTGATGGGTGCTGCCACACCTTCGGAGAATGCATGGAAGACCTGACTGGAAGAGTGGCCGTCGTCACCGGCGGCGCCAGCGGCATCGGCCTTGGTATGGCGCGCGCGTTTGCCGGCGCCGGCATGAAGCTGGTGCTGGCGGATCTGGATGATGCCGCGCGCG
>JBGSQB010000242.1:0-3522 GCA_041738285.1 Pseudomonadales bacterium | reverse complement strand
GTGCGGTCGATGACCGGCGTCCCGGCGATGGGCACGAGCACTTTGCTCGCCGTGCCCGCGGCCCGCGCCAGCGGATCGGCCCCCGGATGCCGTTCGCCGGCGAGCACCAGGACGCTGAAGTCAGACTCGTTCACGAGGCGGTCAGCGTCCGCTCATAGATCCGATAGCGCTTCGAGGCATGCCCGCCGATGGTTTCGATGATGTTGCGCATGCCCTGATTGCCTTCGAGGATCCAGGACATCTCCACGCTGCGCACACCGCGCGCGACGGATGCGTTACGCGCGGCATGGATCACGGCAAATGCGAGCCCGGGGCCGAGCCTTGTGCGCTGGTACTTCTGCCGCACGCCCATGAGCGGTACGCGCGCGCTGCTCGGAAACTTCACCTTCAGGCGCCACAGCAGTTTGGCCCAACCAAAGGGCAGCAGCCGGCCGTCGAGGTCGGCGATGACTTCGTTGAGATTGGGCAACATGACAATGAACGCCGCCGCCTCGCCGTCGACTTCGGCGATCTGGATCAGATCGTCGGGCGTGATCAACAGCATCTCTCGCCCGACTGCGAGGAACTCTTCGAGGGTGAAGGGGACAGCGCCCCAGTTGTTGGCCCACGCGTCATTGAAGATCTCGCACATCAGCGCGAGGTCGTCGTCGCGGTGTTTGCGATCGATCGGTCGGATGCGCATCCGATCGGCCAGGCGAGTCTCGACATTGGCCATGATGCGGGGGATCTCGAAATCAGGATCCATCTCGTAGGCGAATAAATCGGTCGCCTTGGTGTAGCCGAGCGCAGCGATTCGACCGTCGTAGTAGGGGAGCGCATGTCCCATCATGAAATACGGCGGCGTCTCGAAGCCTTCCACCAGCAGCCCGACTTCCTGGTTCATGCCGAGATTGATCGGTCCGACGGCGCGGGTCTTGCCGCGCTCGCGCAGCCAGCCTTCGGCCGCGGCAAACAGGGCAGCGAACACGGTCGGGTCGTCGGGCGCCTCGATCATCCCGAAGTAGCCGAGCTCGGGCCGATTGGCGGCATCGTTCAGCTGGTCGATCTGGGCGCTCACGCGGCCCACGGGCGACCCGTTGACGTATGCCACGAATGCCTGCCATTGTGCGTGCCGGAAGAAAGGGTGGTTCGGGCTGAGCGATGACTTGCGGTCGAAGCGCAGCGGCGGAACCCACCGAGGATCGCGCTTATAGAGCGACCACGGGACCTCGATAAAGGTATTGAGCGCTCGTTTCGTGACGACTGGCTCGATTTGAACGTTCAAAGTAGCGTTTTACCTCTTAGGTCTCGTGGGTATAATGGCGCGCGCAAAATTATAACCGTCATCAGGCGGGCCGAGCTCAAGTACCGGTGGTCTAGGGGATGGAGGTGCTGGCATTGGGGTCTTCTCATGAGCCGGCAATCTCGAAATAAGAACTTGAGTGAGTGTGGTGGTAGACGGGTCTTCTCATCTTACGGACGAAGGTCGCGTAGAAGACAATGCTTGGCGGCCGGGAGATTTCTCCTCGCTGAATGAAGCGCTCGATCATGCGGCACGCGGTCCGCATGGTATGACGTTCTTCAATGGCCGTGGCGAAGTCCTGCGTGAACTGAGCTACTTCGAGCTGCGTCAGCAGGCGATGGCTGCTGCGCGGCGTTTGCTTGCCTTGCCCGGTGTCTCGCGCGGTGACCGCATCGCCCTGGTTGCCGAAACCCGACCCGAATTTGCGATTCTGTTTTTCGCCTGCGAGTACGCAGGGCTGGTGCCGGTGCCGATGCCCGCCACGGTCAGCCTGGGCGGGCGCGACTATTACCTGCGCCAACTGCGTTTTCTGATCGCCAACTCCGAAGCCCGCGCGGCTTTCGCGACGGAAGAATTCGTCGGTTTCCTGCGCAGCGCCGCCGACGGTCTGCCGCTGGCCATGGCCGGCTCGCTCGAGGATCTCGAGCCGCGCGATGCGGTGGCGAAATTGCCGCAGCCGCCCACGCCCGATGAGATCGCCTACGTACAGTACACATCCGGCAGCACGCGCGTGGCGCGTGGCGCCGTCATCACTCAACGCGCGGTGATGCGCAACCTCGGCGCGATCATCCGCGACGGTCTCGAAGTGAAACCGACGGACCGGTTTTTCTCGTGGCTGCCCTTCTATCACGACATGGGGTTGGTCGGAAAATTGCTGGTGCCGGTCGCGGGGCAAGTGCCGGTTGCATACCTGGGCACGCGCGAGTTCGCCATGCGACCGCGCCTGTGGCTGACGTTGATGGATCAGACCCAGTCGACGATCTCCTTCGGCCCACCCTTTGGCTACGAACTGTGCGCACGCCGTTTGCGACCGGGTGAAGGCGATCGTTTCTCGCTCTCCCAATGGCGAGTTGCGGGTGTCGGCGCCGAGATGATCCGCGCCGAAGCGCTGACATCGTTCCAACAGGCCGTTCAGGGCAGCGGATTCAACAGCGACGCCTTCCTGCCGTGCTACGGCATGGCCGAAGTCGGTCTCGCCATCAGTTTTTCCAAACTCGGTCGTGGGCCGGTCATCGATTACGTCAACCGCGATGACTGTGTCATCAATCGGTTTGCGCGCCCCGTTACCAAGCTCAATCGGGAGCGGGCGCCGGTCCGTGAGTTTGTGGATTGTGGACATCCGTTGCCGGGCAACGAAGTGCAGATTCGAAATGCCGCAGGCGCGGTGCAGCCGGAACGCCAGATCGGCACCATTTGGGTGAAGTCCAACAGTGTCATGCAGGGCTACCTCGGCGAGCCCGAGGCGACCGCCGATGTCTTGAGCGACGATGGTTGGCTCAACACGGGTGACCTCGGCTATCTGCTCGATGGCCACATCGTCGTCACCGGCCGCGAAAAGGACATCATCGTCGTGGGTGGGCGCAATTTCTGGCCGCAGGATCTCGAGTACGTCGCCGAGAGCCAGCCGAACGTGCGCACCGGCGATGCGATGGCGTTCTGTCACGACGATGGCGATGGCGAACAAGTGGTCATGCTGATCCAGTGTCGCGAGCGTGACGACGATGCACGTGAGCACCTGCGCGCGACCGTACACGCCCACATCAAGACGGAGTTCGGCATCCACTGCAACGTCGAGCTGGTGGATGCGCACGCGTTGCCGAGAACGTCTTCCGGCAAGCCGTCGCGGTCCCAGGCGCGTAACAACTACGCGCTCAGCCTGCGTGGCGAAGGCCCGCTGGCCGTCGGTGCCTCTGCGGGATCGAGATTCTGATCATTCCAGTCTGATGCCATGAAGTCGCCGCGAATTGCTCTGACCGGCGCGACGGGTTTCATCGGCACGCAACTCCTGCAACGACTCTTGGCCGATGGCTTCGCGATCAACGCACTCACGCGCCGGCCGCAGGATTCGCGTCCGGGTGTCACTTGGATCGAAGGTGATCTGGCGGATGAACCCGCGCTTGCACTCCTCGTTGCCGATACCGACCTCGTGATCCACCTTGCGGGCGCCGTGCGCGGTGCGACCCGTGCGGCATTCGACACAGTGAATGTCGCCGGCGCGCGCAACCTCGGGCGCGCCGCGG
>JBGSQB010000229.1:0-59302 GCA_041738285.1 Pseudomonadales bacterium | reverse complement strand
GCGCGTCAAAGACGCCCGCTACGATCCGTTGTCGCGGTTGATTCGCGTGGGCGCGCTGGCGGCGCCGACCGCAATGGCGAACTACTCGGTCACGGTGGCGTGCGCCGGCACCAGCGACTTGCCGGTGTCAGAGGAATGCGCGCAGACCCTCGAGTGGGCCGGGATCACAGTGAAGCGCTTCAACGACATCGGCGTCGCGAACCTCGATCGGTTGCTCGCCGTTGAAGCTGACATACGGTCTACCGATGTCTGCATCGTCATCGCGGGCATGGAGGGCGCGCTGCCGAGCGTGATCGGCGGCCGGCTGTCGATACCGGTCATCGCCGTTCCTACGAGTGTCGGCTACGGCGCGAACTTCGGTGGCATCTCGGCACTGCTCGGCATGCTCACCAGCTGCGTGCCTGGGGTGAGTGTGGTGAACATCGACAATGGCTTTGGCGCCGCGGCCTGCGCCAATCGAATGCTGCGCGGTCTGGTGGCCGCTGCGAGTACACAATGAGCACACGCATTCATCTCGATCTTTTCTGCGGCGCGAGTGGCGACATGCTGCTCGGCGGCCTGATCGATGCAGGCGTGCCGGTCGCGGTGATTACCAGCGCCATCGAGGCACTGTCTCTCCCTGGTCTGATTGTCACCGCGGAGAAAGTGGTCAAGCGCGGGGTATCGGCCACCAAAGCGCACGTAGCTGCACCGCACGAGCACGTTCATCGTCATCTGCCCGACATCGTCGCCATCATCGAACGCGCACCGCTACTTGAAGCCATCAAGACAAAATCCTGCGCCGTGTTTCGGACGCTCGCCGCCGCGGAAGCGAAGGTCCACGACATACCGATCGATCACGTTCACTTCCACGAAGTCGGCGCACTCGATGCCATCGCCGACGTGGTCGGCGTGGTCGCGGGGTTCGCGCATCTGAATGCGGAAGCCGTCAGCTGTCGGGGCCTGCCGGCGAGTCACGGCACGGTGAAGTGCGAGCACGGCGTGCTGCCGGTGCCGGCACCGGCGGTGTTGCGGCTGATGGAGGGTGTCCCCACCTACCCGCTCGATATCGATGGCGAAACGGTTACCCCCACAGCCGCTGCGCTCCTGCGTGAGCTCGTCACGCACTGGGGCGAAGCCAGCGCGATGCGAATCACCGCGCAAGGTTACGGCGCCGGCAGCAAGGATTTCCCACGCGCCAATGTGTTGCGGATGGTCGTTGGCAGTGCCACAACCGACACAGCCAATCGCGTCGAGACCCTCACCTTGCTGTCGACCAACCTCGACGACATGAATCCCGAATGGCTGCCGCCCTTACTCGATCGACTGCTTGCAGCCGGGGCACTGGATGCGTGGTTGACGCCCATTCTGATGAAGAAGGGCCGTCCCGCGTACACGCTCTGCGCGTTGTGCCCAGCGCCCGTGGTCGATGCAATTCGCACACTCATCTACCTGCACACGTCGACCCTGGGCGTGCGGCAGGAGAACGTGCTGCGTTCGAGCCTGCCGCGCGAATCCGGGCGGGTCGAAACGCGCTGGGGTTCAGTGACCATCAAAGTCGCGCGCCTGCCCGGCGGTGAAGAACGCGCCGCCCCGGAACACAACGACTGTCGACACATCAGCGATGCGCACGATGTGCCCCTCGCTCAGGTCTACGACGCCGCCATGGCAGCCTTTCGCCGCGGTGAGTTCACGACGGACAGCTGAAGGCGTAGGCTCGACCAACCACTCTCGAATTCGCATCAACGGAGACCACGATCATGGCGACCGCTACACCCACCCGCGATGAAGCCAATCAATGGCGTGCCACCACGCCCGGTCATGCCGGCTGGCCGCGCACCGCGCGACCGGATGATCCGAACAAGTACTTCATGGTGTCGACCGACGGTCACGTGCAGGAACCATCGGATTTGTGGCGCACCCGCATCGACGAGAAATTTCGCGATCGCCTGCCGGGTGTGGTGGTCGACGCGAGCGGTAAGAAGTTTCAGAAGACCGAAGGCTTTCGTCCGTTGCGACTACGCGAGATTCCGTTCGAAGGCGAAGATCTGTTGCGCAACAAATCGGGTAACACCCCCGAACAGCGGCTGGCCGATCATGCCGTCGACGGCATCGACTGCGAAGTGCTGTTCCCCAACAAGGGTCTGACCATCTGGGCGACGCCGGACGCGGTGTTCAGCCAGGCCATGTGCCGCACCTACAACGAGTGGGCGTGGGAAATGTTCGGCGCCTACAACGATCGGCTCTCGCCCATGGCTTGCGTCGCCGCCGCCGACATCGAAGGTGCCATTGCCGAGATCGATCGCTGTGCCAAGCTCGGCTTTCGCGGTGTGTGCCTGCCGTGCAAGCCGGTCTGGGGTCCACCCGATCATGAAGCGCTCAACTACAACCTGCCGCAGTTCGATCCGCTGTGGGCCTGTATTCAGGATCACGACTTTCCCATCACCTTCCATGTCTCTACGGGCCGCGACCCACGTACTTCGCGCGGCAACGGCGGCGCAGTCATCAACTACGCAGTGCATTCGCTCGCGCCGACCATGGAGCCTATCGCCAACCTTTGCGCCTCCGGCGTGCTCGACCGGTTCCCGAAGCTCGTATTCGGATCTGTCGAAGCGGGCATCGGCTGGGTCGCGTGGGCGCTCGGCGCCATGGATGAGGCCTACAAGAAACATCACATGTGGGTGCGGCCGAAACTGTCGCGCCTGCCGAGCGAGTTCTTCAAGAGCAATGGCTTTGCTACTTTTCAGGAAGACAAGGCTGGTCTCGATCTGGCAGTTACCCACGGTCTGATCGACAACTTCATGTGGGCGAACGACTATCCCCACCACGAAGGCACGTGGCCGCACTCGGCCGCAGCGATCGAGCGCACCATGACGCAACTGTCTGACGGTGACCGCGCCAAGGTGCTGGGTTTCAACGCCGCGAGGGTGTTCAAGTTCGATGTGCCGGCGCGCTACCAGGCCCGGCGGGCGTGAGCCGCACGCTGCGGGGCAAAGTCGCGGTCGTTGGCGTTGGCCAGACGAAGTACTACAAGCACGGCGAGTCACCCGACGCTGAAGCCAAGCTCGCACTCGAAGCGATCGTGAATGCCTGCGCCGATGCGCAGATTTCACCGACGCGCCTCGATGGCTTTGCCTCGTTCAGCAACGATCGCAACGATGCGCCCAGACTCGCCGCCGCGCTCAATACCAAGGAATTGCGCTTCTCCAACATGTTCTGGGGCGGCGGCGGTGGCGGCACCGCCGGCGCCGTCGAGAATGCATCCGCTGCGATTGCCTGCGGCATGGCCGACTGCGTGGTCGTTTACCGATCCCTCGCCCAGGGCCAGTTCGGCCGTTTCGGCCGCGGCCCGCAGATCCGTCAGGTCTCGGGCGAAGCTGCGCACACGACGCCCTACGGCCTCATGTCCGCCGCGCAGATGTTCGCCATGAAGGCCATGCGCTTCATGCACGATCACGGCGTGAAGCAGGATGCGCTGCGCGCCATTGCGATGGCCTCGTACACCCACGCGCAGTCGAATCCCGAAGCCATCATGTACGGCCGCCCCCTCACGCAAGCGAAATACGACGCCTCGCGCTGGATCGTCGAACCGTTCCGTCTGTTCGACTGCTGCCAGGAGAACGATGGCGCAGCCGCGATGATCCTCGTGCCGGCCGAGCGCGCGACCGACTATCCGCACAAGCCCTGCTACGTACTCGGCGCTGCCAGCGGCGGCCCGAATCGCTCGGCAGCGCCCGTGCACAACGCACCCGATTACGGCAGTTCGCACTTCAATACGGTCGCCAAACATCTGTATGCCATGGCCGAACTCACGCCCACCGACGTTGACGTGCTGCAGAGCTACGAGAACTTCACCGGTGGTGTGCTGATGTCGATGGTGGAGCACGGCTTCTGCGACGCCGACGAGGTGAACGACTTCTTCAAGTTGCCCAACCTGCTCGCCCCCAATGGCCGCGTGCCCCTCAATACGAGCGGCGGCAACCTCGCGGAGTGCTATATGCATGGGCTCGGCCTCACCATCGAAGCCGTGCGTCAGATTCGCGGCACGTCCTGCAATCAGATCGACGGTGCGGAAGTGAGCATGATGATCGCCGGGCCCATGGTCACACCCGTCAGTTCCTGCATCTTCGGCGCCGGGAGCACGCTATGAGTCACTATCTCGCACCGGGTCTGCCCGCCCCCGCGCCAGCCCGAGACGGATTGGATGCACCCTTCTGGGCCGCGCTCGAAGAAGACCGCATCCTGTTGCAGCGCTGCCGCGGTTGCGATCGGTTCCAGTGGGGGCCGGAGTGGATCTGTCATCGTTGCCACAGCTTCGATCTCGACTTTGCGGAAGTCGTACCCACCGGCCGCATCTACAGCTACGAGCGCGTGTGGCATCCCGTACATCCGGCGCTGAAGGAACAGGGACCGTACATCATCGTCCTCATTGAACTGCCCCAGGCGGATGGCGTGCGAATCGTCGGTAATCTATTGGGCGATCCGAATCAAATCGTGTCGATCGGTGCCGCAGTGAAAGCGGAATTCGAGCACCACAACGATGCGCAGCCACCGTTCACCTTGCTGCAGTGGCGACCGTCGTAGCAGGAGTCGCGTCGCCGCTTCAGGTACTCATCGCCGCTGCCCATCGCGTCGCGAAGTCGCCCATCCGCGCCAGTTGCACGGCAAGGTCGCGCCCGAGCGCAGTGTAACCATAGCCGCCATCCGAGTGATCCAGCAGGCCTATATCGCGCAGCTCTTTCAGCCGACGATTGAGCAGCGTCGGAGATACATCGTCACAGCGTGCGCGCAGATCACGAAACGATAAACGCGCATCGCGCAGCTCCCAGAGAATGCGCATCGTCCAGCGCTGGCCGAGCACGTCGAACAGCACCATGATCGGACGTCCCGTGGTGGATCCGCGCGCACGCAAGCCGGGTTTCTTGGCCACGGTCAGCTCCTCGACATTGACTATTGACGCTACATAACATGTAGCACTAACATCGTTGCTACACATATTGTAGCAAGTGAAACCGCGTGCACAATGTCCTCAAACCCGTGACCGAGCCGTTTACGCCCGAGGCTGCCGAACTTCTCGCCCACTATCCAAAACGCGACGGCTACGTCCTGCAGCTGTTTCGAGTGTTCGCCAACAGCATCCGCTTCCTCAAGAAGGGCACAGTGAATTTGCTCGACCGCGACAGCCCGATCAGCATGCGGGAGCGCGAAATCGTCATTCTGCGCGTGTGCGCCAACAACGATTGCGAATACGAATGGGGTGTTCATGTGGCCGCTTTCGCGCGCCATGTTGCACTGACCGACGATCAGATCGCAGCGACCAGGGTTGGTGACCATCGATCCGGATGTTGGTCCGAGCAGGAACGCCTGCTCGTAGCCGCAATCGATGAGCTATGCGCGCTCGGGCGTATCGATGCGCCCACCTATCGCGCGATGCAGGCCGTGTGGACGGTCGAACAACAGCTCGAGATACTTGCACTGGCCGGCAACTATCACACGATCTGCTTCGTCGCGAGCACCGCGCAACTCGGCCGCGAGTCGTTCGCCGCGACGTTTCCCATCGTATAGCCGGTCCTTCAGTCGGGTTCGGTCGGGCGCAGCAGCTGCGGTACCTCGCTGTCGGCATCCTTGGCCAGCAATCCGACCTTGGAATAGACCTGTAGCTTCTCGCGCGTATCGGCGATGTCCATGTTGCGCATGGTCAGCTGGCCAATGCGATCCTGAGGCGAGAACCCGCCCGCCGATTTTTCCATGGTCAGGCGTTCCGGGTGATAGGTGAGATTCGGGCTCGTGGTGTCGAGCACCGAGTAGTCGTTGCCACGCCGCAGTTCCACGGTCACTTCTCCGGTGATGGGCCTTGCAATCCAGCGCTGCGCGGTTTCCCGCAGCATCATGCACTGGGGGTCGAACCAGCGACCCTGATACAAGAGGCGCCCGAGCCGACGCCCGTTGTTGCGATATTGCTCGATGGTGTCTTCGTTGTGGATGCCAGTCACCAGTCGTTCGTACGCGAGATGCAGCAGGGCCATGCCTGGAGCTTCATAGATGCCGCGAGACTTGGCTTCGATGATGCGATTCTCGATCTGATCGCACATGCCGAGCCCGTGCCGCCCACCAATTTCGTTGGCACGTGTGAACAGTGCGAGCGCATCAGCGAACGTCTCTCCGTTCAAGCTGACCGGTTCACCCTCTTCGAAGCCCACTGTCACCGCTTCGCGCTTGACCACGACGTCATCGCGCCAGAACGCAGCGCCCATGATGGGTTTGACGATATCGATACCTTTGTCGAGGTACTCGAGATCCTTGGCTTCGTGTGTGGCACCCAGAATGTTGGAGTCCGTCGAGTACGCCTTCTCCGCACTCATCTTGTACTCGAAGCCGTTGTCCGTCATGTACTGCGACATTTCCTTGCGTCCACCGAGCTCGTCGATGAAACGCTGATCGAGCCACGGCTTGTACACACGCAGATTCGGATTGGCGAGCAGACCGTAGCGATAGAACCGCTCAATGTCGTTGCCCTTGTAGGTGCTGCCATCGCCCCAGATGTGCACATCGTCTTCGCGCATGGCGATGACCAGCATGGTGCCGGTGACCGCGCGTCCGAGCGGCGTGGTGTTGAAATAGGTGGCCCCCGCCGTGGTGATGTGGAACGCGCCCGCCTGAATCGCACCGATCCCTTCCGCCACCAGCTGCGGACGGCACTCGATCAGCCGCGCCTTCTGCGCGCCATATGCCAGAGCCTTGCGCGGTATCTCCTCATAATCGCTTTCATCGGGCTGACCGAGGTTCGCCGTGTAGGCGTACGGAATCGCGCCTTTTGCGCGCATCCAATGCACCGCGGCACTGGTATCGAGCCCACCCGAAAACGCAATCCCCACGCGCTCACCCGCGGGTAGGTCCTTCAAAATACTGCCTGCCATTCGTCTCTCCGCACTGGCGCAAGTACAACCGTTGTTTGGCCGCCGCGCAAAGCGCGCAGGATACAACGGCCTGCGTTAGCATCCTAGGCAACTCACTTGGAAGACCGTCCATGACGCATCCCTACAACGTGCCCGAAGCTGCGGTCTCACTCTCGTCAGACGATGGGCGGGTTCACGTACGACCCCTCGCCATCGCCGATCGTGACGTGTGGACGCACTTATGGCGCAGCTATCTGGACTTCTATGAAACGAAGTTGTCCGATGCGCAGTACGCGTTGACCTGGCAACGCATTCACGATCCCGCCGAGCCACAGTTCGGCTATCTCGCTGAGGTCGGTGGCCGTGGTGAAGGACTGGTACACATCATCTTTCACCGATCCGGCTGGAGCGATGCGGCGTCGTGCTACCTGCAGGACCTCTACGTGAACCCCAATCTGCGCGGCAAGCAACTGGGCAAGGCACTGATCGATCACGCGCAACGCGTTGCGATCGCCGCGGGCAGCTCGGGCGTATATTGGCTCACGCATGAGACCAACAGCTACGCGATGCGCCTGTACGATCGCGTCGCCAAGAAGACCGGCTTTCTGCAATACAAGAAGTAGACCATTAACCTTGATTCGACATTAATGCGCGAGCTCAGACGCGCCAGAAAAAGCAAAATGCGTGCTCGCGCAGCTTTTCGTGAGGGGAGCATACCCGACCGTATGTGACCTGAACGAAAAGGGAGCAAGTGCGTAGTTTGCTTGTTTTGGCGAGAGCCGCGGGCGGTGTGAGACGTGGACTAATGTCGAATCAAGGTTAACCAGCCGCTCGCGACCGCCATGCTACAGTGCCCGCGCAAGCGGGCATGTCTTTCACAACCCGAGTGACCATTGAGCTGCGACACGAGGGTGTTTGATGCTGCAATTCGAATCGATTCTCCTCACCGCCGCGCGCGTCCTCACTTTCGAGGGTAAGCGGGGCCTGACCAACGCCAGCGGCTTCTTCTTCGAGCGCGACGGCCGGCTGTTTCTCGTCACGAGCCGTCACATCATGATCGACGATCCGAGCAAGCACTTCCCCGACCGCATCGAGATCGAGTTGCACATCGATCCGGACAATCTGGCGGAATCGATCGGCCTGTCGATTCCGTTGTACCGCAACCACAAGGCGATCTGGCGCCAAGGCCGCGACTCAGAAGGGGCGATCGACGTGGCGGTGATCGAACTCGAACGCAAGGCTATGCCCAAGACCACCGTCTATGCGGCGTTTACGCCCGATCACCTTGCGGATCCGCATGAGCGCATCGAAATCGGCAGTTCGTTGCTGGTCGTGGGCTTCCCACTCGGCTTTCACGACACGCTCCATCACATGCCGGTGGTTCGACGGGCAGCCGTAGCATCGTCCTTCGGGCTTCGCTTCCAAGGCAAGGGTTACTTTCTAACCGATGCCCGTACTCATCGTGGCACCAGCGGCTCACCCGTAGTCATGCGCGCAAATGAGTCAAATTCTGAGCTGGGCGCATTGCCGTGGAAGCTGCTCGGTGTGCACTCGGCACGCCTCGACGTTGGCACGAGAGACGCCGATATCGACGAAGCGTTGGGATTGAACTGCGCGTGGTACGCAGACATTCTGATGAAACTGACGGAGAGCTGATCGCTAGCCTGCGGACTCGACGATTGCGCGCAGCGCGCTCAAGTGTCGCACCTGCCATCCCGCCTCGTACCCATCGAGATCAGGGCCCGCCTCGCGACCGAGCCGCTCGAAGCCATGATGAAACAGCTCAACGAGCGTCCCCTCGTACAAGGGTGTCAAACGGAACGTCCAGAAGGTAGATACCGGCGAGGCGTGCGGCGCCCGCCAGTTGATCGCCAATGTCATCTCGCGTCCCGGCTCGAGCACCAGCACGCTGCCGCCAAAGTGCCTGTTCTCACCATCGATCTCGACACTGAAATCGACCGCGCCACCCACGCGCAACTCGATCTGGTGCAGCGTGTGACCCAAATTCAGCCACGCCTTCACCCGCGCAGTGGTTTCGAATTCGTGCCACACCCGATCGGGTGAGGCATCAATGAACGCACTGCGCCGGACGTGGAGCGGGCCTATTACCGTCGACATCACGACCTCCCGTGTCACATCGGATTCAGGCATGAGCATTGCGCGACTGACATCTCGTCGCACGAGCTCAAACATTAGACAGCGTATGGTACAGCGGCGTATCAATCACGGACCTGGTCCCCACTAGGCCCCTCGCTCCCTACTAGCTCGAACGCTAGACGCTGTGCGATCGCGAACGTAACGTAGCGTAAAGCGGTGGTGTCATAGCGACCAGGACATCTGGTGGAGGCCTCGGCCTCTACTATCCAGCCATCCGCTCGAACTCGACTTCCGGGAACCCGGCATTCACGGACGCTCGCAGCTTGTCGTAGTACACGTTCGCGCCACCGAAGTAGATCAGCACTCTCGGATTTCGATCCTCGAGGTTTGCACCCATCATCCACGAGTGCACCTTGTCGCCCTGCGCCATCAGCGTCTGCCCGTGGATGTCCGCCGTGTGAGCAACCCACGCTTCTTCGGCGTCCCGTTTGGGTTTGCACAGGTCGTACCCTTCTTCTTCCATCTTGCGGATGCAATCGACGATGTACATCGCGTTCTGCTCGATCGAAGTCGGCAGGTTGGCGAACGGCGCTTGTGGCCCGGTAATCATGAACAGGTTCGGAAAGTCCGCCACGAAAACACCCATGATGGAACTCGACACCTCCGCCCACTTGTCCTTGAGCAGGAGTCCGTTGCGGCCCCGAATGGCAAGCGCCTCCTGCGCACCGGTGTACGCCTGGAACCCCGTGGCCAGCACGATGATGTCGAACTCGTAATGCGCCCTGGTGGTTCGGATGCCCGTCTCGGTGATCTCCACGAGCGGCTCCCGGCTGCCGATGTCGACGAGCTTCACGTTGTCGCGGTTGAACGTCTCGTGGTAGCCGTGATCCAGGGGCGGTCGTTTCGCGAAGAACGGATAACCCTTCGGCGTGAGCATCTCGCGTACGTTCGGATCCTTCACCTTCTCCAGCATCTTGCGAATCACGAAGTCACCGGCAATGCGGTTCGATTCGGCATTGGACAACAGGTCATCGAAGGTTTCGAAGACGAACCGGAAGCTGCCCCGCGGCCAGTGGTCCTCGAAGATCCGCTGCACCTCATCCGGCGGCGTGTCCGCAATCGTTCGCCCCACGGGACTGTCGAAGGCCATGCCGAAGACGTGGTTGCGGCACTTCGCGACGATCTGATCGTACTGATCCTTGATCTCTTTCTCCCACTCCGCAGTGATCGGCTTCTGTACGGCTGGCATGATGAAGTTGGCGGTGCGCTGAAACACCGTGACCTGACTCGCGCTCTGAGCCATCACGGGTAGCATCTGTACCGTGGTTGCGCCGCTGCCGATGATGGCTACACGTTTGCCTGCGTAGTCGAGGCCTTGCTGCGGCCAGCGCGCGGAATGAAAACATGGGCCTTTGAATGAGCCGAGCCCCTTGAAGTCGGGGATCACCGGCTCGGAGATCATGCCCATCGCACTGATGAAGTAGCGGCAGGTGAAGCGATCACCGGCTGCGGTGCGGATCTGCCACAGGCCGCTTTTCTCCTGGAAATCCGCGGCCACGATTTGGGTATCGAGCTGTATGTGTGGCCACATGTCGCAACGGTCCGCCACAAAGTGCATGTAGCGGAGGTTCTCTTCCCAGCCGGGATAGCGCACCGACCACGACCACTCCTGCAGCAGCTCCTTCGAGAACGTGAGGCAGTAGTAGTAGCACTCGCTGTCGCTGGCAGCACCCGGATAGCGGTTCCAGGTCCAGGTGCCGCCGATGTCGGACGCCTTGTCGAACACGCGGATCGTCAGACCCGCTTCGCGCACGTAGTGAATCAACGCAAGGCCAGCGAACCCGGCCCCGACTGCAATCACGTCATAGTCCGCCCGTGGTTTTGAGCCCATCGCGATACTCCAAGTCTTACGGCCCTAGGGTAACAAGAATCCCAAGCGGAACGCGCCGGGACGTTAGGGATTGTAGCGCTTGAACGGGGCCAAATCGGCGGATGCACTGGAACTGCAGTTCTCTCGATACCGAGGGTGTTTGCAGAGGGTGGGAATCTGCTAGGCCCGATCTACTCCAGCCGCTGCCGCAACACCCAACCATGCAGTGCCACGCACTTCGCCGCGCGACTCGCGTTGTCGTCGCAATGGCGTCGAGCCGCCAAGCGTGCCGCGTCCTATTGAAGAAGGTGTGTTCGGGATTCTTGGGATCGAAGACGAAGAACCGCTAAAGTCTGTAGTGAGAAGAACGAAGACGGGATTCTGCCAAAGGCTCCATGGAACCTAATACGAGCCCAACGTTGAAAGACCCTTCTATTTCGGGGAAAGCTACAAACGTGCTGGCGTCTGACAATTCGTTGCAGGCACCGCTAGACAGCCTGCCCGCTCGAGGTGGTGACAGATCATGAATGACTGGAAAAGACAGGCCCGATCGATGATCGGACGTGCTGTGCTAGCACCATCGAGCCACAACACCCAGCCATGGTTTTTCCGATTGTCGGATTCGGCAGTCGATATATGTGCCGACCGCACACGTGCGTTGCCAGCAAACGACCCTGAAGACCGAGAGCTTGCCATTAGCTGCGGTTGCGCGCTTATGAATCTTCGGATTGCAGCCGCCAGCGCCGGTTTACATGTGCAGGTGCGGCTTCTTCCCGAGCCTGAAGAACCGGACCTCCTCGCCCGCATGACTCTCTCAGGGCAGTCGAATGTATGCGCTGACGATGCTCAGCTTGCGGACTTCATCGAAACGCGGCGCACCTACCGGAAACGATTTGCACCCCGCGAGGTGAGTGCTTCTGCCCTCGACCAGCTGATTGAGGCGACGAGACAAGAAGGCGCGCGCTTGGTACCGCTCTTGACCGACGAAGTAAGGCAGAAGACCGCCGCTCTCGTCGCCGAGGGCGATGCCGTACAGTGGGCCAATTCAAGCTGGCGCCGCGAACTCGCCGCTTGGATGCATCCGCGACGCCAGGGCGATGGGCTGACCATGCCCGCCTTAGCCCTGCCGGCGGCCCAGCTTGTTGTCCGGACGTTTGATATGGGCGGCGGCGTCGGTGCAAAGGATCGTCAGCTCGCCGAAGCCTCACCGCTGCTCGTGGTCCTGAGCACCGAGAGCGACCATCCTCGTGACTGGTTGCTGGCCGGTCAGGCACTCCAACGCGCCCTTCTTCTCGGTTGCCAGCACGGGCTGCAGGCCTCCTATCTCAATCAGCCGGTGCAGGAAGCGTCGTTGCGGCACAAGCTACAAAACTTGGTGGGTACAGGGTTCCCACAGATTCTTCTTCGCATCGGCTACCCTCTCCAAGAGATCCCGCACACACCACGAAGAGCGCTGGATGATGTCATCGAATAGATCAAGCCAAAGTACCGGCGTCATTGTGGAGTTCTCATGAACTGGGATGGTCGATGGTCCAGGCCCGAGCCTGTGCTTTCAACGCGTTGCCGAGCGTCGCTACGAGAACAATCGGATACACCTCGATATCGCGGTGGCAGATCGCGAGACGGAAGTCGCTCGGCTGTGTGCCATCGGGGCATCGGTACTGCGCAAGCAAACTGACTACACTGTCTTGTGCGACCCTGAAGGAAATCAGTTCTGCGTCGTTGCCGCCACGCGATTGGGATGAACGCTCCTCCGCCACCCAACCACCGCATGCAGCCGAGGCCCAAGATGCCTAAATCGAAAGCCCCTCATCTCCTTGCATCGCTCGCCGACTGGCGATGCGCTACGGGGGTCCGAGTCTCTCCGCCATCCGCTTTCGGAACTCGTCGCAGTCGATCAAGACCGCAGATCCAGCTTCCACTTCGGCCAGCCTCCGTGCTATCTCTTTCTTCCATGCATCGGCCGCGTCAGATTCAACTGGGGCATCTAGACTCGCCACGAGATCACGGGCCAGCTTCGCACGCTCGATGTCGTAGGGCTGGAATGAAGCAGAACGAACTTCATCAAAATTCGTGCCCGCCAATTACGAATCTCATCATTCCCACCGAAGCGGCCGAGGGTAGCGCACCTAAGCGTTCGCTGCGGCGGACTCAACTTGCGATCGGAGGAGTCTCCATATGTCGGATCACCTGAGAGAGCGCCATGAACGCTGAAGGGCGGTGTTTGTGTTCCGCAGTGACTTTCATCGCTGCAGGCGTTGCGGACGGATTGCATGTATGCCACTGCTCTATGTGCCGACGATGGACGGGTGGACCTACCTTCTCGGTAGAAGCAGAAAACGTCACGTTCCGCGGTGAGGAGCACATCCAGCGGTACAGCTCGTCGGCTTGGGCAGAACGAGGATTCTGCAAGCTCTGTGGCTCTAGTCTGTTCTACTTGTTGAAGGAAGCGAATCGCTACATCCTCAACATGGGTTCCTTCGATGACCAGCGGTCCTTCAAAATCGCAAGCGAGATCTACGTCGATGACAAGCCCACCGCGTATGACTTTGCGGGCGTCCATCCGCGCCTCACGGGCCAAGAGTTCCTTGCGTCTCTACAGAAGAAGTAGCCACCTGCCGCCCAACACGTGCATCAAGCCGGCTCAGGTTGCGAATTGCGTCTTCTCGTGCATGGGTGTGGCTTCGCTCCAGGGCATCCCGGCATCTCCTTTCGCCAACCGCGTATGATGGGAATCTGTTACTCATGTACCCGGACAAACCTGTCATGTGCCCGGACCGTACTTACACTGCGTCTAACACGTGATCGCAACGGACCATCGTGAGACGTTTCCCAGGAGCGGTATGAATGCGGAGAACGCGTTAGAGTCGATTGCCCAAATCGGCGTAGCACTGGCCGGCTTCGCCGGGATAGTTGGTGCGTTAGCGGGTGAGAAGCTACGCCCGACTCATCCAGAAGTCTGGTATCCATTCTGGGCGCTGATAGCGAGTGGTCTCGGCGTCGTCTTCGTTGCGCTGTTTCCGTTCCTGATTCAACAGTTCCGCGTACCGGAAAGCACCATATGGGCTGGGTCGAGTGCCTTTCTCTTCGCTGTAACCGCGAGCAATCTACTGTTCTTTCTGCCGCGCATTCTTCGGGCTGCCCGCAACGGTGCATTCCGCAGAATTCGGATCGTCGCGATTCCAGTGGACTCCGCGAGCTTCCTAGTTCTCGCGACTCAGGCGCTGAACGCGCTCGGGATCGGTTTTGCGCAAAGCCCTGGTGGGTTTCTCATTGGTCTGTACCTGCTCCTGGTGATATCGGCGCTCAACTTTGCGTTTCTTTTGTTTGTCTTGGGCCGCGTGCCGGATGGCCCGACAAGTAGCTAACAGGCCGCCTAACCACTGCATGCATCCGACGCGCCAACCAGTCATCAACATTGCCTGCGCGAGTTTGCCACCGGTCTGTTGCGCAGCCGATGCTGATTGCGAGGCGGCATGGATCTCGCCATGGATTTGAGCGCGGAATCGTCGATGCGGCAGGGATGCTCAATCACCTGTGCCTTCTCGAAACCACCGGGATCACTGGATACAACGCCTGCTCCGAGATGCTGAGTTACTATCTACGCCCTACTGATCAGATGTGACCCGTGTGAAATCCATCAAGCGCGTACTGTTCGTATGCGTCGAGAACGCCAACCGGAGTCAAATGGCGGAAGCAATCGCGCGCCTGCTCGGTGGCAAACAGGTCGAAGCATTCAGCGCGGGATCTCGACCGTCCGGCACGGTCAATCAGAAGGCCATCGATGCCATGCGTGAAATCGGGTACGACCTCTCGGTCCATGGTTCCAAATCCCTCGAAGATCTTCCCGACGTGACCTTCGATTTCGTAGCGACCATGGGATGCGGGGATGCCTGCCCGACGGTCCGCGCTAGACAACGAGCAGACTGGGCGATACCGGACCCAAAAAATCTTGGCCCCGATGAGTTCAGAGCCGTTAGGGATATGATCCGTGACAAGGTCCAGTCTACGTTAGAGGCGTTAGGTGTTTCAAAAAGCGTCGCCTAACTATTGGGCCGACTCCCGCCGCGACTATAGAGGTGATCGATGAACAACATCACTCGAGTTGACGCTTCCCGATATTCACTCGACATTCACAGAGATCTCTCCGTATCAGTGCGAGCGCGCAAACCTGGGCCCCCGGATCGAATCGACGGTATGACTCTCGGTGTCGTGACGATGTCCCAAGACGCGCCGCATCGTGGAGAGGTTCATCCGGACGGTGACGAGATCCTGTATGTCATTTCAGGAAAACTCCGGGTGACCGGAGAATCTGATCCCAGCTCTCCTATTGAGATGGGTCCTGGCGACGCTTGCATCGTTCGTAGCGGTGAGTGGCACCGCGTCAATGTGCTAGAAACGACTCAGCTGATTCACATCACGCCGGGGCCAAACGGCGACCATCGGCCACTTTAGTCACGCGCAGTCGACCGACATTGTTCTTCTCGGTACCCCTGCTGCTACCGAAGTACTCGCGGATCCAACGCTCGACAGTCAGAACCGCTTCTACGGGGTCGCGTTCGGTCTCTACGGTGTATTGCTGTTCATCTGCGCCGGTGACCTTCAGAGGTACGCGGTCGTACTCAGGGTTGTGTTGTGGATGTTCTTTGCCGCCGGCGCGGCGCGCCTGGTGTCGATGGCTACGCGCGGATTCCCGTCCGTGCCAGTTGTAGTCCTGGCGGGATCAGAGCTGCTGCTTACACCGGTGCTCCTCATCTGGTTGCGTCGCATCACGGCAGGAGAGTAGTTTCCAGATCAGCATTTGGCGCGGCGCGTTGTGGGAGCTACACGCATGAACGGTCGTTGGATCTTCGTGATCGCCTTCGCCCTCGTCTATTACGGCAACGGCGCGGCCTTCATCGAATCGTTCGTGAACTACCCCAGCTGGCGCCTCATCGGAGAAGCCGAGTTCACGACTTACCACCGCTTCATCACTCAACCCGTGCTGACCTTCCTGGTGGCCCCCGCTTTGCTGGGTACGGTCTTTACTGTTCTGCTGCTCTGGTTCAGGCCCACAACGGTGCCGCTGTGGGCGATTTGGGCGGCGATTGTTCTTCAAATGATCATGTGGGTATCGACGGCCACCATTCAGATCCCGATCCAGCTTCAATTGAGCGACAGCGGATTGTCGCTTTCGGCCATCGACCGTCTCATCGAAACCAATTGGTGGCTGCGGAGAATTCCCTATGCGATCAGTGCGGGCCTGTTTCTTTGGATGGGTGGCAAGGCGATGGCTTCCGACGTTCGTGCTCACTGAAGGGCACTCCCGATGATCAGGATCTACCACGTTCGCGGAACCCGGTCAGTGCGACCCATCTGGCTCTGCTACGAACTCAATCTTCCAGTCGATGTCAGCCCAATCGACTTTTCGTCCACGTATCGCGACTCACCCGAATGGCGCGCGATCAGCCCAGCCGGGAAGGTGCCCGCGCTGACCGACGGCGCCATGACCATGTTCGAATCCGGTGCGATGGTCGACCACATCCTGGAACGCTACGGCCACGGCCGCCTGCGCCCCAAACCCGGTACGGACGAAAGCGCCATACACCACCAATGGTGCTGGTTCAGCGAGGCAACGCTCTCGCGGCCGCTTGGGCTTTACCGCATGTTGCGCGAGGACGGGGGTGACGGCCCTTCACTGGCGGCCGAGGCTGAACAGAAAGCGCGCGGGTGTCTTGAAGTCGTCGATCGCGCGGTTGCGGATCGGAATTTTCTCATGGGCGCGGAGTTCAGCGCCGCGGACATCATGATGGGCTATTCGCTTCAGCTCATTGCCGGCGCCAGGCTACTCGACGAGCGGTATCCTCACGCGCGGACATACTTGGCACGGCTCAAGGAACGCGACGCGTGCGTACGGGCCATGGCGGCGTGAGCGACGACTTCTCGATGGAGGCCGCCTATGCGATCTTACGCAGCTGCCGAATAGATCAGTAGCCGCCGGCTTTGCCTGAACTCGTATACTCCGGTTTGCAGCAACGACCACTCGACTCGTGATGACGCCATTTCAATCGCCAGCGATCGCCGCCAAGTTCGACTCGTATCCTACCCAAGCCAGAATGGCCGTGCTCGCGCTACGGGATATGATCTTCGATGTGGCGCGCGCAACCCCAGGGGTTGGTGAGCTGGAGGAATCGTTGAAGTGGGGCGAGCTCTCCTACGTGCCGAAGAACAAGGCAGGCACCGCGGTTCGCATTGACTGGAAGGCAAAGCGCCCCGGCGAGTACGCGATGTACGTACATTGCCAGACCCAATTGATCGAGACCTTCCGCACGATGTTTCCGGATGACTTCGCGTTCGACGGCAATCGAGCGATCGTGTTCACACTGGGTGAGCCAGTGCCGCAAGATGCCTTGGCAACCTGCATCGCGGCATCGTTGACGTACCACCTCAAAAAGCGAAGACCTCGGTTGGCCAAAAGAAACAGCCGCGCCTAGCCTTCGCAGGTTCCCATCGACGCCATGGCCAAACTACATGTCACGCGCGTATCTGCGTACGGTCTGGTGACCGACGACGATCACCTGCTGCTGTGTCGACTGTCAGGCCACTTGCCGGATGCTGGGCGGTGGACGCTGCCGGGTGGCGGCGTCGAATTCGGGGAGCACCCGGCCGCGGCAATGGTTCGAGAGGTCGAGGAAGAGACGGGGCTCATCGTCGCTGCGGCCGGTGTCGTGGGAATCGACTCATTCTCGGCCGAAGCGCCTGATCGCAACTTTCACGGCATTCGCATCATCTATCACACGAAGCGCATCGGCGGCGAGCTGCGAAGCGAACACGCTGGCACCACCGACCAGTGTCAGTGGCACCGCATGGACACACTCGTCACGCTGGCCACCGTCGATCTGGTGGAAGCGGCGCTGCGGATGAGCACCACCCGCGGCACATGAGACATCCGTGCGAGGATGCAAAGAAGATCTATCGCGAGCGACGCAGTTGATCACCTGTTGACGAACCGACTAGCATCAAATGCACCGAACCGAGGATACCGTCATGGTCGCATTGCGAGTGCTATTGGCCATCATCTTCGCGGTCATTTGTGGCTACACGGTCATCGTCGTCGCCGACCATGGCTTGGGATTGTTCGGAGTCTTCTTCGGTGACATAGCGAAGTTCGGCTGGGCGGGTCAGTTCAACGTCGACTTTCTCGGCTTCTTGACGCTGTCGGGTGTGTGGCTCGCCTGGCGCCATCGCTTCTCGCCGACGGGCATCGCGCTTGGAGTACTCGGCTTCTTCGGCGGTGCCCCTGTGCTCACGGCGTATCTGTTGTACGCCAGCATCGCGGCGAAGGGGGACATGGCGATGCTGCTCCTCGGTGCAGACCGTGTTGCCGAGCGGTTCCCACGATGATGTTCTGGCGAGTATGGGCGGCACTGCTTGGGTCATCGCTCATGATCGGTGAAACCGTTCGCAGTTGGGGTCAGGCTCGCAACCTGCTCTTCGTACTGGACGATTTCGTCATCGGTGTACCGCTGGTCGTGACGGCTGTCCTCATGGCGAATCCGACCCCGGCTCGCCAGTGTGCGTTCTCCGCATCGTTCGCGGCCGCGGCTGGCATGCTCTACGGCAGCTTCTTTGGCAAGCTGGTGGACATGTCCAAGTCGGCCGCGAGCAATATCGAGATCCATCTGCTCACGGCGTTGATCGGCCTTGCGTTCGCGTCTTCCCTGGTTGGGCTGTTCGCGAGTGTGCGCAAGGCCGGTCGTGTATCGATAGGGGGACAGCCATGATCGAGGGTATTTGCGATTGTGGAACGGTGCGCTGGCGGTTCGATGGCCTGCCCGAGTCAGCTACGGCCTGCAACTGCAAACTCTGTCGTCGCTATGGCGTACTGTGGGCGTATGACTTCGAGGGTGAACGGATCGCGGTCGCCGGCGCCACGCGTGCTTATGTGCGTGGCAAGACGATCGGATTCCACTTCTGTCCCACATGTGGGTGCGTTGCGTATTGGCGGTCTTTGGACGCTGGCGCCGATGGCCGCCGGCGGATCGCGGTCAATCTGCGGCTGGCCGAGCCGGAAGCCGTGGCGCAGATTCCGATCGATCACTTCGATGGCTTGACCAGTTTCGAGGATTTGCCACGCGACGGTCGATGCGTTGGGGACTATTGGTTCTAAGACAAGATGGTGTCATCCGAAGCGACCACTACGCCCGAGTCGATCGTTCGCAGGTTCTGGCAGCTAATGGCTAGCAACGATTTCCCTGCGGTCGCCGCCGTGCTCGCCGACGACGTCGTGGTCGACTGGCCGCAGTCCAATGAGCGCATTCGCGGTTCAGGGAAATTCATACGCGTGAACGCCGAGTACCCGGCACATGCGCCGTGGCGTTTTACCGTCAATCGACTCATCAGTAGTGGCGACGAAGTCGTGACCCAGGTCAGCCTCACCGACGGTGTTCAGTCGGCAGAGCCGATTTCGTTCTTCACGATCCGGGGCAACAAGATTGTGCGCATGATCGAGTACTGGCCGGACGCGTTCCCAGCGGCGGAAAACAGGCGGCACCTCACGAGTCGCATCGATTGAACCTGGAGCGCCAAATCGCAACCGTCTTCCTGGTCGAGGGTCCCGTAGGTGCTGGCAAGTCGACCTTTGCGGCCCAACTCGGCCTGACTCATGCCGCGCCTCGATTGATTCTGGACGAATGGATGGTGACCCTGTTCCGCCCGGATCGGCCCAATATTGACCTCATGCAGTGGTACGGCGAACGTAAGCAGCGCTGCATCGAACAGATCTGGCGCGTAACCTGCGATCTCATCGACACAGGCACCAGTGCAGTACTCGAACTCGGCCTTGTGCAATGCCACGCTCGCTTGGACTTCTACGCACGCATCGACGCCGCCGAGTATCCACTCAGGGTATACGTGCTGGACGCGCCACGCGCAGTGCGGCGGGCGCGCGTACACGCGCGCAATCACGCGCAGTCCGGCACATTTCAGATGGTGGTGCCGGATGAGATGTTCGAATCCGCCAGCGACCTGTGGGAACCACCCGATGATCTCGAGATCGAGCGCCGAGACATCGAGTTCGTTTCGACCGCGCGGGTCTGACCACCCAGGTCGAACGCAACGCAATGAACGAAACCGCCCTCTACCCACCCGTCAAGCGCTTTCTGGAGCAACAAGGCTACCAAGTGAAAGCGGAAGTCGGCGCAGCGGACATCGTCGCCGTGCGCGGTGATGAGGCGCCGCTGGTGATCGAACTCAAGACCGGTTTTTCTCTGTCGCTGTTTCATCAGGCAACCGCGCGCCAGGCGGTCACCGACCTCGTCTATATCGCGGTTCCGGCCGGCAAGGGCCCAGGATTCAGGAGATCGCTGCTGCGCAACGTCGCGCTATGCCGACGACTCGGCCTCGGTCTGATCACCGTGCGAATGCGCGATCAGCGCGTCACCGCCCATCTGGACCCCGGCCCTTACAAGCCGCGGCAGTCGAAGACCAAGCAAGCCAGGCTCCTGAACGAGTTTCACAATCGCGTCGGTGACCCCAATGTCGGTGGGGCCACCCGACGCGGACTCGTTACCGCCTATCGACAGGATGCGCTGCGCTGCGCGAATTTTCTGTCGCAGCACGGTGCGACCAAGGCCGCGCTGGTCGCAAAGGGCTGCGGCGTCGCCAACGCGCGCCAGATCATGGCGGACAATCACTACGGGTGGTTTCAACGCATCAAAACTGGTATCTATGACATCAAACCTGAAGCAAGTACCGCTCTTTCGCGCTACGTGAGCGATTGAACGCGGCGCTACATCACCCTATGCCCCACTTGGTCACATACGATGAGTTCGTCCGCCAGTTTCCTGTGCTGGTCTGCAGTCAGCGTACGTTGCCAAAGAAACGCGAGGCCGTCGTCACGTTGCTGGTGAGCGCCATGGTTGGCCTCGAGCCAGGCGCGGCGTATACCGAGACCGAGATCAACGTCCACTTGCAGTCATGGGTCGACGCATTCGGCGCACCTATTGGCATGGACCGTGTGGCGACGCGACGCATGCTCGTCGATGAGAGCTATCTGCAACGCGACGCATACGGCAGCAGTTACGTGCTGCGGCCGCGAAGTCCGCACTTCGACTATGAGCCTTCGATCCAAAGCCTCGACCTCGTCGAACTGGTGGAGGCCTTCGAGCGTGAACGCGAAGTCCGCAAAGCGGCTCACGCCGGCCGCACCGGTACGACATGATGCCAACCACCTGTTTGTTGCGGTGAGTTTCGAGATCGAGGACAAAATCGGTGCTGACCCAACAGCAACACCATGAGTTCGATGCGCGCGGATTCATTCGCCTGAGCGGCGTCTTCTCCGCGCCGCAGGCGAGCGCCATGGAAGAAACGCTGTGGCGAGCGCTGGAGAGAAAACATGGTGTGATGCGAGCGGACAGAGACACCTGGCATCTGCCGCCCGCACTTGGGCTTGCGAAGCTGCGCATGCTGGACGTGTTCGAGCCCATCGGCGGGCCATGCGTCACCTCAGCACTGGATGGACTCATCGGCCCCGGGTGCTGGGACCGTCCACGATGCTGGGGCTCATTTCTCATTTCATTTCCGCAAGCGATCGACGCGAAGTCGCGGCCGAACTTTCATACCGACTTTCCGTACGACCTTCCGCCGACACGCATCTGTGGGGCACTGATCATCGGCTTCATCAATGCTGTGCCGGCCGCCGCCGGCGGTACGCTGGTAGTCGAAGGTTCCCATCGACGCATCGCCGCGTACATGGCTGCCAATCCGCATCTGCGTGCAGTGAAGATGAAGGTGACGCGTCAGGCGCTGCTCGCCAGCGACCCCTATCTGCGCGCGTTCCGCGGTGGCTGGACTGTCGAGAACTGGGCGGCAGCGCTGCCGCCGGTGGAACATGCCGACACCGACCCGTTGCGACTGATTGAGCTGACCGGAGAACCCGGTGACATTGTGATCGGCCATCCCTGGCTGTTGCACAGTCCCGCCCCGAACCGTGGCAGCGCGCCCCGAATGATGACCGTTGCCAGGATACGCGCCCATGACTGAACGCAAAACGCACCAGACCGAAGCAAGCGTCGAAGCGTTCATCGATAGAGTCAAGAACGCAACGCGGCGCCAGGACGCTCAAGTAATCACGAAGATGATGGCAGCTGTCTCCCGCAAGCGTCCAAAGATGTGGGGACCGAGCATCATCGGCTTCGGCAAGCATAAGTACGCACTCGCCAATGGCAAGACCGCCGAGATCTGCAAGATCGGCTTCTCGCCGCGCGCGCAGTCGTTGGTATTCTATCTCGCGGACTTCGATGGCAAGTCGAAGTTGCTCGCCAGGCTCGGCAAGCATCGACCTGGCGTCGGTTGTCTTTACGTGAACCGATTGGCGGACATCGACCTGACGGTGCTTCGAACGATCATCGAGAAGTCAAATCGTACCGAGTAGACTTGACTGCACACACGTGGTGGTGCCATGACGATTCAACCCCAACTACTGGGCATCTATGTTTTCGCGAACGACCTCGATGCCACCATCGAGTTCTACGAGACGCTCGGCCTCGAGATCGAACGCGTTGGCATCATGCTCGCCCGCGCCACGATGAAGAGCGGCGCGACCGTTGAACTCGGATCGACCGAGCTGACGCAAAGCTATGATGTCGCGTTCACTCCACATCGTGGGCCGTCATCGAATACCATCAACTTCGAACTCGAGTCGCGCAGTGCCGTCGACGAGACGTACGCTCGGCTCGTTGATGCAGGCTATGTGGGTCACCTCGCACCATGCGATCCGCCCTGGGGCGCACGGTTTGCGCTGGTCGATGATCCGAACGGCAACGTGGTTGGACTACACAGCACGCGGGATCGGACGGCCGAACAGCTGCTCGAGCGCGAGCATCAATCAGGATAAAGGAGCGGCCATGGCAAAGAAGGCACGTCGGAAATCGACCCGCGACGTCGACAAAATCTACTCGAACGCGCAATTCGCCGCAAAGCTGAGGCGATTGGCGGACGCGGTCGAGCGTGACAAGCGATTCACGATTCAGATCGCAGGGGAACGGATTCAAGTGCCCAAAGGAGCAACGTTTTCGATCGAGCACGAGAAATCGAAGTCGGAGGAAGAAGTCGAGTTCCAGATTCGTTGGTCGCACGAGTAATCGACTAGTCGGATGAAGACGTTCGCTTGGAGTGCGTTGGCCGTGATCGTTGGCGTCGTCCTGGGCGGATGCATCAACATGGCGATCATCCTGCTCGGACCATCACTGATTCCGCCACCAGCGGGGGTCGATGTGAGCGACGCCGATGCGTTCGCGCGTTCGATTCACCTGTTCGAGCCGAAGCATTTCGTGGTTCCGTTCACCGCGCATGCCCTCGGCACATTCGGCGGCGCCCTGATCGCCTGCCTGATCGTGTCCAGCCACCGAATGGTCGTGACGGGATTGGTGGGGCTCACGTCACTCACCGGTGGGGTTGCGGCGGCATTGATGATTCCCGCGCCTGCCTGGTTCATCGTGCTCGATCTGGCTGCGGCCTATCTACCCATGGCGTGGCTGGCGAAGCGATTGGGCGATCGAATTCGCCCGCCCGCGCAACCGTAGTCGACAATGGCAAAGTTACTGGGTGTGCGATCATGGGTTTTCGGACTGGGCGCGGGCGCGTGCATCGCAACGCTCGTGACGGCCGTGATCACCGCGTGGGAGTGGCTGGAGAATCCCGCCGGTATATTCCACGATGCCAGTGGCACCAATTGGCAATTCGTCATGGCCACAGCGATCAGCTGGTTGATTCCCACCTTCATGTACGCTGCCGTTGCTGCCGCCGCCGTTCATCTGTTGTGGGGTTTCATTCACCGCCGCCGCGACAATGACCAATGAAATCGTGTGGGAGCGGGTTTGCCCGCGAGTGATGTACGGTGCACGCGCTGAATTGTTCGCGAGCAAGCCCGCTTCCACACTGAGTACTTTGACCCGCATCGAACCTGCCCGCGATAATCGAGCGCGTGCGAATTGGAACGAATCAATGACTGACGCGCGGCGCCTGTGCCCTTGGCTTTTGATGTTGACCGCATGCGGCGCGTCACCGCCGCCCTCCCCTGCACCGCCGTTCGATATGAAGCAGACCATGAACTGGGTGCTCGATCCCGCTGCGGATGTGATCTGGGAGTCGGCCGGCAGCGTCATCACGATCGATGGCGAAGTAGATCTGTCGCCCACCACCGACGAAGGCTGGGACGCGGTGCGCAACAGTGCGGCTGTGGTTGCGGAAGCAGGCAATCTGCTCGCCATGCCTGGCCGCGCAGTTGACCAGGGTGAGTGGATCGAAATCTCGAATGGGCTCACCGCGGCGGCGCTGCTGGCACTGAAAGCGGCCGAAGATCACGACAAGGATGCCCTGTTCGACGCTGGCGGCCGCATCTATAGCGTCTGCGTGTCGTGTCACACCCAATACATTGCCGCAGACGAGACGCCGTGATCGACAGACCGAAATGACGGCCCCTCGGTCAAGCCTGCTGCTGTTGGCGCTCATCCCTGCGTTGGGGATGGCGCACACCATCGGTGGTGCCGACGCGCAGTTCGTGCGGGGCGCAGATGGCGCTGCGATTGCGCCGTTCATGTACCTCGGCGCCAAGCACATGGTCACCGGTTTCGATCACCTGTTGTATCTGGCGGGCATCGTGTTCTTCCTCACCCGCGCCAGAGACCTGATTGCGCTCGTGTCGTTGTTTGCGCTCGGCCACAGCATCACCCTCGTTTCCGGCGTGCTGCTGGGAACGGGACTGAACTCGCATCTGGTCGACGCCGTGATTGGCCTGTCGATCGTCTACAAAGCGTTCGAGAACCTGAATGGATTCGAGGCGGCGTTTGGCGTCCGGCCGCCGGTCGGATTCGCGGTATTTGCCTTCGGTCTCTGTCACGGCCTGGGGCTTGCCACCAAATTGGAGGCGTTTCAGATCACCGGCAATGGCCTGCTCACCAATCTGATCAGCTTCAACGTCGGCGTCGAGTTCGGCCAGCTGGTCGCGCTCGGGTGCATCGTGATTGCGCTCTTGTGGTGGCGACGCGCCGCGGCCTTCGAGCGCCAAACGGTCGTCGCCAACGCAGTGCTGATGACCCTCGGCTTCACGCTGGCGGGCTACCAGCTGCTCGCCTATCGAGCAGCGCTGTGATGTCCCTGAAATTCCTCATCATTGCGACAGGTGCCGCGGTGCTGGCGGCCGCTGTGTTGTTGGTTACCGTCGTGATGCCCGCAGAATTCGGCATCGACATCACGGGTGCGGGGCGCGTACTCGGTATTTCCGGTCTTTCGCCAGCACAATCGGGAGCACTGAAGCCTGGTGGTGCCGAGTTCGCGCTCGATCGCCGAACGCTCGTGCTCGCGCCGTTCGAGTCGCTGGAGATCAAACTCAGAATGGACGCGGGCCAGAGCTTCGTGTTCGACTGGCAAGCCGATGCCGAAGTGCTCTACGACTTCCACAGTGAGCCTGCAGGCGCGGCGCCCGGCACTGCCGAAGGCTTCGAGCGCGCACGACTCGATACGGCGCAAGGTGTGTACACGGCCCCGTTTCCGGGGGCACATGGTTGGTTTTTCGAGAACCGCGGCGAGCGTGATGTGACCATCGATCTCACGACTGCGGGCTTCTACATTGCGGTGCTCGAATACCGCGACGGACGTGTGGTGGAGCTGCCAGCGACCACGCCGGCTACTCGATTGGAAAGCAACTGATGGAAGCGCTGTCCCTGCTCTGGCTTGCGCAATGGCTGGCGGCGACCGGTGGCAGCATTGCGCTGCACGAGTCGCTTTATATGTATCCGCTGGTGGAGTCGACGCACGTCCTCACGCTGATGCTGTTCGCAGGCACCGTGATACTGGTTGACCTTCGACTCCTGGGCTTCGCGTTCACGTCGATCCCGGTATCTGAGTTCACGTCACGGCTCTTGCCTTGGACGGTAGCGGGCTTTGTGATCATGACTGCGACTGGAGTGCTGCTGTTCTACGCAATTCCCGTGCGCAGCTATCAGAGCATCTGGTTTCGCATCAAGGTGATTGTGCTCCTGGCGGCTGGCATCAATGCGTGGCTCTTCCATCGCCGCGTCGAGCAGGACCGCGACCAGTGGGACGGCAACACCGTACCGCCGCGTGGCGCCCGCATCTCGGCCGCGACATCGCTTGCCTGTTGGGTGGTGGTGATCGTCACGGGACGAATGATCGCCTACAACTGGTTCGACTGTGACCGTCAGCCTCAGAGCGCCTTCATCAACTGGGCTGCGGGTTGCGTGGTCGACTTGAGTACCACCCCATGACGCTGTTCGAGGTCTTCGACTGGCTCGAACTGTCAGCGCCGGGTCAATACGTGCGCGATTCGATCTGGCTGTTTCCGGCCATCGAAGCGGTGCACCTCATCGGCCTTGCTTTGCTCGGCGGCGCCGTGCTGGTGGTCGACCTGCGTCTGCTCGGCCTCGGCCTGACCGCCCGACGCGTCACCGATGTCACGCTCGATGCCCGCCCCTACCTGCGCGCCGCCCTGGTGCTGATGTTCGTCACCGGTGTCCCGCTTTTCTTGTCGGAAGCGGTGAAGTGCTATTTCAACTTCTCGTTCTGGGTGAAGATGACGGCGCTCGGTACCGCGCTGATCTTCACATTCACGTTTCACCGCCGCATCACGGGGCCTGCATTCGCCGGGCGACGCACGCTGCAGCGATCAACCGGTGCGGTTTCGCTTGCGCTGTGGTTCACCGTAGCTGGCGCCGGGCGCTGGATCGGATTTTCGTAGCCTCTCTATCCACCTGGGAACACCACCATGCCTGTCAAACTCGCGAAGGATTCAATCGACCTCGGCATCATCGCGCGCGATGGCCCCGCGATGGTCACGTTCTACCGTGACGTACTCGGCTTCATCGAAGAACCGCAAACGCCGTTTCCCGGTGGCGGCGTGATGCATCGTCTGCGCTGCGGCACGAGCCTCATCAAAGTCGTTGTGCCGAAAGAGGCGCCCAAGCTGTCACCAGCCCCGGGCCCAATCCCAGCCGCCAGCGGTTACCGTTACTGGACCATGATCGTCAGCAATCTCGAAGAAATCGTCGCAACCTGCCAGAAGGCGGGGCGGAAACTCCCTGTGCCGATTACTCAAGTGCGACCAGGGGTACGCATCGCGATCGTCGAAGACCCCGACGGTAATCTGGTGGAATTCGTCGATATGGCGGCCTGAGGCAGGGACTGTGTCGGAGCGCCCTTGGGCGCGAATGATCTGGTGAGTACACCGGAAGGCTTCGCGGGCAAGCCCGCTCCCACAATGCTGTCGATGACTTCAGCAACACGCTCCATGCCCGCTCCCACAAATCGAGTATCACTTGGTTGAAGCGCGCAGTTCCTGGGCGACTGACAGATAGTAGTTGCGCCCGGTCGCCGTCAGCAGCGCCTCGGCCAGATGCTCCAGCGCATCGGCTTTGAGCAGCTTGGGTTCCACCGCACTCGGGTCCAGCGCCAGCAGGTTGTCGCACAGTTGCGCGGCCCACTGTGCGTCACCGCTTGCCAACGCCGTGCGTGCATTTTCAAGCAACGCATCAGCGCCGCCGGCAAGGGTCGCCATGCGCCGCGCATTCTCGGAGGGTGACAGCGGAAACAGATTGGACGGATTGCCATCGAACCAGCCGAGGTAGCCGTCGAAGATCGCCCGCACGGCCCATTGCACGTTGCCGTAGTACTCGCGCAGATAGTCCTTGCCCTCAAAGCGTGCCGGCAGCTCGACGTAGTCAACCAATTGGTCGGGGGTCAAGCCTTTGTTCATACCCTCGATGGTCTTGTCGAATACGAAGCGGATCGCGTCACGATAGTCGGTGAGCGCCTCGCTGACCGCCGCTTTGCCAATGATCGGGCGGGTGTGTCCGGGCACCAGAAACTCGGCGCCCTCCTTGCTCATCTGATCGTTGGCGTCGGCCCAGCTGCGGATGTCCCGGTATGGCGTGCCGCGGATTGCGTAGGCGTTCGGCCAGGACTTGTAGAAGTTGTCTCCCGCGAACAGCACCCGTTTCTCCGGCAGCCAGACGTAGAGCGCGTCTTCCGTCTCACCGGACACCGCGACCAGTTCGATCTTGACGCCGGCGATTTCCAACTGTCGACGGGGTTCGCTGAACGTGTGGGTGGGGCCGATACGCTGAGTACCAGCGCCGCTGAAGGTCGCACCGCCGCGCTTCGGGTAATAGGCCTTCGCGACGCCGTTGTTGATGCGTTGTTCGGGCGGCAGCATGAAGCCGCCTTGTCTCGCGCCCCGCAGATCCTGAATGGTGAGGCCCGCGGAGGCGAACGCATCGCTCTCGGCGCCAAAGTTAGCGCGCGCCCACACTTGCGGCTGCGTATCGCCAACAAACACCGCCACACCACCGATGTGATCGCCATGACCGTGGGTGAGCACAATCGCCTTGATCGGCTTGTCGGTGATCGCGCGGAACGCGGCCAGCGCACGCCCGGCGCTGTCGGTGTCGATCATCGTATCAATGATGACGACGCCGTCATCGCCGACGATCATCGAACTCGGTGAAACGCCAAATCCAACGGCGACGTAGACGCCGTCGGTGAGCTGAATTACTTCCTCGATGAAATCAGCGCTGCGCGCCTTCAACAGCTGGGTAGCGGCGGAGTCCGCGGCCTGCACCGGAATGCTCATCAAAAGGCTCGAGCACGCGCCGATCGCGAGCATCGACGCAATATTCCGTGAAGTCATATTCATTGGTGGGCTCCGTCATATCCGCAGTCCCCATCGTACACGGGACTTGGCAGTCGATCAGGCGTTGGGCCACCACATCCCATCCATTGCGCAGCGCGTGCGACCGGCACGCACTTCGATCGATCGTAAGCGCACGCGTCACCGCGCGCCCCAGGTCTTCATCCAGTGCGCCATTGCCACCGTCGATGACGACGTCGATGGGGCCAGTCACCGGGTAGGCTGCCACGGGTGTGCCGCAGGCCATGGCTTCGAGCATGACGAGCCCGAATGTGTCGGTGCGCGACGGAAACACGAACACATCGGCGTCCGCGAAGCAGGCGGTCAGTTCATCGCCATGTCGGTAGCCGAGCCATTGCACGAGCGGGTACTTCGCCTGCAGCCCGGCGCGGGCCGGCCCGTCGCCAACGACGATCTTGATGCCGGGTACGTCGAGTTCGAGAAATGCTTCGAGGTTCTTCTCCACTGCAACGCGGCCGACGTAGAGCAGATGCGGCACCGCTCGTGATGAACGGTGCCGCGGCTGAAAACGATCAGTGTCCACACCGCGTCCCCAGATCCGCAGCTTCGAAAATCCAAGGGCTGCGAGTTCAGCGCGATGACTTTCCGTGGTCACCAGCGTGGTCGCCGCCGGGCGGTGGAATGCGCGCAGCAGCGCATAGCCCCAGCGCAGCGGCAGACCGAACCGGGCGTGCGAGTACTCGGCGAATTTGGTGTGCAGCGACGTGGTGAATGCCATGGCGCGTCGCTTCAGATATCGCCGGGCGGCAATGCCGAGCGGACCTTCCGTTGCGATGTGGATCGAATCTGGCGCCAATGATTCAATCATGCGGCCGATGCGCCAGGGATTGATGGCGATGCGGATTTCCGGATAGCTCGGCAGCGGTACGGTGCGGAACATCGAGGGCTCCAGCACGTCCACGGTGTGTCCCGCACGCGTCAGACGACGCAGCACGGAATTCAGCGTCGTGACCACACCATTGGTCTGGGGATGCCAGGCATCGGTGACGACCAGCAACTTCATATGCGCACCTGCTGCACGGGTACGTGCGGTGCCAACGCCTCGGCCCTCTCCGTCCAGGCAATGATGTTGAAGCGCCCTTGTTCGTCTTCGGTGAGCGCCGTACATGATTCGACCCAATCGCCGCAGTTCATGTAGCGGATGCCGTCGTAGTCGCGAATCTCCGCATGATGGATGTGGCCACAGACGACGCCGGCAAAGCCGCGTTGGCGGCACGTCCAGCTGACGGCAGCTTCGAAATCGCCGATGTAGCTGACCGCCTGCTTGACTCGATGCTTGACCCACGCTGACAGCGAGAAGTAGCCGTAGCCATAGCGGGTGCGCATCCAGTTGAAAGCACGATTGACCTCGAGCAGGAATCCGTAGCCGATGTCGCCGAGAAATGCGAGCCAGCGGTGGTAGCGCGTGACGACATCGTAGGCATCGCCGTGCGTGACGAGCAGCCGCAAGCCATTTGCGCCCAAGTGGACTGCTTCATCGACCACCCGTAGGTTTCCGACCTCCATGTCGCTGTACCGCCGCAGGAACTCGTCGTGGTTGCCGGTGACGTAAGTGATGCGGGTACCCGTCTCGGCCATCGCAAGAAACTTCTTCATCACGCGGGTGTGCGCGGCCGGCCAGTAGAAGCCGGACTTCAAACGCCAGCCGTCGATGATGTCGCCGACCAGAAACAGCTCATCGCACGTGTGCCGCTCGAGGAAGTCGAGCAGTCGATCAGCCTGGCATCCGCGGGTGCCGAGGTGAATGTCCGACAGGAAGATGGTGCGGAATTGCCGCGTTGGCGGCCGTGTAGCAACGAGGCGAGGCGTCGCCGAAGCGGGTGGAGGAAGGAAGGTGTGTATCGAGTTCGCGAGTCGTCGTGTATTCATGGACCGCCACAATAGGGCGATCATGTGGCAGTCGAGTGAACCTTCGATGAACTCTTTGTGACAGTCGGGTTTACTTCATTCGGTAGCGGATTGGCAGGGACTTGAGCCCGCCAACGAAGGTGGACTGTACGTACTTCGGCACACCAGCCAGTTCAATGTGATCCACCCGTGCCAGCAGGGCCTTGTACAGTGCGCTCATTTCCATCCGCGCCAGGTGCTGACCCAGACACACATGGGCGCCAAAACCGAAGGCGAGGTGCTTGGCGCCCTTGCGATCGACCCGAAACTCGAACGGCGAATCGAACACCTCTTCGTCGCGATTGGCCGACGGGTACCACAGGATGGCCGACTGGCCCTCTTCGATGGTCTTGCCACGCACCGCGTAGTCCTGGGTCGCGGTGCGCATGAAATGGCGCACCGGTGTGACCCAGCGGATCATCTCGTCAACCGCGGTCGGCAACACGCCTTCGACGTTGGCGCGCAGCATGCGCATCTGCTCGGGAGACTCGAGCAGTGCAAGCAGGCCCCCGGCGGTGGATGCGCTCGTGGTGTCGTGGCCGGCGGTAGCGATGATGATGTAATAGCCGTTGGAGTCATGCTCCGGAATCGGTTTGCCGTCGATCACCGCATTGGCGATGAGCGATGCCGCATCGTCTGTCGGCTGCGCACGCCGTTTGCGGGTGAGGTCTGCGAAGTAACGCTCGAAGTCCGCGACCACGTTCAGGAAGTCGCCAGGCTCGAAGGACCGGCTGTTGTCGGGGTCGGTGCTGCCGAAGAGCTCCTGAGTGAGCTTCAGCATGAACGATTCGTCTGCTTCCGGCACACCGAGAATCGACATGATCACGCGCAGCGGATACCAGATGGCCACATCCTTGACGAAGTCGCACTCTCCGCCGAATTCGCCAAGTCGATCGACATAGATGGCGGCGAGTTCATCCACCCGCGCCTGCAGCTTGCGCAGATTCGTGCCCATGAACCAGCCCTGGGTGAGCATGCGGTACTTGGTGTGATCCGGATCATCCATCTGCACCAGCGAACGCACGAGGTGCTTGCGTCCGGTCATCTGCCGGACCATTTCTGTCATGCCCTTGGGGCCGAGGGTCGGGCGGGGATCGTTGATGAAGACCGCTTTGTTCTGCTCGATCGCTTTGATGTCGGCGTGCTTGGTGACGCACCAGAACGGATCGAAGCCGGCCGGCTCGACGAAGCGCAGTGGATCGTTCGCACGCAGCCAGCGCAGCTGGTCGTGAATGCCCCGCTCATCGGCCCACTGCACCGGATCGACCAGCGCCTGATCGATCGCCGGTGACGTCGTATGGACAGTCATGTTCGGGGCGGCTCCCGTGGATCCGCACCGTCGCGCGGCGCACCGGTGCCCGACGATCCCATGAATATCTTGCGGCCGTCCGGGAAAGTCACATCGCGGCCGTTGGCCTTGCATGACGGTGTGCAGGCGTGATCCTTGCTCTGATACCCGCGCACCACGATCTCAGTACCGGGTACGAGCGAGTTCTTGTTGATGCCGGCACGCAGCAATGTGTTGGGCGTGCCGCCCTCGACCATCCAGGCGACCGTCGTGCCGTCTTCCTGCACCGCGTCCAGATGCACCCAGGCGTGTGGATTGATCCACTCAACCCGGGTGACCTTGCCACGCAGCAGCACCGGCGCGTCACCATCGAACTCCGCGGTAAATGCATGATGTGCAAACGTTGCCGTCGGGACGACCAGAATGCCGAGCGCAAGCACGATCAACGTCGGCAACTTCCTGTCGGTGAACTTCATCACTCGGCTCCCTCATCGGTGGTACGGGCTTCTCGTCGTGCCCCAGCCAGTATACCGGGAAGCGAGTAATTGCCTTCGTGGCAAGCGTATTCGTAGATGGGTCCTTCCGATGCGCGCATCGGAATCTCCCCGCTCCACGGCTCGCTGAACGCCTCCGCGTCGTCGACCGTGAACTGATACAGAATCTGATCGTGCGCTACGCGCGTGAACCGCTCGGTCACCGTGGCGTTGGCGGACATGTAAATCTGGTAGCGGATGCACGCCCGCATGCTCTGCGCAGGGTGGAAGTTGGTCGTCTCGACCACCAGCGTATCGCCTTCCCAATGGCCGATGGAGTCCCCCATCCAGGTACGCACGTCTGTTGGCGGATGTTCACCGCCAATGCGGACGATCCGTGCGTCGTGATTCATCTCCGCCAGAATCATCACGCTGCCGGGCGCCTGCACGATCTGATAGTTGTTGTTGTAGAGCACGGGCAACATCGGAGGGCCACTGGTGGACCCGAACCCGACCAGACAGCGTTCGCCGAGCGGCCGTTGCTCGGGACCGTCGAGCCCATCGCGAATGCTCATCAACAGCTGCACCCGCTTGGCTTGCGCGGCTGGTGTATATGGCAGTTTGCCGTCGGCGGGGGATGTGATCAGCGAGCTTCGATACTCGCCGTTGACCAACGCAACCGTCGTGCCTGCATCGATCCAGAAGCTGTTGTAGCCGCCGACGTCATCGCCGGCTTCCGGCGGTGGTGCATCAGGGTCGGTCGGCGCGCTGCCCCGCTCGGCGAACTCGCGGGTGCGTTGTTCGAGCATGTCGGCCTGCGGCTTGGTCAGCACGAGTTGTGGAAAGAAGTTCATGCGCTCGACGGGCGTGATGGTGGCATTGGTCCACACACCTTGCAGATCGGGCTCGCCCGCCGCGGTCCTGGGTGCCGCGTAGTCCGCCCGGGCGGCAGTCGCCATCAACAGCATGGATGCCGCGCAGATGGTCGAGATCGTGTTCATGGCGTCACTCCAACGGCTCTTTGCGCAGGTGACCGTACATCAGCTCCTCAACGAACTCGATGCACTTGAATTGTTGCAGCCGGGCGTCGGCACCGACGCGCTTGTAGAGCGTCATGCTCATCGTCCACGGCCGGGTGAACACTTCCGCATCTTCGATGGTCGCCTGGTAGTTCATTGTGTGCGCATTGATGGGCGTGTAGCGCTCAGTCACCTTCAGCTTGTCGCTGTGAAAGTTGCCGGAACGGTCGAACCAAGTGCGATCGTTGAAGCCGGTCGCCGTAACGACGAGGGTGTTGCCGTCCCACGTACCGAACGATTGCCCCATCCAGGTATCTGTCGGTGGCTCACCCGGATCCGCGAGATAGATGTTGCGTACCGCGCCCGCGTATTCGTAGGCAAAGAAGATCGCCTGTTCGCTGTGGAAGATCTGAAACGGAAACGGCATGTAGGTCGCGCGCGGCACACCCGGGAGGTAGCACCTGATCTCGGGGTCGCGAGCAAGCCAGTTGGCCTGGTTTTCCTTCTTCTTTTCCAGTGCCCAGGGTTGATAGGGAATCTCGCCGCCATCGACCACCCCCAAGCCGGCTGGCACGGCACCCACGGCCCCGAGCGCGACCACTGCCTTGGCAGGCACTGGCCCGAACGGACCCGGGCGTAGCGCCATCGCCGCGCGGGCGGCGTGCGCTTCGATGTCGTAGTTGGCGGTGTTGAGCACCTGCCAGACGCCGTTCAGATCGGGCTTGCCGGCGACCGTACCATCCGCCGCATTGACGCACTGCACGATCGATATCGCCATCAGCACGCCGACGAGCCTGCGCATGTGTCGAACCATCATGTTCCTCCCGAGTTGGTCGCGATGGAATCACCCACGTACACGCGCGTCAAGGTAACCGCGGGTGAGGTTCGAGCGCCGTAGTGCTAAGGTGCGGCGCAGCGAGGGAGGCGATGTCGATGAAGCGATTGATCTGGAACGCCGCGTTGGTGCTGCTGTTGTGCGCGGGCACTGCGCATGGAAACCCGACCGCACGGGTGGATGACTTCGTGCTGCTCGATCAGGCCGGCAAGGCACATCAGCTCTACTACCTAAAGGATGCGCCCGCCATCGTGCTCCTCGTGCAGGGCAATGGCTGCCCGATCGTTCGCAACGCGCTGCCCGCACTGAAGGCCGTGCGCGATGTGTACGCCACCAAGGGCGTCGAGTTCCTGATGATCAACTCGAACCTTCAGGATGATCGCGCGAGCATCGCAAAGGAGGCCGCCGAGTTCGACATCGACTTACCGATTCTGGACGATGAGACGCAACTCATCGGTGAGTCCCTGGGCCTCGTTCGCACCGCGGAAGCGATCGTGATCGATCCCAGCAGTTGGCAGATCGTCTACCGCGGACCCATCAATGATCAGCAAACCTATGAGCGCATGAAGCCCGCGCCGACCGAAAACTACCTCGTCGACTCGCTCGACGCGGCGATCGCAAACGAACCCATTAACCCCGCGCAGCGCGATGCCCTCGGATGCCTGATCAACTTTCCGCAACGCGCAAGCGATCATGCCGACATCAGCTACGCAACGACCATTGCACCGCTACTGGAGCGCGCGTGCGTCGAGTGTCATCGAACAGGCGGCATCGGGCCTTGGGCAATGACCGACTACACCATGGTGCGCGGCTTTGCGCCGATGATGCGGGAAGTGCTGCGTACCCAGCGCATGCCGCCGTGGCATGCAGATCCGCACGTTGGAACCTTTCAGGGCGATCGCAGCCTGTCCACATCCGAGAAGCAAACGCTCGTCCATTGGATCGAAGCGGGCGCACCGCGCGGCGAAGGGGCGGACCCACTCGCGGAAGCATCGCGCACGTGGTCCGAGTGGCCGCTCGGCAAACCCGATCTGGTCGTCACGTTACCGGCATTCGAGGTGCCTGCGAGCGGTGTTGTCGACTATCAGTATCCATGGGTCGTGAACCCACTCGATCGCGACGTGTGGGTGCGGGCAACGACCATTGCGCCCGGCGATCGCGCCGTTGTGCACCACGCGCTGGCGGGTTCCGTCACCGCGCCGCCCGCGGAGGACGATCTCGACGCCGTATTCGACAACTACCTGATTGGCTATGCACCCGGCGCCGAGTCGATCGAGTATCCCGATGGCACCGGTATCTTCGTACCCAAGGGCGGCGCATTCACGTTTCAAATGCACTACACGCCGGTCGGCCGGGCGGCGACCGACGTCACGCGCATGGCGATGTACTTCTCGGACGAACCGCCACCGCGCGTGATGCGCCATCACGTGCTGCTCGATCCTTCGATTCAGATCGCACCGAACGATGCCGCCTATACCGACTCCGCCTATTTGCAGTTGGATCACGATGCGGTGCTCTACTCGATGTTTCCGCACGCGCATTACCGGGGACGCAGCGCCAAGTTCACCGTGGTCTATCCCGACGGCCGCGAAGATCTGCTGTTGTCGGTGCCGCGCTACGACTTCAACTGGCAGCGCGAGTATCGATTCACCACACCGGTTTCGCTGCCCGCCGGCGCGCGCCTGATCTACACCGGCGTGTTCGACAATTCCAAGCGCAACCCTGGCAATCCAGACCCATCCCGTACCGTGCCATGGGGTCTGCAGTCTTGGGACGAAATGCTGTACGGCGCAATCATGTTCCGCTGGGCCGACGAGCGCAGTGATGCACAGTTTCATGATGGTCGCAGGCTCGGCCTGCGGCAGATGTATGGTTTCATGGATCGAGACATGAACGGGCTTCTAGAACTGGCGGAGATGCCCCCGCGCATGCGCAAGAACTTCGAGCCCAACATCGATCAGATCGATGTCAACCGCGATGGGGGCATCGACATCGAGGAATACATCGGTGCCATGCGTCAGCGCGTGAGTGCGCGATAAGGAAGGAGACTAGCGATGATCGAACGCATGGCTTTCGGCAGCACCGGACACATGAGCAGCCGCACGCTGTTTGGCGCGGCGGCCCTCGGCGGCATGAAACAGGAACGCGCCGATCGCGTACTCGAACTGCTGCCCCAGTATGGGGTCAATCACATCGACACGGCCGCGAGCTATGGCGACTCCGAACTGCGTCTGGCGCCGTTTCTGAAGATCCATCGCAAGGACTTCTTTCTCGCTACCAAGACCGGCGAGCGCACCTATCACAAGGCCAGAGATGAACTGCGCCGGTCGCTCGAACGACTCGGCGTCGATCGCGTCGATCTGATCCAGATGCACAACCTGGTCGATGAGACGGGCTGGCAGACCGCAATGGGACCCGGCGGCGCCCTCGAAGCGCTGATCGAAGCGAAGGAAGAAGGACTGGTGCGGTTCATCGGTGTGACGGGTCACGGCACACAGGTGGCCGCAATGCACGTGCGTAGTCTCGAGAAGTACCCATTCGCATCGGTCTTGGCCCCTTACAACTACTCGATGATGGCGCAGCCAGAGTACGCAAAGGACTTCTACGCCATGGAGAAGGTGTGTCAGTCGCGCGGCGTCGCGATTCAAACCATCAAGGCGATTGCCCGGCGGCGTTGGCAGGAAGGCGATGATGCCAAGCGCTTCAGCTGGTACATGCCGCTGCGCGCGAATGGGCCGCTCGAGCGCGGCGTGCATTACACCCTCGCACGGCCGGGTCTGTTCTTGAATACCTCGAGTGACGCAACGCTACTGCCCACCGTACTGGAGGCCGCCAGTAAGCCAATCGTCGCCCCAACTGACGCGCAAATGGCGCAGGATCAGCGGGACGAAGGCATCGAGCCGCTGTTCGTGCGCGGCGTGAGCGATGTCATATAGCGAACTAGGGGGGAAATAGGGGACAGTGAACCTATTTCGCACCGCAGGCCCCGAGTTCATCACTACAGCCGGCGAAATAGGTTCACTGTCCCCTATTCCTCTACTTCCCTTTGTTCAGCTTTCTCTAAGCAGCCCCCAGGCTCGCATAGAACGCCTTCCAGGCGGCGCGCCCGAGCCGGTTGTAGTCGCGCATCGCGGCGTTGAGGCGGCGACGCAACTCGACGTCCACCATTTCTTCGGGCAGCAGCGGATCGGTCAGGATGTCTGCGATGGTCGCGCGGCCCAGCAGCAGCGTCTCGCGCGCAGCATCGGCCACCGAGAGCTTCACGGTGCGTGCCGCGCTGCGTTCGAGTCGCTCGATACTCTGCCGATAGCCACGCTCGAGCCGGGTGCGGTTCCACATCCGCGCGATCAACTCTGGTGAAGAAGGCGTCAACTGCGTCACCGACAGCACCCGCGCGGATTCATCGAGGCCCAACGTCACGAGTGCTGCACGCCTGTCGTCGATCGATCCCGACAGGTTGTCGGGTCGCAACCATAGGCCTGGCTCCAGCGCCACAAATCCCTTGAGGCGCATCGCGCGTTCACGATTCCGCACGTCGGTCTTGTTGGTGCGTTTGAGCGCACCGGTGTACACCGCTACCCACCCGCCGTTCCAGTGTTTCACGGTCTCTTCCAATGTGTCCCAGGCCACTACGGCCGCGTGCATGCGATCGCCCTTGGGTCCGAGTCCGTAGCGACCGCGCTCGCGCTGGGTGAGTACGCCGGTGCGGGTCAACCGCGTCAACGCCACGCGGATCGCCCGCGAGTCGACACCAAAGAGCTCGCCAGCCGCGATCAGCTGCGCGGTGCCGAGCACGGGTCGCGACACCGAATCGGCTATTGACAGCACGAGATCCGGCGCGCTCAACGCCGTGGCCGGTCGCCGGCGATCGGGCTCAGCCATCGAGCGTTACTGCGTAGCCTTCGAGAAACTCGGGCGGCATCCGCGCAGCGCGACCGGTGTCGAGGTTCAGACACACGTAGTCGATTTCGCCGCGCAAGAGCGTCGCTCCGGTACTTACACGGATCAGCTGGAAGCGCCGGGTAACGCGCAATCGATCGCCCTGGCAGATCCAATTGCCCACCAGTACTTCGTCACCCACATAGGCCGCTGCGAGGTAGTCGAGCCGCACCTTCAGCACCGCCATGCCGCGCGCCATCTTCAGACACACGGCTTCCGATAACCCAACAGACTCGGAGTGGGCCCACGCGCACCGTTCGAGCCACTTGAAGTACACCGCGTTGTTGACGTGTCCGTACGAGTCGATGTCGGCATCCTGCGCCGTTACGCGAACCACGAACGGCGCCGGATGATCCCACCCGATGGTCCCGTCAGGCGCCACCGCGCACGGCGCCAAGATGTCCCGCGGCGTTGAGCCGGGTCATGAAGTCGCGCTCATAGGCCAGTTCCGGTGCTTCCCGCACCATCCGATCGAGCACCTTCGCATCTTCACCCACGAGAATGCGCCACACATCGTTGCGCACGCCGTCGAGAATGACGGTTGCCGCCGAAGCCGCCGACATCGGCGCGTTGTCCCGGAAGTCGATGCCGCGCTGTTTGATCGCAGCGCGGATGTGATCATCCGGCACGTTGTCCACGGGCAGGCCACGCTTCTTCATGAAGGCCCGTGCCTTGGCCACTTCTTCGGCCGGCATCTGCAGTGGATCTGCATGGCCGAGCACCTTGCCCGTGTTGATGCCGATCGATGTGCCGATGTGGCCGGGCATTACCACGGCCACCTTCACGTGCGGCGCAGTCTCGCGCAGGTCGTTGATCAACGCCTCAGAGAAGCCCTTCACCGCGAATTTCGCGGCACTGTATGCCGTGTGTGAAATTCCTGGCCCCAGGCTCGCCCAGAACCCGTTCACGCTGCTGGTGTTGACGATATAACCCTCTTTGCTCGCGACGAGCAGCGGCATGAACGCGCGCGCGCAGTAGTAGACGCCAAACCAGCACACGCCAAACGTGCGTTCCCATTCTTCACGCGAGCCCTCGACGAAGCCACCACCACCGCCGATGCCCGCGTTGTTGAACAACAGGTTGATGTGATCGGTCTCATGCTGCGCCACTACCGCGTCGCGAAAGGCGAGCACCTGCTGTTCATCGGAGACGTCGCATCGGTGTGCGGTGATCCTGACCTTGCCCTTCGCGCCTTGAGTTGCAAGCGCCTGGGTCTCTTTCATGTTCGCTTCCGATACATCGCACATCGCAACGTGGCAGCCCGCTGCCGCGAGGCTGCGCACCAACTCGCGTCCCATGCCGGTGCCGCCGCCCGTGACTACCGCGAGGCGTCCTTCGAAATCCTTCATGCAGTTCGCTCCTGATCATGTGTGAGTCGCCGATTGCCGGACATGTTCGATGAAGACGGCCGCCGGGCGCAACAATTCTCTTGTGACAGTCGTTGACACATTTCGATGATCCGTGTAATAAATGGTCAACGAGTTGCGTAGACCCGCTCAATGTCCAAGGAACGGCTGACTGACTGGCTCACTGCTGCGGAAATTCACGCGCTGACGAAGCGTTCGAATCTGCGCGCCGCCACGATTCTGCTGGCCAACTACGCCATCATCGCAGCCGCGTTCGCCCTCGTCGTGATCTGGCCCAACTTTGTCACGGCCCTGGTCAGCGTCGTGTTGCTGGGCAGCCGACAGCTCGGACTCGAAGTGCTGAACCACGACTGCGCGCACAGCGTTTTCTTCGAGAAAAGGCGCGTCAACGAGGTGATCGGCAACTGGCTGTGCGGCGGCCCGGTCAACACGAGCCTCTACCGCTACCGCGACTATCACTTGAAGCACCACCGCTACGCCGGCACAGCGGACGATCCCGACCTCGCCCTGGCGCTCGCCTATCCCGCACCCGCGGACAGCGTGCGACGCAAGTTCACCCGCGATCTCACCGGCCGCACGGGCGTTCGCGACACGCTGCGGCAGCTGCGCAAGATGAGGCCGCTGCGCAACGCGCCGTTCTTCGTGACGCACGCTGTGATGCTGACGGCACTCACGCTGGCCGGCGCCCCGTGGGCGTATGCGTTGTGGTGGGCCGGCTACATTTTCGTCTATCCGGCGGTGACGCGACTGCGCTTCATGAGCGAGCACGGCGTTGCCAGGGACCGGCTTGGCGCCGACGCCCGCGACAACACCAGCACCACGCTCCTGTCCTGGTGGGAACGGCTGTTACTGGGACCGAACCGGGTGAACTATCACGTCGAGCATCACCTGCTCGCGAGCGTGCCGTTGTACCGCTTGCCAATGATGCACAAGCTCTTGAAGCAGCGCGGCTACTTCGATGGCTACGCGTGTCTGTCGAGCGGCTATCGGGATGTCGTCAGGCGCGCGGTGACCGCCTAGCAAGCAGTTCGATCACCGCGTCGTGCGGCAAAGCATGGATGACGTGATCATCGCAACCCGTCATCGTTTCGTTCGCCACCATGCTGTTGAGCACCGCCTCGTCCACGGCGTTGATGGTGGCATCGAAGAACGGATCCATGTGCGCATCGGGAATGAATGCGGCGTGCGCCAGCCGCTCATCACCATGCAATGCCTCTGCATTCGCGGTTGAAAACGCCAGAAAGATGTCTCCAGAGCCGTTGCCGGAGATGGCGCCACCACGACCGATGCCCAGACCCACCCGACGCGCGAGTCGTTTGAGCTGGTGCGGTAGCAGCGGCGCATCTGTTGCCAGGATCGCGATGACGGAACCCGCCTCACCGCCCTTGCGCTGCTCGGGGTGCCAATCTTCGAGTGCTTCGCCCACGGAAACGCCGGCGATTGTCAGCTGCTCGCGTCGACCGAAGTTCGACTGCACGAATGCACCCACGTGGTAGGGAACATCGGCGAACGTCACTCTGCGCGACGCCGTGCCGCAGCCACCCTTGAAGCCGTAGCAGATCATGCCGGTACCGCCACCGACACTACCTTCGTCGATGGCACCGCCGCGCGCGCCGTCGATGGCCGTAAACACATGTTCATCGCGCACGTGAAAGCCGTTGATGTCGTTCAAGTAGCCGTCGTACGTCTCGCCCGTGACGGGTAACGCCCAATGGGCAACGCCACCGGCGCGGTCAACGAGCCACTTGATGGTTGCGTCGCGCACGGTGCCGCACGAATGCGTGTTGGTGATGCAGATCGGCCCTTCGCAACGTCCGCTCTCCTCCACCCAATGACAGCCGGTGAGTTCGCCATTGCCGTTCAAACTGAAGTAGCCCGCGATGACCGATTCAGCTGCGCGATCGCGGCCGCGCGGCAGGATTGCCGTTACACCGGTGCGCACCGGGCCGCGTCCGACGATACGCGACCCTGATCCCTGCACGAGCGTCGTGTAACCGACTTCGACACCGGCGACATCGGTGATGGCGTTATAAGCCCCGGGTTCACCCGCGAACGGGATACCGAGCGCGCGTGCGCGCAGCCGGCCAGAAGGCGTGTGTAACATGTGAACGCTCATGCGGATCCGCTTGGGGGAGCTTGGATGCGATACGTACGCCTTTCAATCCCTTGCCAACAATTGCTCTAATGAGCGTCAACTCCGCGCAGCAGGGCGATTCGATGGTTCAGCGCTCACGGCTCCACATTCCCCATGCCCCTGCCCGCCCGGGCGAGGAACCCGACTTCAGCTACCTCGACCTGTCACCCGCCGGCAAGGTTGGCAAACCGAGCGTCCACGCCCGAACGCGCGACATCGAGGACCTGGCAGGCTCGCTGGTGCGCGTGATCGACGATGAACACGAGGCGGTCGGGCCGTGGAATCCGAATCTGAGCGACGCCGACTTGCAGGTCGGCCTGCGTCACATGATGGTCAATCGCATTTTCGATGACCGCATGGTCAACTGGCAGCGCCAAGGCAAGATCAGCTTCTACATCAAGTCGACCGGCGAGGAAGCGGTCTCGGTCGCGCAGGCGATGGCCCTGCGGCCCGGCGACATGCTGTTCCCGTCCTATCGCAACCAGGGCCTCTTCATCGCCCGCGGTCGGCCACTCGTCGATCTGATGTGCCAGTGTCTGTCGAATACCCGCGACATGTGCAAAGGCCGGCAGATGCCGATCATGTATCACTGGCGTGATGGCAAGATTTTCTCGATCTCTGGAAACCTCACCACGCAGTATCCGCACGCGGTCGGCTGGGCCATGGCCGCCGCCATCAAGGGCGAGGACCACGTTGCCGCCAGTTGGGTCGGTGATGGCTCCACCGCCGAGGCCGATTTTCACTACGCGCTGCTGTTTGCATCTGTCTACAACGCACCGGTCATTCTGAACGTCGTCAACAATCAGTACGCCATCTCCACCTTTCAGGGATTCGCCGGCGGCGAGCGGCGACCCTTTGCCGCCCGCGGACTGGGCTTCGGCATGCCCGGCATCCGTGTCGATGGCAACGACTTCCTCGCGGTCTACGCGGTGACGCAATGGGCGGCAGAACGCGCACGTCAAGGCGAGGGACCGACGCTCATCGAACATGTCACCTATCGCGCCGGCGCGCACTCGACCAGTGACGATCCGTCACGCTATCGGCCCAAGAACGAGTGGTCGAAGTGGCCGCTGGGTGACCCGATCGAGCGGCTCAAGCAGCACCTCATCGGCAACGGTCGTTGGAGCGAGGCACGGCACGAGGCATTGAAGGCCGAACTCGATGCCGACGTCGTCGCCGCGTGGAAGGAAGCGGTGAGCTACGGCAGCCTCAACGATGGGCCGCAGCTGTCCGGTGATCTCATGTTCGAGGACGTGTTCAAGGAAATGCCGACGCACCTCAAACGACAACGCGAACAGTTGCGCGCGGAAGGAGACTGAGCGTGGCGCAGATGAACATGGTCCAGGCGCTCAACTCGGCCATGGACATCATGCTGGCGCGGGATCCGAACGTCGTGATTCTCGGCGAAGACGTCGGCTACTTCGGTGGCGTGTTTCGAGTGACCGAGGGGTTGCAGCGCAAGTACGGCGAACACCGTGTGCTCGATGCGCCCATTGCCGAGGGCGGCATCGTTGGAGTCGCCATAGGCCTTGCGGTCAACGGTCTGCGGCCGGTCGCCGAGGTGCAGTTCGCAGACTACATCTATCCTGCGTTCGACCAGATCACCAGCGAAATGGCCCGGCTGCGCTACCGCACCGCCGGCGACTTCTTCGCCCCGATGACGATTCGAACGCCGTGCGGCGGCGGCATCCGCGGTGGCCAGACGCATTCGCAAAGTCCCGAAGGCATCTTCACCCACGTCAGCGGCCTGACCGTGGTCATGCCATCGAATCCGTATGACGCCAAGGGCCTGTTGATCAGCTCGATCGAGACCGACGACCCGGTGGTCTTTTTCGAGCCCAAGCGCCTCTACAACGGCCCGTTCGATGGCGACCCCAACAAACCCGCAGTGCCGTGGAGCACGCATAAGAAGGGCGAAGTACCCGATGGCCACTACAGCGTGCCATTGTCGCGGGCGGACATCGTGCGTGCGGGCAGCGCGGTCACAGTGATCACCTACGGCACCATGGTGCATGTCTGCCAGGCTGCCGTGGAACGCGCCGGCGTCGACGCCGAGATCATCGATCTGCGAACGCTCGTGCCGCTCGACGTGGAGACCCTCGTGAAGTCCGTTCAGAAAACCGGACGCTGTGTAATCGCGCATGAAGCGACGCGGTTTGGCGGCTATGGTGCGGAACTCTCTGCAACGGTGCAGGAAGAGTGTTTTTGGCACCTGGAAGCGCCGATTCAACGCGTCACCGGCTGGGACACACCCTATCCGCACGCCTTCGAGTGGGAGTATTTTCCCGGTCAGCACCGCGTGATCGCCGCACTGGAAGAGGTTCTCAAAGCCTGACATGAGCGAATTCGTATTCACGCTACCGGATCTGGGCGAAGGCACCGTCGAGGCGGAAATCGTCGAGTGGCACGTGAAGCCCGGAGACGTGGTCAAGGAAGATCAGATCATCGCCGATGTCATGACCGACAAGGCGAACGTCGAGGTGCCATCGCCGGTCAGCGGCAAAGTGGTCTCGTTGGGGGGTAATCCGGGCGATCAGATCGCGGTCGGCGCACCACTCATCACGTTCGAGACCGATCAGGCGGTGAAACCTGCCGACGTCAAGCCACCAGCCGCGAAAGGTAAAGAGACGCCGGTCGAGGTGAAGGCGGTCATCACGCCGACACCCGTGCCTGCGCCGACTGCTACGACGCCAAAGAGTGACGGTCCCCGTCCGCTGACATCACCGGCGATTCGCAAACGCGCACGCCAGGCGGGTATCGAGCTCGATTCCATTCCGGCCAGCGGGCCGGGTGGTCGCATCACGCGCTCGGATCTCGACGGCTATTTGCAGGAGCGTCCCGCCGCAGCAACCATGCAAGCGCAGCGCACTGGGGTCGATGAGATCAAGGTCATCGGCGTGCGCCGCGCCATCGCCCGCGCCCTGAGCGAGAGCAAACGGACGATCCCCCACTTCGCCTATGTCGAAGAGGTGGACGTCACCGAACTCGAAACACTGCGGGTGCATCTGAATAGCAAGACCGCCGGTGCGCCCGGCCTCACTTATCTGCCGTTTCTCGGCATAGCCCTGGTGAAAGTGCTGCGTCGGTTCCCGCAGTGCAATGCCACCTACGACGAGACCCGCGGCGTGATCATGCGCCACCACGCTGTCCACCTCGGCATCGCGACCCAGTCGCCAGATGGGCTGAAAGTGCCCGTGGTACGGCACGCCGAAGCCCGCAGCCTCAATGACCTCGCCGCCGAAATCCGCCGCCTCGCGAGCGCGACCCGGGACGGCAGGGCGACACCGAAGGACCTGTCGGGATCCACCATTACCATCACCAGCCTTGGGCGCCTGGGCGGCATTGTTTCCACCCCCATCATCAACGCCCCGGAGGTCGCCATCATCGGCGTCAACAAATCCGTGGAACGACCGATGGTGGTCGGTGGTCAGATTGTCGTGCGCCGGATGATGAATCTGTCGTCGTCATTCGATCATCGCTTCGTCGATGGCTTCGATGCGGCGGCGCTGATCCAGGCACTGAAGGAGTGCCTGGAACACCCGGCAACGATGTTCATGTAGGTCAACGTCAATGCGGATACTGCTGTTTGCGCTTTTGCTCCTACCGCTCTATGCGAACGCGGAGCAAGCCCGCGCGGTGTTCGCTGGTGGCTGCTTCTGGTGCATGGAGCCACCCTTCGACGCATTGGATGGCGTAATCGACACCACCAGCGGGTTCACGGGTGGGCACGTTGCAGACCCAAGTTACGAACAGGTTACCGCCGGCGGCACCGGACATCTCGAAGCCGTACAGGTGACGTATGACCCGCAACGCGTGACCTACTCGGCCCTGCTCGAGGTGTACTGGCGCAACGTCGATCCCTTCGATGATGGTGGCCAGTTCTGCGATCGCGGGCCGAGCTACCGCGCGGCCGTGTTCTACGGGGCCGACGACGAACGTGTACTCGCGGCGTCATCGAAGGCGAATCATGCCAAGGCACTGGGCCGCGACATCGTCACACCAGTGTTGGCGTCGGCACCGTTTTACGCCGCCGAGGACTACCACCAGGACTACTACAAGAAAAATCCGGTGCGCTACAAATACTACCGATTCAGTTGTGGCCGCGATCGTCGTCTCGAGGCCGTCTGGCAGTCGACGCTACGCTAGAGGGGTCGAAGCCTGTGTGAGAGCAGGCTTGGAGGGTGTTGCAGAAATGATCGAAGCTTATTGGGGGAGCGCCCTCGCGCACGAATAGGCCGACACTGGACTTGGCGCACGCAGCCTTTGTCCCTAAACTCCATGCCGTGCTGCACCAACGCTTCCCTCGAATCCTACGCTTACGCCGGCCGCTCGTGCAGCTGCTTGCGGCGCTGCTGGTCGTGGCACAGACGGCGAGTCTCCTCCATGCAGCGGATCTCGACGCCCATGGCCAGGGCGACATCTGTCATTTTTGTCAACACTACGATCGTACCTCTGCCCCGCCACCGAGCGTCATACTCGGCGTCGTTGCAGGCGCAACGCACGATACGCCATGGGTCAATGCACCGCAGCTCGCGCCTGGCGACCGCATCGATCTCCACCCGCCCAGCCGCGCTCCGCCCTCGATCTAACGTTCTCGTCTGATATCGGCGCCGCTGCGCCGAGCGCGTGTCCGCCGGACACGTGACGTCGTCCACACGTTTACGGAGAGCGAAAATGTACGTTTCGAAATTCATGCGCCTCGCGAGTGCAAGCCTCAGCATGATGGCAATCGCCGTTCCAGTTCACGCCATCGACGAGACGATCGAGGAGATCGTGGTACGTGCGGCGCCACTCGCGCGCGGCGCAGATGAGCTGACTCAACCGACGGTCGTACTCACTGATGAAGAACTGCTGCGCAAGGCTCAGCAATCGATCGGCGAGACATTGGCCGGAGAACTCGGTGTGAGTTCGAGCTACTTCGGACCGGTCGCCGGCCGACCGGTCATCCGCGGCCAGAGTGGGCCGCGCGTCAGTGTGCTAGAGCACGGCGTCAGTGCGCTCGATGTCTCCGACATCAGCCCCGATCACTCGGTCTCCGTTGAACCACTGCTCGCGAACTCGATCGAGATCATCCGCGGACCGTCGACGCTGCTCTATGGCAGCAGTGCAACCGGCGGTGTCGTCAACATCATCGATGGGCGCATTCCCGAGACTTTGCCGGATGCAATCGGTGGCGCCTTGGAACTGCGCGGAGACACCGCGGCCGAAGAACGCACCGGCGTCGCGCGGCTCGACGGCGGCGTTGGCGCAATCGCGTGGCACCTCAACGGATTCAACCGCGAAACCAACGACATCGAGATCCCGGGCTACGCGACGGCGGACGCTGCGGACCGCCCCGACGAAGAACGCAAAGGACGGCTCCTGAACAGCTTTGGTGAGTCGCAAGGTTACGCGGCAGGCGCGTCTATCATCGGCGACTCCGGCTACCTCGGCATCGCCTACGGGACCTATCAGAACAACTACGGCTTACCGGGACCCGAAGAGGAAGAAGCAGGTGAACAAGAGGAAGGTCCGCTGCAGGCAGATGGTCCGTTCATCGAACTCGACCAGTCGCGGTTCGACCTGCGTGGCGAGTATGGTTTCGATGGCGTCATCGAAACGGTGCGTCTGCGGGCCGGCCGTAGCGACTACCAACACGTCGAGGTGGAACCGACCGGCGAAGTCGCGACGACGTTCGAGAACGACGCCTGGGAATCGCGGCTCGAGGCCGTGCACGCACCGCTAGGCGGTTGGCGCGGCGCGATCGGGCTGCAACTCACCGACCGAGACTTCTCCGCGGTGGGCGCCGAAGCATTTCTGCCGCAAACACAATCGCAGGCGACGGGGTTGTTCGTCATCGAGGAACTGCCGTTCGACGGCGGCCGTTTCGAACTCGGCGGGCGGTTCGAGGCAGCCGAGCATGATCCCGACGGCGGCCTTACGAACTACGACGAAAATGCCATTTCCTTGGCGGCCGGCATCGTGTGGGATTTCGCGACAGGCTATGACCTCGCCGTGAACTTCGCGCGCTCCGAGCGTCATCCGGCTGCGGAAGAGCTTTATTCGAACGGCGCGCACCTCGCCACCGGTCTGTTCGAGGTCGGCCTCCTCGCGGAGGCCGGCGGCCGCGTTGACCAGGAAGTTTCGAACAACATCGACGTTGCCGTCCATCACCACAGCGACCGCCTGTCATGGCAGCTGAGTGCCTTCTACAACCGGATCGACAGCTACATTTTTCTCGCGACCACCGGCGCGATCGAGGACAGTCTGCCGGTCGCCGTCTACGTGCAAGAGGACGCGGACATCTACGGCTTCGAAGCGGAAGTCGAAGTGCCGATCACCGAGCGCTGGCATGTACGCCTGTTCGCAGACCATGTCCGCGGCGAGACGGACGACGGCGATCTCCCACGCATGCCGCCGCTACGCCTCGGCGGCGGGTTCGGCTTCGTCACAGGACGCTGGTCGGCGAACGTCGATGCGATCTGGCACGCTGAGCAGGATGACGTGAGTTCGTACGCCACTGATGCCTTCACGTTGCTGAGCGCGGACGTCGTGTTCGATTTCTTCGAGACTGGCTCGTCGACTTGGCAGCTGTTCGCGCGCGGCACCAATCTGCTCGACGACGAGGCCCGACGCAGTACGTCGTTCCGCGCGGCCTATGTGCCGCTGCCAGGGATCTCGGTCACCGCCGGCGTGCGGGTGCTGTTCAACCGTGGCTGATCAGGTCAAGTCGCGAATCATCTCGACGGCGGCGTTGTGTCCTGGCGCACCGGTAACGCCACCGCCGGGATGCGTGCCGGAACCACACAGGTACAGGCCCGGCACCGGGCTGCGGTAATCGCCATGACCGAGCACGGGTCGAGCACTGAACAGTTGATCCAGCGACAGCGCGCCGTGAAAGATGTCGCCACCGACGAGACCAAACGTGCGCTCCAGATCGAGCGGTGACAGCACCATGCTGCCAAGGATGCTGCGTTTGAAATTCGGCGCGTAGCGGTCGATGGTATCGAACACGCACTGTGCCGCCGCCGCCTTGTCGGTGTCCCAGTTGCGGCCATCGGGTAGCTGCGGGCTGAACTGCTGACAAAACAGACTCGCCACGTGCGCGCCGGGCGGTGCGAGGCTGTCATCGAGTGTGCTGGGAATGAGCATCTCGACCACCGGCTCTTTCGACCAGCCGAGCGTTCGCGCGTCGAAGTAAGCTTGTTCCATGTAGCGCAGGCTCGGTCCGATGATGATGCCCGCACGCGTGGCTGCTTCCGCCTCCGCTGTCGGCAATCCGGAGAACCTCGGCAACTCCGACAGCGCCACGTTGATGCGAAACGATCCGGACGCACACCGGTAGCGCTGCATGCGCGTGGTGAAGTCCGCATCGACACAAGACGGGTCGACGAGTTTGTCGAACAGCAGCTTTGGATTGACGTTGGCCGCGACGCTGCGGGCGCGCACGATCTCGCCACCTTCGAGTTCCACGCCGACCGCCTGACCGTTTTCGATCACCACCCGCGCAACCGGGGCATCGGTGCGGATCTCCACGCCGCGATGTTCCGCCTCACGACGCATGGCCTGGGTGATCGCGCCCATGCCGCCGATCGCATGACCCCACTGTCCGCGCTGACCATTGACCTCTCCGAATACGTGGTGCAACAGCACATAGGCCGAACCGGGTGTATAGGGGCTCGCGTAGGTACCGACCACCGAGTCGAAGCCAAACAGCGCTTTGATGGCGTCAGTTTCGAACCAATGATCGAGCAGATCACCGGCGCTCTTGGTGAAGAGGTCCAGCACATCGCGGGCGGCAGGCATCGAGAGTTTGCGCACGCGATTGCCAGCGCGCAGCGCGTGCACGAGATCACGCAGGCCGCCACCGGCATTCGGCGGCGTTTGCAGCAGGAGATCACGCAACAGGTCCGCGCCGCGATCGAGCATTTCGTAATACGCGGGCAGGCGCTCCGCATCTCGTTTGGAGAACCGGGCGAACTGGGCCTGAGTGGCTTCGAGGCCCGGGCCTGTGCGCAGGTAATTGCCATCCGGCAGTGGCATGAAGTTGGCGTACGGGCGTGTCACCACCTTCAAACCGTGCTGAGCCAGCCGCAGTTCGCGTATCACCGTGGGGTTGAGCAGGCTGACAGTGTAACTGGCCACGGAGTTGCGAAACCCCGGATGGAACTCTTCGGTAATCGCGGCTCCGCCGACAATGCCGCGCCGCTCGAGCACCACGACCTTCAGCTTTGCGGCCGCCAGATAGGCGGCGCAGACGAGGCCGTTGTGGCCACCGCCGATCATGGCGACGTCGTAGTGCAATCTCTTACTCCTGTGCGCCGAAAGTCAACGAATCATCGCTCACCAATGCATCCACCCGCGCCCGCAGGGCGTGTTTGGTTTCTGGATGTGTGAGGATCCAGAATTGCTTCGCACGGATGCCACGCACGACGAGGTCGGCAACGACGGTCGGGTCCAGACCGCGACTGGCAAGCATTGCACTCGCGGTCGAGATGAATCGGTCCTCTTCCTGGGATGGCACATGCCGCGCCGCGGATTCCGCCGGTCGGTTGCGGGCACTCGTCGGGATTCGTGTGTTGACCGCGCCAGGGCACAATACCGATGCACCGACGGCAGATTTCTTCAGTGCCAGTTCACGGGCAAGCGTTTCAGTGACAGCGACGACCCCGAACTTGGCGATGTTGTACGGCGCGCTGTGAGGTGCGGCCATGAGACCTAGAATCGACGCCGTGTTGACGATATGCCCCTCACCCGCTGCTTCCAGCAACGGCAGGAATGCCTTCACACCGTAGATCACGCTCCACAGGTCAACACCCAATACCCACTCATAGTCCGCAATCGACAACTGCTCAATGGGTCCTGCGGTAACGACGCCGGCATTGTTGTGGACGATGTGTACGGCCTCGAACGTGGCAACAGCGCGCTCGGCCAGCGCCTGCACGTCGTCCCATTTCGAAACATCCGTGCGGACGCCGATCACCGGGTGGCCCGCATCCGTCAGTTCATCGACCACGGCATCGAGCGCCGCTTGCTCGATGTCGGCGAGCACGACGTTCATCCCTTCATGCGCGAGACGGGTCGCAACCGCCCGGCCGATGCCGCTGGCGGCGCCGGTCACAACGGCCGTTTTGTGCAATAGATCTTTCATGAATCCCCCGCGCGCGATGATCGCCGTTCAGTTGCCGCCCGATCAAGTCGGTGTCATTCTCCGGGGCTACTCAACGGTGCCAACGGAGGTCCCATGGCCGAGGCAATCCAGACGCACGGTTCTGACATCGCTGATCCGTATCGCATCCCGCTCGCCGCAATCGACGTCAGCCAGCCCGCACTTTACGAACGCGATGCCTGGCGGCCGTATTTTGCACGCCTGCGCGCCGAGGATCCGGTCCACTATTGTGCCAAGAGTCCATTCGGTCCGTTCTGGTCGATTACCAGGTTCAGCGACATCCAGTACGTCGACAGCCACCACGAGATCTTCTCCTCCGAGGGGGGCATCACCATCTCCGACCGCCCCGTGGACTTCCAGACCACCAACTTCATCAGCATGGACCCGCCACGTCACGACGATCAGCGTAAGACGGTACAAGGCGTGGTTGCGCCGATGAATCTCGCGAAAATGGAGAGCACGATTCGCGAGCGAGCCGGCCGCATTCTCGATTCGTTGCCGGTCGGCGAGACCTTCAACTGGGTAGATCTGGTGTCCGTTGAACTCACGACGCAGATGCTGGCGATGCTGTTCGATTTCCCCTTCGAAGAGCGGCGTAAGCTCACCTACTGGAGCGACATGGCGACGTCGGGCGAACTGGCCGGCGGACCGACGCCGGAACCGGTGCGCCGCAAGGCGCTGCTCGAATGCCTCGAGTATTTCACGCGTCTGAAAGCCGAGCGGGTGAACCGAGAGAACCCAACCGACCTGCTCAGCATGCTGGCCCAAGGCGAATCGACCAAAGACACCGACCCGATGGAGTTTTTGGGCAACCTGATCCTGCTCATCGTCGGCGGCAACGACACCACCCGCAATTCGATCTCGGGCGGTGTGTTCGCACTCAATCAGTTTCCTGGCGAGTACGACAAGCTGCGCGCCGATCGATCGCTGATTCCCAACATGGTGTCCGAGATCATCCGCTGGCAGACGCCGCTCGCCCACATGCGGCGCATCGCAACGTGCGATACCACGTTGAGTGGAAAGGCCATCGCCAAGGGCGACAAAGTCGTCATGTGGTACATCTCCGGCAATCGCGACGACGAGGTGATCGAACGGCCGGACGACTTCATCGTCGACCGCGCCCGCGCGCGGCACCATCTCTCCTTCGGCTTCGGGATCCATCGTTGCATGGGCAACCGACTGGCGGAAATGCAGCTGCGTGTGCTCTGGGAAGAGATCATGGACCGATTCAAGGCCATTGAACTGGTCGGTGATCCAGTGCGGGTGCAGTCGAACTTCGTGCGCGGCTACAGCGAGTTGCCGGTACGGCTGGTCGTATAGCCGGGGGCGGTCCCTGTGGGAGCGGGCTCGCCCGCGAACAACGGCCCATGATCCAATCGCGGCAGTACTTCGCGCGCGAACAACTTGCACGCCGGCAGATGCGGATAACCAGAAAGAATGAATGCCTCGACACCGAGGCGCCGATAGGCTTCGAGCTTCGCCACGACCTGATCCGGATCACCAACGATGGCGGCGCCACAGCCTGAGCGCGCGCGACCGATGCCGGTCCACAGGTTGTCTTCTATGAATCCATCTGCGCTTGCGTCGCTGCGTAGCTCCGCTTGACGTCGCACACCCACCGACGCGGAGTCCAACGACCGGCGCCGGATCTCGGCTCCGACCGCATCATCGAGCCGACTGACCAGGCGCGCCGCTTCGGCACGCGCGTCGGTTTCCGTCGCGCCAACAATGACGTGAACGCGATAGCCGAACCGCAATGTTCGCCCGGCGCGTCGTGCTCGAGCCGATAGGTCCTCGATCACCGATTGCACACCACCGAGGGTGTCGGGCCACATGAGATAGACGTCCGCGGCAGCGGCGGCGACCTCGCGTGCAGGTTCGCTCAAACCGCCGAAGTAGAACGGCGGACACCGGCCCGACACCGTGCCCACGCGCGGTGGTGTCACTTCGAGATCGATGAACTCACCGTGGAAGTCGACCGGCTTGCCATCGAGCAGCGTGCGCAATACCTGCATCACTTCCAGTGTGCGCCGGTAGCGCGGCGCGGAATCGAGCGACTCGCCCGGCAGATCCGAGGAGATGATGTTCACGGTGAGCCGGCCATCGAGCATGCGATCGAGGGTTGCCAGCTGGCGCGCGAGTTGGGGTGTCCATAGCTCACCACAACGCACTGCGACCAGCAGTCGCATGCGTTCCAGCAAGGGCGCCATGCCACCGGCGAAGGCGATCGAATCCATCCCCAGGGCGTAGCCGGAAGGCAACAGTAGATTTTCGAAACCACCCGCCTCCGCTGCCATCGCAATGTCCCGACAATGCGCCCACGACGACTTCAGATCGGGGTCTTCGACGCCGAGATACTCGTAGTCGTCATCGCACAGTGCGGAAAACCAGCTCACCTCCACGGTCATGGCAAAGCGATACCGGTGGATGCTTCGATCAGATCGTAGACGTCACTGCGTTCCAGATTGACATCGAGTGCCGAAGCGGCAGCGCTGATGCGATCGAGATTCATGCTGCCGATGATCGAGATCGCGCGCACCGGATGGGCAAGCGTGAACGCCAGCGCAATCGTGCCGCGATCAACGCCTTCGCGCTCGGCCAGGTAGTCGAGCCGTTTGAGGAGCGGCGCGCGCAGGCCTTCGCCGGTCGACAATCGGCCGCCAGCCAGCGGACTCCAGGCCATTGCCGGCATGGATGACGCAAGGCACTGATCGAACGTGCCATCGTGCAATGGCGCGAGGTGCAAAGCGGAGAACTCGACCTGGTGCGAGGCGATCGGCACCGCGCGGGACAGCGCATGCAGGTGGCTCGCGGTGAAATTCGACACGCCGACCTCGCGGATCTTACCGGCGCTGGTCAGTTTCATCATCGCTTCGGCGATCTCGTCGGGATGCGTGAAAGGATCCGGGCGATGAATCTGGTACAAATCGATGACATCGGTGTTGAGCCGCGTCAGCGACGCTTCGCAGGCACGCACCAAATATGCCGCGCTCGAATCGTAGGGCACGCCCGGCATGATGCCCCCCTTGCTCGCAAGCACCATCCGCTCACGCAGCTGTGGATGCTTGGCCAACACCGATCCGAGCAACTCCTCACTGGCGCCAAAGCCGGTTCCGCCCCAATCCAGGCCGTACACGTCCGCGGTGTCGATCAGATTCATGCCGGTCGCAAGAGCGGTGTCGATGCGCATGCGGGCCTCCGCGACCGACATGCCCACGAATCGCCAGCAGCCGAAAGCGAGGCGCCCGACCGGAGGCAGCGCGCCGATGACCACAGGTTCCTTGCTGATCAGTGACTTCATAGCGCGTCCTCCAGAAACCGTGGGTAATCGACAGGCGCGCCTGTCGCAATCGATTGTTGTGCTGCGGCACCAAGCGCCACCGCCGCGAATCCTTCATGAGCCGTCACCGGTGAGTCGAGCCCACTTCTGATCGCTTCGGCCAGCGCACGGTGTTCGAAATAGGTGGCACCGAAGTGCACGCCGAGCCTCATCAGAGAAGGCTCCACCGCGACGCGCTCGCGTGACACCGCAAGTGGCCGCCGGGTGCCGATGTACACGTCACCCTGCGGGAAGGTGACGTCGATGCGCGCGCGATCGCCGGTGGCGACGATTTCCTGTTCGGTGCGGGCACCGTCGGCAAACATGCACAGATCCAGACTCGCACGAACGCCGTTGGCGAAGTCGATGACGACCAAAGCGTTGTCGAGTATGTCAGGCACTGCCCCTTCGTAGCATTCATCGAGGTGATTGACGTCCTGTGCACCCGATGCATAGACCCGCGTCGGAGTACTGCCAACGATCAAATTCATCAGATCGAAGAAGTGACAGCATTTTTCTACGAGCGTGCCACCCGTATTCACGGTGAAACGGTTCCAGTCGCCCACCTTCTTGAGAAACGGCCACCGATGCTCGCGAATGCTCAACATCTTCAACGCACCGATCGTGCCATTGCCAACCTCTTCGATCAGTCTCGCCGTCGGCGGCATGAAACGGTACTCCATACCGACCATCACGATGCCCGCATGGCTGTCCGCTCGCGCGGCAACGGCGCGCGCATCCGCGACGCGAGTACACAGCGGCTTTTCCACCATGATGTGCGCATCGGTCGCGAACACGGCGTCGAGCACTTCCGCGTGGGTGAAGTTCGGTGAGGCGATGACCACAACATCAGCATCCACGCGATCGAGCATGCGCCGATAATCGGAAAACTCTTCGGCCCGCGCGCCGCGCAGCGCTGTTCGCGCCCACGCCCGCGGCGCTTCGTTCGGGTCAGCGTAGGCCACCACCTCAGCGCCCTCGAGCACGCGCAGATTGCGGATGTGCTCACACCCCATCATGCCGGTGCCGATCACCGCGTAGCGCAATGTATCAGTCATGATTCAATTCCAGGCTCACGACGGAACGGCACGAACGACCAGCCTACGAATCCCCAGCAGCCGGTTGTTCGGGGTCCACTCGACGTCGCCCACGGCTTCGAAGCCGCTGAAACGGGAACAGACGTTGCGCAGCGCGACCTTGATTTCCATGCGCGCGAGGCTCGCGCCGAGACAGAAGTGCACACCCGCACCAAACCCGAGATGTTTGTTGGGCCAGCGCGACACATCGAACCGAAAGGGTTCATCGAACACACGTTCGTCACGGTTGGCGGACATCTCCCAGAACGTCACCTTGTCGCCGGCGCGAATTGTCTGGCCGAGAATTTCTGCATCCACGGTTGCCGTGCGTCGCTTGTACACCGACGGCGTGGTCCAACGCACGACTTCTTCGACCGCGGATCGCATCAGTTCTTGATCGGTCCTCAGTTTACTGAATTCGTCCGGCCACTCGACGAACGCGTGCGCGGCACCGGCCAACGCACTTCGCGTCGTCTCCGCGCCTGCGGGAAATAGCAAGTTGAAGAAGGCAATCAACTCGCGGTCGCTGAGCTGCGAGTCATCCTCTTCGAATCGCGCATGCACGATCGTCGACAGGATGTCGTTGTCCGGATGCCTTCGCTTCTGCGCGATCAGTTTCAGACCGTAGTCGCGGATCTTGTTCAGATACTCGCGCGCAATGATCGATTCACTCGGAGTCGAGACCCCCTGGTCGATCCACTCACACAGCTGCACGCGATCACCCTGCGGCACGCCCAGCACGGAGCAGATCATCTGCAGCGGCAATTCACGTGCAATCGCTGCCACGAAATCGAACGTCTCACGACCTTGTACCGCGTCGAGCAGTGCATTCATCCGTTCATCGATCTGCGCTTCCAGTGCATCGATCGCTTTCGGCGTGAAACCCTTGTTGACCAGAGCACGCAGGCGCCGGTGCGTCGGATCATCGGTCATGTTGAGCGCCACACCGGCAGATCGTTCGTCCTTGAGCGCCGTGCCGCCCCCGTCACGCCCGCCGCCGGTGTCCGAGGAGTATGTATCGGGATCGCGCATGACACTCGCAACATCGTCGTAGCGGCTCACCACCCAGAAGCCTTCACCATCGGGTGTGTGCAACGTTGGCGGGTGCCAATACAGCGGCATGTGGGCACGCAGCCCAACGAAGAACTCGTGGGGAAATCCCTGGCGGAAGTTGCTTCGATCCGTCAGATCGAGCAACGGCTGCGATGCGGGCACGCGCTACTCCTCGATCGCCGCAACGGTGGTGCCCGCGCGCGCTTCGAGCACCTTGAGCGTCGCCGAAAAGACCTGCGCGGCGAGCCCTTCCTCCAAGGCGGCGCGATAGACGCCATGCGCCGCAGTCGTCATTGGCATGTCGACGCCAAGTGCACGCGCGGACTCCAATGCCACCGCGACATCCTTCTCGGCGATGCTCAGTTTGAACGGGGCCTCATCGAAGTCGCGGGTCAGCATGAACCCGGCCTTACGGGTGAAGAGCCCCGCCGAACTGGCGTCCAGAATGCGCTTGAGGGACGACGCATCCATACCGGCCTTGGCACCGAGCACGAACCCTTCCTGCAGCAGCACGCTGGCGCAGAGGAAGATCTGATTGTTCACCAGTTTGGCCAGCGACCCGGCGCCCACCGGACCGACATGAACAACAGTGCGGCCAAAGTAACTGAGCAGCGGCTGTACGCGATTGAAGCCGCCCGCCGTTGCGCCCACCATGATCGACAGCGTACCGCGCTCAGCGCCCGCAACCCCGCCGGAGACCGGCGCGTCAATGAACTCGACCTCGCGACCCCGGGCTCGTGCGGCCAGTGCACGCGCGCACTCCACCGCATTGGTCGACAGGTCCACGATCACGGAACCCGCACCCAGGTCGCGCAGCAGTTCATCGGTCACTGCCGCAATCTCAGCAGGTCCTGGCAACGAAAGGAACACGCAGCGAGCCGCCTGCCCCATGTCAGCGAGCGTTGGCGCCATCACCGCCCCTGCAGCGAGCAACGGTTCGACCGCTGCCGCGACGCGATCGAACGCAACGATCGTGTGTCCCGCGCGCAACAGATGCGTGGCAATGGGCTGGCCCATGGTGCCGGTACCGACGAAGCCGATGATCATGGTGGTACTCGTACGCCGGAAAGTGCTGGAATTTACCATGGTTCTCGCGCGAGGATGCCGCGTCGGGTCATTCGGACGCACCTCATGAAACACCTCGCGCACGAGTACGAGGCGATCGCCGCGGCTCGCGAACATGCATACGCCCTGCCACTCGACGACATCGATGTCAGCGATCGCAACTTGTTCGCAACCAACACGCACGGACCCTACTTCGAGCGCCTGCGCGCGGAGGACCCCGTGCACTACCACCCGCAGAGCAAATTCGGTCCGTACTGGTCGGTGACACGACACGCCGACATGAAGTCGGTGGACGCCAATCACATTCAGTTCTCGTCGCAGGAGAACATCACCATCCACGAGCAGCGGGAAGACTTCCCGCTGCCCATGTTCATCGCCATGGACCCGCCGGTGCACGATGCGCAGCGCCTGACCGTGACGCCCGCCGTAGCACCGCGCAATCTCGCCAATCTCGAACTCACCATCCGCCAGCGGGCAGCAGAAATTCTCGATGAGCTACCGGTCGGCGCGCAGTTCGACTGGGTAGATCGTGTGTCGATCGAATTGACGACCCAGATGCTGGCGACGCTGCTCGACTTTCCGTTCGAGGAACGGCGCAAGCTCACGCGCTGGTCGGATGTGGCCGGTGGCGGACCGCAAACTGGCGTCGTGGAAAGTCACGCACAGCGCCAGGCGGAATTGAACGAGTGCGTCGAGTACTTTCTGCGCCTGCGCGATGAGCGTGCCCGGCAGCCGCCGCGGTTCGACCTCATCTCCATGCTCGCGCACGGCGAGTCGACGCGCGACATGCCGCGTCAGGAGTTCCTCGGGACGCTGGTACTGCTCATCATCGGCGGCAACGACACAACGCGAAATTCCATCAGCGGCGGTGTGTTGGCGCTCAACGAGTTTCCCGATCAGTTCGCCGCACTGCGCAGCAATCCAGCGCTGATCCCCAATATGGTGTCGGAGATCATTCGCTGGCAAACACCGCTGCCGCACATGCGGCGCACCGCGACCGTGGACGTCGAACTCGGCGGCAAACGCATCCAGGCTGGCGACAAAGTCATCATGTGGTACGTTTCAGGCAACCGTGACGAACGCGTGTTCGATCAGGCCGATCAGCTGAAAATCGATCGCACCAATGCGCGCAGTCATGTCTCTTTCGGCTACGGCATCCACCGCTGCATGGGCAATCGCCTGGCGGAGATGCAACTGCGCGTACTCTGGGAAGAGATCCTGGCGCGGTTCAAGCGCATCGAGGTGGTCGGCGCGCCGGTGCGCACGCAGTCGAACCTCATCCGCGGCTACACGAGCCTACCCGTGGTGCTTGAACGGATCTAGCCTGCATATCTCACCGATTTTCGTCGCGAGGACGTGCAGCACACGCAAAGGCAAGGCGCGCGACAGATCAGGCGCGCAGGCGTACTTGAACAGCACGTCGAGCAACCGATCCGAGCGCAACGCAGGATTTGCGTGTCCTGCGCGTCCGCAGCAGAGAATCGGTGAGATATGCAGGCTAGGGGTCTCAGTCCACCGAGGGTGCGGCACCAATCACCATCGCGATGACCTCGCGCCCATCCCGGGAGGTGGTACAGCCGGCATGGACCCGCACATACTGCTGGGGTGACTTCAGCAGCGCGCTCAAGCGGTAGTAGCGACTGTGTTCGAGGTCATCGGCTGCGTGCCGAGGTTCGATGTACACGAGATTCTGGCCCGCGGCGCGATTGAGCTCACTGGTGCAGGCGAAGAATCCGCGATGCTTGGGGATGTCCGGCAGAGGTTGTCGCATCGTGAATACAAGGGGACCCGCAGTCGCGCTGGCGACCACCATCACACTGCCCACGAGCGCTGCAATGCCATGGCGAACCACGGCCTTTCCTCCTCACGCGGACCGCATTGCCGGTACGCGCCAGTTGGCAGACACGTCGAGCTTATGCTTCCTGAGCCAAATCGCAAAGCCTTCACCTACAACATGCGAGCCGCACGATCTTCGACCCCCAGTAGCAGGCCACCTGGCGATTCCAGCGTCTTGCTCTGAGCCACGATGTGTTGGCACATCGTGTTCATGTCCCGCAGATGCCGATCGAAGGGGTTTTTTGCATAGACCGCGGCACCGCCAACGGTGTCGTACATGAGCTGAGCCACGGCGCGGCCCGTCTGAAATGCATGTT
>JBGSQB010000202.1:0-18965 GCA_041738285.1 Pseudomonadales bacterium | reverse complement strand
ATGCCTTTGCCTGCGCCGGTCACGACCGCCACCTGACCATCGAGTCTGAACCGATCCAGAATGCCCATGTATCCCCCTCTATCGGTGACGGTAGTCGTTAGTCCGAATTGATGGGCCCCGCTTCGAACACCAGCAGCAGATTGCCCGGCATGTGGTTGTAAAGCCCGTAGCCCGATGAGACCGCGAGCAACCCGGCTTCGGCGACCGGCGCGGCGCCGCCGCCAAGCGAACCGCCGTGTGCCGTCTCCCCCGAGATCGTGGTGTGCGCGGTCGTGGTGTCGTAGCGCCAGAGCTCGTGGCCCGAGGCCTGGTCGTGAATGCGAACGATGCCATCCATGCCGCCGGCGATGACGAACGTATCGATGACGGTGATCGCCTGGGAAATGCCTGGGTGGCAGAACGTCCGCCCTGCACAGGCATCGACCGCGGGGGCGTACCAGATTGGCTTACCGGTGGCCCCATCGAGGGCATGCAGCCCGGGCCGGTCGGGTGAGTCGTAGGTGCGACCGTCATCCATATCAGTGATCGGCACGAAGATCGTGGTGGCGTTGGCCGCAAGGCCAAAGTGCACCCCGCCTTGAATGCCGCCGCGTCCGACCTTGGTCTTCCACACGAGTGCGCCGGTGTCAGGATCCAGCGCGTGCACGTCGCCAGACTTCTGCCCGCCAATGACCAGCTGTTTGCCATTGGCATCGGTGAACAGCAGCGTGCCCGCGCCGAAATCGAAGTCGGGGCCTTTTTCCGGCGGGCAGCTGTCGTCGGTGGCGGTGTCGCATGCCGTATTCCAGACATCGTTTGCCGTTGCCTGATACGTCCACTTCACGGCGCCGGTGTCGAGATCGATTGCCATGATGGCATCACTCGTGAGCGTTGCCGGCGACGACATATTCTCGCCGGTACCGACATACAGCTGTCGACGGGCCGCATCGATGGTTGGGGCATTCCAGATCGTGGCACCGGATGGACCGTACATATCGGTGCCCGAGCGATTCTGACTCTGCGCGATGGGTGCTTGCTCGATGCTTGGCGTCTTCCAGAGCAGAGCGCCGGTTGCTGTGTCGTAGGCCGCGACCCAACCCCGCGCTTTGCAACACTCGTACTTTGGATTGACCGCCATCGCGACTTCCAGCGACGACACCGGCACATAGAGCTTGCCGTCATGCAGTACGGGTGCGCCGGTGATGGTTGCGTTGGGATGATCATCCGGGCGGTGCCGCCACGCGAGCGTGCCAGTCGTTGCATCGATGCCATAGACGTTGCCGAGCAGATCGCCGAAGAAGGCCAGCGGTCGCGCCGAGTGATCACCTGCGCGCCACGGCTCGACGATGATGCCGGTACGTACTTCGCCGCTTGCGGCGAAGACCCAACGCACGCAGCCGGTTTGCTGATCCAGTGCATAGACGTCGCCGCTGTGACTGCCGACCAGCAGCGCGCCGCCCGCGAAGGTCGGCTGCGAACGCGCGCGATTTGCGCCCGGGAACGCGAACGCCCACTTGAGTTTCAGGTTTGCGATCGAGGCAGCGGAAAGCCCGGCGACTGCGCCGGAGATCTGATGTCGATTAGCGGGATCTTGCCCCCAGCCGGTCGCGCTCGGGGGACGTTCGAAATCGAACGCCGCATGCATTGCATCGCACACCGGTGCCACCGATGGCGATGCGCTGTCGATGGATACGCCAGTTAAGTACTCGGCGACGTTGGTGCGATCAGTCGCTGACAACATCGCGGCTTGATCCCGCATCACGCCGGTGGTCAGGGACGCCAACACCGCTGCGGGTGTCATCATCGCTACCATCTCGCGGTGCGGCGCTTTGGCCACGGCGCCATCATGACAGGAAGCACAGTGTTGATCGTAAACTGACTGCCCCGCCGCTGTTTCGATGCTGGCAACTGTGGCAACTGTTTCCATCGGCCGATCCGCCACTTCGCCTTGGCAGCCGGCGAGGGGCAGTGCAGCCAGGATCCACCACGCGGACCATCGGCGATGTGCGCGAGACAGCGACGCGATGCCTCCTTCGCGATCCATCATCCCCGTCCCTCCCAAGTACGATACAGGCGCAGAATCGACTAGCGCACGATCGGATCGTCGCCCGGCTTGAACAGCTCATGTGCGCGACGCCAGTTCGCGAACGTTCCAAGAATATGCGGTGGATCGCCGTGGATCTCCGTGAAACACCCGTTCACCTTGCGGGTGTCGAAGTAGGCGGCGTTGACGTTGTCGGCCCACAGTTCACAGGCAATCTCGAAACCCATATCGAGCAGGCGCGCTCGTTCAGCCTGCCAGTCGTGCACCAGCACGCCGACGTGATGAAACCCTTCAGCACCCTTGGCGAACATGTCGCGATAGATCGACGGCGTATCGTCGTGTTGCTGAATGAACTGGATCATGGTGTCGCCCAGATAGCCGAAGGCATAGGAGACGTCTGCTTCCTGGTCGGTGCCCCGATATGTGAACCGGTCCGTCTTATGGTGTGGCACCAGCACGAATGGACCCGCGCCGAACAACTTGTTCCAGTTGTGGATCGACTGTTCGAGATCGTTGACCAGGTACGCCTGCTGGAACAGTGGATAAGTCGTGAGCGTCATAGCGGGCTCCCGATGGTCGTCATCGTTTGGATTTCTGTTCGCGAAACGCATCGATATTGCGCAGCGTTTCCCGGGCGGGTTCGTGAATGTTGCGCGCGACCACGCGTCGTCTGAGTGTCTTGTCGGCGATTTCCGGCGCGATGTAGCCGTCGTCGTCGTGGCTGACTGTGGTGCCGGGGGCAACGATGGCATCGATGGCATCGAGCACCTCGTTGCTCAGCACAATGTCGGCGCCGGCGAGCAAACCGTCGAGTTGCTCGTACGTGCGCGGTCCGATGATCGATGCGGAGACGGCGGGATGCGCGCAGGTAAAAGCGATGGCCATATGCATCAGTGAAATGCCTGCCGCATCGGCCACGTCGCTCAACTGTTCGATGAGTTCGAGCTTGCGGGCGTTGTCGGCGCGCGTCATGTCGTAGAGGTGGGGTTGCAGTTTGTCACGGTTGGTGTCGTTTGGTTTCTGTCCGCGCCGCCACTTGCCGGTCAGCCAGCCTTGTGACAGTGGGCTCCACACCACCACGCCCATGCCGTAACGCTGGCAGGTGGGTAGCACGTCGGCTTCGATGCGTCGCGCGAAGATTGAATACGGCGGTTGCTCTACACGAAATCGTTCGCGCCCGCGTGCATCCGCGACCCATTGGGCTTCGACGATCTGTTCGGCGGGAAAGGTCGACGAACCGAGCAGCCGTACCTTGCCCGCGCGCACGAGGTCCGACAGTGCCGAGAGTGTCTCGTCGATGTCGGTCGCCGCATCAGGGCGATGCACCTGATACAAGTCGATGTAGTCGGTGCCGAGGCGCGTCAGGCTCTGTTCTACTTCGCGTACGATCCAGCGCCTGGAATTGCCGCGCTGGTTCGGATTGGTGGTCATCGGCAAACCAAACTTGGTGGCGAGAACGACGTCGTGGCGGCGACCCTTCAGCGCCTTGCCGAGGAGCGATTCAGATTCACCGTGGGAGTACACGTCAGAGGTGTCGAAATAGTTGATGCCCGCGTCGATGGCGTGATGCACCATCCGTGTGCAGTCGGTCTCGTCCTCGTTGCCGAAGTAGCCGAACATCCCGGCGCCGAAACACAGCTTGCTGACACTCACGCCGGACCGGCCGAGCAGCCGCATTTCCATGGTTCGATTCCCCCCGTACCCAGTAGTGCGCGGGCATTCTTGACGCCCACAGCGCAGCGGGTCTTCGCCCACAGCGCAGCGGGTATAAGTGTGCCACTGGTGTGGCGGCGCGGCACTCCCAGTTCGGAGAGTCGCGTATCCCCTGCCATGGCGGTAGGCTCGATGTGAGCTGCCGACGAGGTGAGGCATGTCGTACAAGGTGTTCCAGTGGGCGAGCGGCACGGTCGGTCGACATGCGGCTTTTCAGGTGCACCGCCGACCGGACCTCGAACTGGTGGGGATGCACGCGGTGTCCGCCGACAAGATTGGCCGCGACGCTGGCGAGTTGCTGGGTCTACCCCCACTCGGTATTCCGGCCACCGGCACGATCGAGGCGATCCTCGACAGCCCCGCTGATGTCGTCATCCACGCGCCGTTGGCCTCGCTCGTGTATGGGGAACATGAGCAGCAGGATGTGGACGACATCTGCCGGCTGCTGAGCGGCGGGAAGGACGTCATCACTGTGGTCGGCTACCTGTATCCGAAAGCACACGGTCTGGCGTTGGTTGCGCGGCTTGCCGATGCGTGTGCCGCTGGCGGGAGCACGTTTCATTCGACGGGCCTCAACCCGGGCTGGATGGGTGACCTGCTGCCGCTGACGATGACTGCGTTGTCGCGCGACATCGAACGCATCGTGATCCGCGAGATCTCGAACTTTCAGTATTATCCGTCGCCCGAGATCATGTTCGACAGCATGGGCTTCGGCAGCTCGGTAGAACGATTTCATGCCGACGGGGCGCGGCGGCGGAAATGGTTGAACGGCCTGTTCGCCGAGAGCATTCAGTTGGTCGCAGACGGTATCGGCCTGGCGCTCGACGAAGTCGTTGACGAGATGGAGATCGCCACCGCTACCGAGGACCTGGAAACGGCCGCCGGTAGGGTTGCAAAGGGCACCGTGGGCGGACAGCGGTGGCAATGGACCGGGCGCGCCGCCGGCAAAAGCCGCGTCGTGCACGAAACCATCTGGCGCATGCATGCAAGCGTTGCGCCTGAGTGGCCGACAGGCAAACACGCCATCACCATTGAAGGCACGCCGAGGATGTCGATCGAGCTTGATGCTGACTGGGTCTCCGATGGGTTGCTTGCGACCGCCATGCATGCCGTCAATGCCATTCCCTACGTCTGCGCAGCTGACCCCGGCATCAAGACCCATCTCGATCTGCCCCGGATATTCGGGCGGGCCAGAACGTGATCGTCGCAGAGGAAATCGATGAGTACCGAAAAGCACCCTAACCACACACTCAGTGCAATGCGCTGCCCCGTAGGGCTGGACGACGTTGACTTGTTCTCGCCGGGGGCACAGGAGCATTGGTACGAAGCCTACGAAATTCTCCACGCGCAGGCGCCCGTGCTGCGGCTGCCGGGAGAAGGCCCGACGCCAGGTACCGATGGCTACATCCTGACCAAGTATGCGGACATCGCGCAGGTCGTTCGTGATCCGGTGCGGTTTCCCCCGACTCTGTCTCTCGCAGTGGATCAGATGTTGCAGACCGGGCTTCGGCCGGAAGAGATGCAACAGACTAACGCGATGATGGCGTCGATGATGACGCTGCGCCCAACAATCGAACTATGGCGTTCGCATCGCCAGGAGTTGACGGACCCGTGGGTGGGGCCGGGTGCCAGCCGCCATACGCAGATGATTACCGGGTGTGTCGATCAGCTCATCGACAACTGGATCGATCGGGGTGAGGTCGAGTTCATATCTGAGTTCGCGCGCCCGCTGCCGCAGATGGTCATGGCCAATGTGCTTGGTTTTCCATTGAAGGACATTCCCCAACTCGCCGAGTGGGGCACCGCGCAGGTCGCGGCATTCGTGTACGGCAAAGGGCACCGCAACCTGCTGACTCAGGAGCAAACGAACGCCCAATTCAAGTTGCTGGATGGATTCAAGGAGTACGTCCACGGACATGTTGAGGCTAAGCGAAAGCATCCCAAGGACGACATGATCAGCTTCCTGACCCAGGTGACGTATCAAGCGCTCGGACGCAAGCTGACGGATCTGGAGATCAATGGCGTCGTCTACGCGATGATCATCGGCGGATTGGAGACCACCCAGTACGCACTGGAGGAACAGGCGCAGCTCCTGTGCGAGCGACCAGGCGTGTTCGGAGCGATAAAGGCTAACCGCGACACCATCCGCCAGTTCATCGAGGAGACCATGCGCCTGCGATCGCCGACCCAAGGCCTTTCCACGCGCACCACCAGTCAGGACGAAGTGTTCCAAGGCGTGCCCGTCCCCAAGGGCTCGCTGTTGCATCTGCGCTGGGGCGCGGCAAACGTCGATGCCGAAGAGTTCGAGTGTCCGCATGAGTTGCAACTCGACCGCAAGGCAGTTTCCCGTCATTTGACGTTCTCGGCTGGCCCGAGAGTGTGCCCCGGGGCGGGCATTTCGCGGCTCGAACAGACCATCGCATGGACGCGGTTGCTGGACCGGCTCGATGGTATTTCCTATGCACCCGGTAACACCTTCATGCATCAACCGGGCATCATGCTCGGCACGCTGGAGCTGAAGCTCGAATTCCAGCGCGCCTCTTAGGGCACACCGCGCTATTGGGCGGCGCTTGCGTTCCATGTATGCCGCCAGACCGCCCAACTACCATCGGCTTGGCGACGCAACACATCGAAGTACCTGGAGGCCGTGCGTGAAGCCGTCAGCGCGCCGGGTTGCGCGATGCCCTGTTTGTCGTCTTTGAGCTTCAGGTGCACGATGTATTCGTACTCGGCGACCGCGATGTCACCGATTACTTCGATGTTCGCGGGTTTGGCCACCTCGATTTTGTAGGTAGCCGTGGCGAACACCGGTTCCAGAAATCCTGCGTATTTGGCTGCGCCGACGATGTTGTCTGCGCCTGGTGGCATCAGCCGAACATCGTCGTCGAGTACCCGAACGTAGCGCTCAATGTCGGCCGCTTCGACGGCGGCGCGCCAGTCGGCATAGAGTTTCGAGATTGCTGCGATGTCTTGTTGTGTCGTCACTGATTAATCCTCTGTCGCCTGTAAATGTCGGGTCTACACGGGCCAGCGCGCATCGAGACGCAGCGGCCCACGGAAGAACGGGTTCAAAGGATATGCCACGCGATCGAGGTTCTCGATTTGCAGCTCAGGCAGGCGCGCGAGAATCGCGGTCATGGCGATCTCGGTCTCGATGCGCGCCAGCTGTGCGCCGAGGCAGAAGTGAATGCCGCCACCGAAGCTCTTGGATCGCACGAAGGGCCGGTCGATGTCGAGTTGATCCGCGTGTGAATAGGTGTCGGGATCACGATTCGCCGAGCCGAGCAGGCAGATCACCATTTCACCCGCAAGGATCGTTTCTCCGGCGAATTCGATGTCGGCCTGCGCGACCCGTGGCAGCTGTTGTACGGATGAGTCGTAGCGCAGGAACTCCTCGACGGCCTGCGGCATGAGCGCGGGCCGCCCACGCAGCTTCGCAAGCTGTTGCGGATGTTTGAACAGCGCGACCAGCGCGTTGCCGATGAGGTTCACCGTCGTCTCATGGCCGGCCATGAAGAGCAGGCGCACGTTCTGAGTCAGCTCTTCGTGACTGAGGCGACCCTCGTCGCTCTCCGCACGCATCAGTGCGGTTGTTAGATCGTCGCGAGTGGACCCGTGTCGGCCATCGAAGAAGGGTGCCAGATAGCCGTCGAACGCAGCCGTCGCTTCTCGCGCCTTCGCCCGATGAGCTTGCTCGTCAGCGCCAGGTGGAGTTCCAGAGCCGAATTCGATGATTGCGTTGGACAAGATTGCGAACCGTTCGCGGTCGTCCTCCGGAATGCCGAGCATGTCACTGATGATGGTTGCGGGAATCGGGAATGCGTACTCGCGCATGATCTCCATCTCACCTCGAGGCGCGAGATTTTCGAGGAGTCGATTGACAAGTGAATCGATGGTGGGGCGCATCGCTTCGACGCGGCGCGCACTGAACGCCTTCGTCAACAGACCGCGGATGCGGGAGTGATCAGGCGGATCGATGTTGAGTACCGATAGTCGATCGGACTGTTCGGTACGCTGCTGGATGGGCAGACGGTGTTCCGTGCCGGGCAACGCCTTCTTGCCGAAGCGTCGATCGGACAGAATTGCATCGACATCATCGTATCGGGTTGCGTACCAGATGCCGCGAGCATCTTTGAACAGACGCTGGGCGCGGCCGATTGCGTAGGTTTCGTAGGGGTTCTGGAAATGACGGCGCATGGCGTCGATCTGGTCGCTCACGTGCCTTCCCCAATCGGTTTGCCGGAGCCTAGCTTGGGGCGATTTGCGTTGCCGCTGTCAAGACCCGGGTGCTAGATTCTGGACCTATCGCATTTCGTACTCGGGGGGGAGGAGCATGCGTCTGTTTCCGATCATGGGTGCACTCGCGTTCGCAGGTCTCGTTGTTCCCTACCGTGCAGCGTTGGCGGCAGAAGGCGCCGCGGCAGCATCGGGCATCGAAGAAATCGTGGTCACGGCGCGGCGACGCGAAGAGACGGTACAGACCGTGCCGATCCCAGTCACAGCCATGACTGGTGAGCAGTTGGAGGCGCGCGGTGTCATCAACATCTCCGACATTGATCGCCTCACGCCCAACATGGACTTTCAGTTTGCAGGATCCTCGCGCAACTCCGCGCAGATATTTCTGCGCGGTATCGGACAGGTCAACTGGTCACCACCGCAGGATCCGAAAGTCGGCATCTATCTGAATGGCGTGTACCTGGCGCGCCCGCAGGGATCGATGTTCGATCTGCTCGACGTCGAGCGTGTCGAGGTGCTGCGTGGTCCGCAGGGAACCCTGTTCGGGCGCAACACGACCGCAGGACTCGTTCAGGTGATCACGAAACGGCCGAGTGATGCGCTCGAACGGGTCGTACAGGCGGGTATCGGTAACGACGGCCAATACCGCGCCGCGGGCATGTTGAACCTGCCGCTCTCGGACACGGTGATGACGCGCGCGGCTGTTCAGCTACGCAGAGCCGATGGTTACGTCGAAAACACTGCGACGGGGCAGGACTGGAATGACACGGACGGCCTCGCGGGGCGGCTATCCACCTTGTGGACACCCACCGACACGCTCGATGTCGAACTCACACTCGATGGCGAACGCAAGGACGAGCACTCCGCACTGGGCCAATGTGTCTGGGGCGGACCGGCCACCGGTGCGCAGGCAACAGCGGGGCTGCCGTTCATCTCCTATGTGTTTGGTGTGTTCGACGAGATCCGCGACACCTGTAACGCAACCGGCCGCTATCGCTCCGCCGATAACGACCCAGACAAAAATCGCGTCGAGACCTGGGGTGCGACGCTGACGCTGACATGGGATACGCAAATCGGTGAGGTCACCTCGATCACCGGCTATCGCGACATCACCGAAATGAACCAATCCTGGGGATGGGCCAGCGACACGGTCGGCTCGCCGTCCTATCTCGAAGTGCTTTCCTACGACAACACGGAACAGGATCAGCTCTCGCAGGAAATCCGCCTCGCGGGAGATAGTCTCGACGGGCGCCTGAACTGGGTCGTCGGCGGCTATTGGTTCGAAGAAGATGCGTTCATGCCACTGGTGGTGCCGTTGTATCGCAACGTTCAGCCGCCGCCTCCTGGGATCGCGCCACCCAACGATGGCTGGCTCTTCTACGTGCCGGCACCACCAGCATTTGGATTGCCTCCCGGATCGACGTTCGGCACGCTCGCGACGTTCACACAGTTCGTCGGTAGCTCGGAGACGGGCTTCGATGCCAACAACTCCTCTTGGGCGGCCTTTTTCGAGGCGACCTACGACATCACCGACGCACTGTCAGTTACTGCGGGCGCGCGCTATACCGAGGACGATCGCACCTACGTGCGAACTCAGACGTTGCTCGGTGGCGTTCCCAATCCGACGCTGGTGTGCCCGGACGGTGGGGCTCCAGGACCGAAGGGGCGGTGCGTCCAGTCGAAATCGTTCGACGAAGTCACGCCGCGGTTCATTGCCAACTATACGTTGGCTGACAACATCATGGTGTATGCAAGCTGGAGCAAGGGCTACTCGAGCGGCGGCTTCAACCAGGATGTGCGTATGCGCGCGTACGATCCGGAGGTGTCCAAGAACTGGGAGTTGGGTATCAAGTCCGCCTGGCTCGATCGCCGCCTGGTTGCCAATGTGACGAGCTTCTACAACAGCTACGAGAACCAGCAGCTGACGGTGGGACGTGTGGTCGAAAACCAGCCCACGGCGGATCTCATCAATGCGCAGGAAGCGACGCTGTACGGCATTGAAGGTGAGTTCAGCTTCGCGCCGAATGAAGCCTGGTTCCTCATGGCGTCGTTCGGCTGGATCGATGGCGAGTACGACGAGTTCACCGTGGAAGACAACCTGGTCGATCAGAACTTCCAGCCAATCATCGTGACACGCGATTTGTCGGACACCGAAATCGTACGGACGGCGCCCTACACCATCGGCCTGAGCGCGTCTTACACGTTCCGGCCATCGGGCGACAACGAGGTCGAATCACAGCTCGGCTGGTTCTATCGCGATCGCACGTTCAACACGCTCGAAACCTACAAGATCTCACGCCAAAGTGGCTATGGGTTGCTCGATGGACGCATCAGCTGGCAACTCGGCGATGGCCGCACGCGCATCTCTCTGTCCGGCACTAACCTGCTCGACAAGGAGTACTACCCGGCGGCGATCGATCTGTCGGGCGGTGGCCTTGGCACGGGCACGGTGACGCGATACTGGGCCGAGCCGCGACGATTCCTGCTCGAAGTGAGGTACGCGTTCGAGGACTGAGGAGAGCATCGCACTGAGGAAGAGACCGAGTTGAGCGGACCGGCACGTTATACAGGGTCGAGGCGCAGGAACTTGCTCGGTGCGAACGCACACAACAGTCGAAGCACGAACCCCATCTCATAGGCGCGAGACAATTCGTCGCGCTCGGCGCCTTGGATCGGAACCGCCGAATACGCCGCACGAACACCCTTGATCGTGACCTCCACGTTTGGATTGGCCAGCGCCTGGTGATACCAGGTGCGCAGCCAGTGGTTGGAAGCGACGTAGAGTCTATCGTTGTGCCGAAAGCCGGCGAGCGTGCGATGCGTCTGTTCGCCATCGCCTCTCGTGGTGGTGATGATCACGCCGCCTGGCATTTCCGGCTGCGTGTACCAGATGACGCCTTCCAGTGCCGCGATGAGGCCGACGTAGACGAGCACGGTGATGCCAACGATCTTGACCAGCTTCATCGGATGCCTTCGATTTGACGGTTGATTTAGATACGCGCGAGCCGGCCTCGATATTACAGAGGTGGGCGCAGGTGATGACGCCAACTTTTCTGTTGGTGACTGCCGCCGCTTTGTGGTTAATGGCTGCAAGGGATGCAGAATTCGGGCGGTGAGCGGTGAGGGAATCGACGAGCGAACCGCGCACCGGTGGCTGGTATGCCCACTACGTGTTGTTCGTGCTTGTCATCGTCTACGTCTTCAACTTCATCGATCGCAATATCCTGTCGATCCTCACCCAGGAGATTCAGGCGGATCTCGGTGTCACCGATGCACAGATGGGGTTTCTGTACGGCACCGTGTTCGCGGTGTTCTATGCCGTGTTCGGCATTCCGCTTGCGCGCTTTGCAGATGTCTGGGTGCGCCGCAGCCTGATCTCGATCGGACTCTTGTTCTGGAGCCTGATGACCGCGCTTTCCGGCTTCGCGCGCTCGTTTGGCGTGTTGGCAGCGTGCCGCATCGGCGTCGGCATCGGCGAAGCGAGCGCGTCCCCTGCAGCGTATTCGATGCTATCGGACTACTACTCACCGCGGGTGCGCGCCACGGTCATCGCCATCTATGCATCGGGCGTGTACATCGGCGGTGGCATCGGACTCTTTCTCGGCGGTTTCATCATGGAGACATGGAATGACCTTCACCCCGTCGTTGCCGATGCACCATTCAAGCTCAAAGGCTGGCATGTCGCGTTTCTAGCAGTCGGAATTCCGGGCATCTTGATGGCGGCGTGGGTGCGAACGTTGCGCGAACCCACGCGCGGCATCAGCGACGGTCTCGTGGGCGCTCGGCATCCCGCGCCGCTGAAAGTACTCGCGGTGGAACTCGCCGCGATCCTGCCGCTGTTCAACCTCATCGGCCTCGCGCGGGATGGCGCATCGCTGTCCTTCAACGCGCTTGGCGCGGCGCTCATTGGCCTGGTGGCAGCAGGACTCATGGTGCTGACCGGCGACATCGCCCAGTGGGTGGCCATCGGCATCGGCGCGTACATCACGTTCTCGTGGGGACAGTCGCTTGCAGTGCGAGATCCCGCCACCTTCGCGTTGATCTTCCGCACGCGCTCGATGATCTACACGATGATCGCGTTCCCGACGACCGCGTTCGTCGGCTATGGCGTTGGCTACTGGACGGCGCCGCTGCTGTTGCGGCTGCATGATGTCACCGCAACCGAAGTGGGTTTGTACGTCGGGCTTGGTGCGGCGTTTGGTGGCATGTTTGGTGTCACGCTCGGCGGCATGGCCGCGGATTGGTTCAAGACGCGCATGCCCGCGGGCCGCCTCATCGTCGGCTACGTGTCCGTGATCGCCACGATTCCGCTCGTGTTGTGGATGATCTACACACCGGACTTGAGCACGGTGTTCATCTTGAACTTCTTTCTGACCATGGTCGCCTCATGCGTCGCGGGCATTCCGCCGAGCACGGCCGCGGACCTCGTCATGCCGCGCATGCGCGCGCTTGCCGGGGCCTACTACATTCTGGTCAACACGTTCCTTGGTCTCGCGCTTGGGCCGTACGTGATGGGCAAGCTGTCGGATCACTTGCAGTCTCGCGGCATGGACGATGCGAGCGCGCTGCAGCTCTCTATTGCCTTGTGTCTCACCACGCTGCTGATCTCACTCGTCTTTCTGACGCTCGCATGGCGCCATCTTTCACGCGACGAATCGACCAAGATCGAGCGCGCCCGCAGCTATGGCGAGTGCATTGAGTGATGCTGCGATGCGTATGCCGCTCAGCCGGCAAACGTATCGCACGCCGCAATGTCGCCCGTTGACAGCCCGATCTGGAGCCAGCGCTTGCGCTGCGCCGACGTACCATGGGTGAACGCTTCGGGCGCCACCCGGCGACCCGCGTTGCGTTGTAACGTGTCATCACCGATGGCGGCGGCGGCCGCCAGTCCTTCGTCGATGTCGCCGGGTTCGAGGATCGTAGCGCTGGCGTTGGCGTGATGTGCCCAGACGCCGGCATAGCAGTCCGCCTGTAGCTCCATGTCGACCTGCAACCGGTTGGCGCCGGCCTGAGTCGTACGTTGCTGCGCGTCCCTGACACTGCGCGCGGTGCCGAGCAGATTCTGTACGTGATGGCCGACCTCATGGCCGATCACGTAGGCCTGGGCAAAATCACCGGGGCCACCCATGCGCGCGAGGGTCGCAAAGAATGACAAATCGACATAGAGCTTGCGGTCCGGCGGACAGTAGAACGGTCCGACCGCCGCCGAGTTGTAGCCGCACGCCGACTCGACCGCATCATCGAACAACACGAGCGTGGGCTCCGAGTAGCGTTGCCCCTGCCGGGCGAACAGCTGCGCCCACACGTCTTCGGTGCTGCCGAGTACGGAACTTGCGAATGCGCCGGCTTCATCTCCCGCAGGAACGCGGCGCGGCGCACTCGCCTCATTGGGTGTGCTCACGCGGCCGGATGTCGAGGATCCGCCCAGGAGGCTCAGCACGAGTTCCGGGCCGCCGATGAAATAGCCGATCACCAGCACGGCGATGAGACCGATGCCGCCCTTGCCGCCGATCGGCAGACCGATGCGTCCGCCGCGGCCGCCTGATCGCTGGCCGCGTCGATCATCGACGTTCTGACTGCGCCGCAGTCCGCGCCACTTCATCGTTGCTGCTTCATGGTCAAGCTACCGCCAACCCGATTGGCAAGGCTCGCGGAATACCGGCAGCCTTGCAACCGCGCGCCCGCCGTCATTTCATTGGCATCGACGCGATCGAAGCACCGCCCAAGGAGCCCGCCATGTCACGCAGCCTGCTCGCACCGCTCATCGGCCTGATCCTGATTGGCCTCACCGTCATCGGCCCCTTCGCCAACGCTGAGGAGACGCCGACTCGAACCGATGCCGACATCGCGCGTGACGCAAACGATCATCCGCGAGCCGTACTCGCATTCTTCGGGGTCACGCCCGGGATGACGGTGCTCGATCTCTTCGCCGGAGGCGGCTACTACAGCCAGTTACTCGGTCATGTAGTGGGCGAGTCGGGTCGCGTGATCATGCACAACAATGCGGCCTATCTCGGTTTCGCCGGCAAGACACTGGATGAACGCATCGCCAGCGGCAATCTGTCGGCCAACGTCGCGCGCCATGACGCGGAGATCGGTGCGCTCGGCATCGAACCTGCGACGGTCGACATGGTGCTGATGGTCATGACTTACCACGATCTGTACTTCAAGACCGACGGCTGGAATATGAACCCCGATGCTTTCTTCGCGGAGATCCGCACCCTGCTTAAGCCAGGCGGCGTACTGGCGATCATCGATCACGCGGCGGCCGATGGCAGTCGCACGCGCGATGCCCAGGACCTGCACCGCGTCGAAGAGGCTTTCGCGCGCGCGGACATCGAGGCGCACGGTTTTCGCTTCACAGGCATGCTCGACGTGCTGCGCAACCCAGCCGATGACCACACCCTGAGCGTGTTCGATCCGGCGATTCGCGGTAAGACCGACCGCTTCGTGCACCGATACGTGCTGGCCACAGACCGCTGATTCGATTATCCCAGCGAGAGCGCGTGAATTCGCGTGCCGCTGCCGCTCAGGCGCCAGAGCCGCCCACTCAGGAGCAGCGCGGCGGTGCCGACCCCCGATGCAACCCCGATCCAGAACCCGTACACGCCCATGGGCTCACCGACCCAACCGAATCCCAGCGTACAGCCGAGCGGTAGACCGATCACCCAGTAGCTGAACAGCGCGATGTACATCGGCGCGCGCGTGTCCTTGTACCCGCGCAGGGCGCCCACGGCCGCGGTCTGCGACGCATCGAATAGCAGAAAGAACACCACGAACAGCAGCAAGGTGCTGGACAGCCGGTGCACCGCCGTCTCCAAGGTGTACAAGCCGACCAGCTGTGTGCGCAGGAAAAAGACGAAGAGCGACCCGAGCAGCGCCACCACCACGGTGGTACCCATGGCGATCGCGGCGGTGGTTCGCGCCTGCAAGAGTTCGCCCGCACCGACCCGAAAGCCGATGCGGATCGTCGCCGCCATGCCGATGGCCAACGCCGGCATGAACAGCACACCATTGATGTTCATTGCGATGTTGTGGGAGGCGACGACTTCGGCGCCAAAGCGCCCCAGTAGTAGCGTGGTGAAGGCGAACAGACCCATCTCTGCGAAAATCGTGGCACCAATCGGTATGCCGATGACCAGCAGTCGTCGGATGCGCGGCCAGTCGGGGCGCGAAATTCCGATCCAGCCGGTGTGGTGAAAACGTCTGCGCGTGACCACGACAAGGATGAGTGCGAGCTGCAACCACATCAGGATCGCTTGCGCGACGCCACAGCCCACGCCGCCGAGTTCCGGCAAGCCGAATTTGCCGTAGATCAGCACGTAGTTGAGCGGGAGCTTGAGCAGCAACGCGGCCACCGCAATCAGTAGCGCGGGTCGCGTGAACCCGAGGCCATCGGCGAGAAACCGCAGGCAGAAGAAACACATCAGAGCAGGCACTCCGTAGGAGCACATGCGGATGTACGGCACCGAGATCGCAATGGCGGCCGGGTCTACCTCGAGCCAGAGGTAGACGGCTTCGATGTTGTTCAGGATCAGTGCTGCGGCGAGACCGCCGCCGAGTGCCAGCCACAGACCCTGCCGGATGACCTCGCCGATCTCGGCCGGACGTTGCGCGCCATTGAGCTGTGCGACCGTCGGCGTGACGGCCTGCACCAGGCCCATCATCAGCATCAACACCGGCCAGAAGACGCTGCCACCGAGGGCGACACCGGCGAGGTCCACGGAGCTGTAACGGCCCGCCATCACCACATCGAGAACACCCATACCCATCGAGGCGAGTTGGGCGCCCATGAGCGGCAACGCCAGCTGAAACAGACGTCCGGTTTCGCTGACCACGCCAAGCGGGCTGCGCCTTGTGCCAGGCGGAATCTGGTCCGCTTTCATCGGTCTGCCGGTGGCGTTGGAAAGCGACAGCGTAGGCGACTGCGCTGCCCCTTGCACCGGTTGCGCTTGGGGTGCGCTTTACCGCTTCAGCTTCACGGCCGTGCCGTAGGCGAGCAGTTCCGCCGCACCTTGCATGACCGGAGCGGTAACGAAGCGCACGGCAACGATGCCATCTGCGCCCAGCCGTTTGGCTTCGGCAATCATGCGATCAAGCGCCTGCTCGCGCGACTCGGCCAGCATCTTGGTGTACTCGGTAATCTCGCCGCCCACCAGCGAGCGCAGGCCGGCCAGAATGTCCTTTCCGAGATGGCGCGCGCGGATGGTATTGCCGCGCACGAGCCCCAGTGTGGTGCTGATCGCGGCATCTTCGAAGCAGTCCTGGGTGGTGATTTTCATTGGTCTACCGAGTTGGTGTAGTGATCGTCTTCGCGATTGCGCAGCCGTTCCGTAATGACCTTGACCAGCAGCACGCCGAATCCGAGCAGAGCCATCAAACCGAGAATCCCCCACGGCCATGCCACCACCAGCCCGATCACGATGGCGATGCCATAGCACAGCGCCACGATGCCGAGCAGCGTGTAACCGAGCAGCTCCATTGGGTTCCTTGCGATGTTTGCGCGCGTCACTTGTGATGCCACCACAGCGCTGCGCTGCGCACAAGGCGACGCTGCGCGAACTGTGCGTTCCTGCCGCAAAAAAACGTGTCGGCGAGCACTCGGGATGATGCTGCTTTTCGCGGTGCGCTGAGCGATCCTTGGGATCGTTGAATGCGAGGAGCCACTATGAGCATTATCGAACTCGGTGCGCTGGGTGAATTCCTGGGCGCCTTCGGTGTCATTGCAACGCTTGCGTACCTGGCCGTGCAGGTGCGGCAGAACACGAAGTCTTTGGAAGTCACGCAACGACTCGCGTTGTCGCAGACGTATCAGCTGCGTGCCGACGCGCTGCAGGAGATGGCAGTTGAAGCGGCGTCAGGCAGCATCGGCGGCATCATCGTGAAGCTGACGTCCGCCGGATATCCCGAAGACATTGCAGCGCTCGATACGCTGACCGCTGAAGAGCGCGGCCGCTTTCGCCTGTGGCAGATCGCTCAGCAAACCCACTGGGACAACATGCACTTCCAGTATCAGCAGGGCTTTCTCGACGAGGAGTACTACCGCGACGCGTTCAAGGAGCGCGTTGGGCGACTGTGGCCAACTTGGAAGGCACTGGGGCTGACGAGTGGCCGGCGCAGCTTCTTCGAAGAGTTGGAGAAATGAGATCGTCCATGGGAAATTGGGGACAGTTGCCCTATTTCGAGTCGGGGCACCAACTCGCACCTCGAACCAACCGAAATAGGTCAACTGTCCCCAATTTCCCGTGATTCATCGAGAACCCTGACCGTCATCCACTTTCGCGACCATGCCGGTGACGCATTCCGATGAAGGTGAAACGAAGTAGAGCAGTGTGCTGTCGAGTTGCGCGGGATCGCCGAGACGTTTGCGTGGAAAATTCTTGGTGATGTCACCAATGCGCTGCAGCATGCCGTCCATCATTTCGGAGGCGAACGCGCCCGGTGCGATGCAGTTGACGTTGATGTGGTAGCGCGACCACTCCACGGCGAGTGCTTCGGTCATGCGCACGATGCCGGCCTTGGTGATGGAGTACAGCGCGGCGCCGCCACCGCCGTAGTTGAACGCCCCCATCGACGAGATGTTGACCATGCGTCCGGGCAATTCCTTGGCGATCAAGCGCCGCGCCACCTCACACGACAGCACGTACGGGCCGCGCAGGTTGGTATCGAACACCGCATCGATCAGCTCATTCGACATCTTGTGCGCGCGCTGGGCATCGGGAATGCCGGCATTGTTGACGAGGATCGTGATCGTGCCGAGCGCAGCTTCCGTGTCGTTCACCACCGACACCAGATTGTCGGTGTCGGTCATGTCGAGTCGAAGCGGCACGCATTCACCGCCGAAGCTGCGAATTTCCGTGGCGAGTTCTTCGAGGCGATCCACCCGGCGTCCGGTGAGCGCGACTTTTGCACCGCACTTGGCGAGCACCGTCGCAAAGCGGCGCCCGAGCCCCGACGTCGTGCCGGTGACGAGGGCCACCTGCCCGGAAAGGTCGGTGGTGAAGTTGGGTGTTGCAAATTCGGTCATGGTCAGTCTCTCGAGTGATTTTCACAGAGTCTGACGCATCGTTTGGTTTGGACCAAACCGATGGATTCCAGGGTAGCATTGGCACAAACCTGGGAGATCACCATGAAAGAAGCCTGGATCATCGACGGCGTCCGTTCGCCCCGCGGCGGCGGCAAGCCCGGCATCGGCAGCCTGAGTCACATCCACCCGCAGCGCGTGCTGGCGCAGGTGCTCAATGCGCTGAAGGATCGCGTCGGGTTCGACCCCGCCGACATCGAAGACGTGATCATGGGTACTGGATCAGGCTCGGGCGATCACGCGATGGACATCGCCCGCATGTCGGTACTCGATGCCGGCTGGCCGGTCACCGCGCCGGGCGTCACGCTGCATCGCTTCTGTGGTTCCGGGCAGCAGGCAGTGAGCTTTGCGGCGATGAGCGTGCTTGCCGGTCACCAGGACCTCGTCGTCGGGGGTGGCGTTGAATCCATGTCGCGGCCTGCGGCGCTGCACGTTGACGGTTTCACCGCCAACAACACTCATCTGTACGCCCAGTATCCGCTGGTGCCCCAGGGCATTTCCGCGGACCTGATCGCGACCCTCGAAGGGTTCACCCGCGCCGATGTGGATGCAGTGGGCGTGAAGAGCCAGGCGCGCGCGGCAGCGGCAATCAAGGACGGGCGGTTCAAGCGCAGCGTCGTACCCATCTACAACGATGACGGCACGCTTGCGCTCGATCACGACGAGTATCCCCGTCCGGGCACCACGATGGAGAGTCTGGCAGGGCTGAAGCCTGCCTTCGAAAAGATGGGCGCGGTCGCGCCGCCCAACGATAAACGCACGTTCGATGAGATCTGTCGCGCGGTGTATCCGAAGATCGATGGCGTCAACCATGTGCACCACGCGGGCAACTCATCCGGCGTCGTCGATGGCGCGAGCGCGGTGCTGGTGGCGTCACCCGAGTACGCGAAGGCGCATGGCCTGAAGCCG
>JBGSQB010000190.1:0-13435 GCA_041738285.1 Pseudomonadales bacterium | reverse complement strand
ATCCGAAATAGGACAACTGTCCCCTATTTCCCTGTCCCCCAATTCCCTCAGTCGTCCGCCAGCGCGCAGATTGCGGCGCGATTCGACAGCGACACGCCGCGGCGGCCCTGGCGCAGTGGATTGCGGTCGTGACCATTCGTGCAATAGGCGAAGGAGATGCCCGTCGCCGGATCGGCCCAGGCGATCTGACCGCCCGCGCCACCGTGGCCGAAGGCGAGTTCCGAATTGGCGTGACCGAAGCCGCGCGCATTGCGACGCGCGTCGCCGGCGATGACGACACCCAACGCACGATGCACAGGCGTGCCGAAAAAGTCCGGCAGCTCGGTGCGTACCGTGAGCGCCTGGCTGATCGTTTCATCCGCCCACACCTTGCGGCCGGCAAGGCTCACGCCACCGTCGAGCAGGCCCTGATAGAATAGCGCCATCGCAGCCGCGGTCGCTACTGCGCCACCACCCGGGATGGGAACACGCCGCACTGCGGCGTCGTTGAAGTTGGTGAGCGCCTCTTCCGTCACTTCCGTCACCGGCGGCTCGGGCATGCCCAATGCGCGATAGTCGGCGGCAGTGAGCGCCTCGCCCACGTGCACGACGTCCAGAATCCGGTGATGTTCGCTATCGGGACAGCCGAGATACAGATCTTCGATGCCGAGCGCGTCGATGATGCGTTGCTTCACGAATGTCTCGAAGGGCGTGTGTGAGCGGCGCTCGATGATCTCGGCGATCACGTACATGCTCGAAGTCGGGTGGTACTCGAACCGGCTGGCAGGCTCCCAATTGAGCGTCCACTCCGACAGGCGCTGAAGTCGACGCTTGCGATCGTTCCATTCAGTCGGTCGGAACGGGGCATGCGGAAACCCTGCCGTGTGGGTGAATAACTGCTCGACGGTGATCGCGCCCTTCCCATTGCTTGCGAACTCGGGAACGATGTCTGCGACGCGCTCGCCGATGTCGAGCTTGCCGTCCTGAATCAGTAACCACGCTGCGGCTGATGTGATTGCCTTGGTGCAGGAGAACACATTGAACAGCGAGTTCCGCTGCGATTGGCCGAACCAGCCGAACTGAGCGATGCGTCCATGCCGTGCGATGGCGAACTGGCACGCGGGCAATAGTCCATCCTCGACGTCCTTCTCGACCCGCAGCGTAAGATCGCGGATCTTGCCGCCATGCATGCCCAACTCTGCGGGGTCGACAACGAAGAGATTCCGAGTGCTCATTGAGTGCCTTCCAGCCATCGTGAGCCACGATTGTAGAAATACCGACTGTCGCTGCCTAGGGAAGCTCTGAACAAGTGGATGTTTTTGTCAGGGCAAGGCGGGGCGTGCGGCGCGCGGCGCCCGGAGGCAAATCGCGAAAATGCTGTAAGTTCGCGATGCTTCCGGAGTGCGCCCCAACGCGGCCATGGCGGAAATAGACCTTGTTCAGAGGTTCCCTAGAGCGTGGGCGAACATGCGCGTATCGTTCGAGATGGTCTTTCATCGGAAACGCCCATGGCCATCGAAGTTGCGGGTCATCTGGAGCGCATCGGCAGCGTTGGCTACACCGTGGTCGACAATGCGATTGAGCCGGAACTGATCGACGCCATCGCTCGCAGCCTTCAGGCGCTGGAAGGGCAACTGGGCGCTGTTCCCGGAAATAATGCCTTTGAGGGGCATCGTACGGTGCGCCTTTACAATCTGCTGGCGCGTGACGCTGTGTTTGCCAAGGTTCCCGTGCATCCCGCAGTGCTGCCAATCATCGAAGGAGTGCTCGATGCGGGTTGTCTCATATCTTCGTTGTCATCGATTGCGATCGATGCTGACGAGACCGCACAGCCGCTGCATGCCGACGACACGCTCATCAACTTGCCCCGGCCGCATGTGCCGTTGGTCTGCAACTCGATGTGGGCGATCACCGATTTCACCGCGGCCAATGGTGCGACGCGCATCGTACCCGGCAGCCACCTTTGGCCCGATAAGCCGATATTCGGCGCGCATCACGAGAGCATTCCCGCAGAGATGCGTAAAGGCAGTGTGCTGATCTGGAACGGCAGTCTATGGCATGGCGGAGGCGCCAATCACACGTCGCAGCGCCGCGTGGGTATCGCGATGAATTACTGTGCGGGTTTCCTTCGACAGCAGGAGAACCAGCAGCTCGGGATTCCGCTCGAGACGATCATGAGCTTCTCACCGCGACTGCGCGAGTTGTGCGGCTACGGTACCTACAAGCACTTGATCGGTCACATCGACAAGCGCAGCCCTGCGCAGCACCTTCTGGGCGCGGACGACTCGTTTCGTTCGGTGTGGGATCGTGTCGCCGTTCGCAACGAGACGTAAGGCGGTTCAACCGGTGCGGTGAAAGCTCATCGCGCGCTTCACACGCTCCGACGCGAATTCCATTGCTGCTTCGCGAGGAGTGCGACCGCTACGGGCGGCGCGCGTCAGTACCTCGTGTGTGTTGGCCCGTATCTTTGCGACGATGGTTTCGGTCGCCTGGGCCTGGGTACCCCCGTGATACTCGACGCTCGCGCAGATGACGCCGCCCGCGTTGGCGATGAAGTCGGGTAATACGAGCACGCCACGCGCGGCGAGCTTGCGCTCGGCCTCCATGGTGGCGGGAATGTTGGCACCCTGGGCGACGACTTTCGCCTTGAGTGCATCGACATTTTCCGATCGCAGAACGTCGGGTCGCGCAGCCGGGATCCAGATATCACAATCCAGCGCAATCAGTTCGTGCTCAGACACGCGTTGGCCCACGGGAAAGTCGGAGACCGAGCGCCCGCTGTCCTTGAAAGCGATCAGATCCGCGACATCGAAGCCCGCCGGGTGGACGACGGCGCCTTGGCTGTCGGACACACCAACCAGGCGTGCCCCGCGCTGGGCCAGAAGTCGGGCGGCATGTTTGCCAACCGATCCAAATCCCTGCACGACCACGCGTGCGCCGTCGATGCGCAGGTCGCAGAACGATTGTGCGGCCTCGACCGAGGCGACGACGCCGAGGCCCGTGGCACCGATCTCGTCGAGCGGAATGCCCCCGATTTCGCGTGGCAAACCCACGGCGCGTCCCGTCACGTCCCGAATCCACGCCATCGCCGTTTCGTTGGTGCCCATGTCGGGGCCCGGAATGTAGTCAGCGACGTCGCGGATCGCATGGGCGAAGCTGCGGATCAGTCGTTCCTTGATTGCGATGGGTGCGGCGGGATCGGCAATGATGACCGACTTGCCGCCGCCATGGGGTAGATCCGCAGCGGCGTTCTTCAGTGTCATCGCCCGCGCGAGTCGGAAGCACTCGGTGACGGTTGCGTCTGCCGCCATCCGTACGCCGCCGATCGCAGGGCCAATGGCAACATTGTCCACGACCAGCACGGCGCGAAGCGTGGTCGTGGGATCGTAGATCTCGATGATCTTGGCTGGACCCAATTCGTCCGCAAACTGGAACGCCATCGGCTCGGCTCCTCTCATGTTGGCCTCCGAAGATCATCGATCATGGCATTCATGAATCGACATGCCTCGACGCCTGTGACAACTCGGTGGTCGAAGGTCAGCGACAGTGGCAACGTGCGTCTGGCCACGGCCGCGCCGGAAACAAGTGCAATGTGCTCGAAGATGCGACCCGCCCCAACGATTGCGACCTGGGGTGGTACGACGACCATGGTCGCGAAGCGGCCGCCGACGGCGCCGTAGTTCGACAGTGTAATGCTCTGACCCCGCATCTGCTCCTGTGTAACCGCTCGGTTGCGCACAGTCGCAGTCAGCGTGTCGAGCGCCCCCTCGATATCCGCCGCATTGCGATACTGGCCGGCATCCCGCAGTACGGGTACGAATAGTCCGTCATCGGTCTCCATCGCGACGCCAAGATCGATCTGGGTGAGCGGCGTCAGCAGTTCCTGCTCATCGTCGAATGCGGCGTGCAGGTGCGGTGCCTCGCGACAGGCGGCGACGACGGCCCGTATCAGTCGCGGCAGGGGCCGCGACGATTGCCAATCATGGATGTCGGCGACGTCCGTGACGGATGCGGGGACGACGCGGCGGTGGGCATCCGCCATGCGCCTGGCCATGGCACGGCGCACGCCGTGCAGTACCTGCTCACCGTGCGCGTCGACCGCTTCCCTCGATCTGCTTGCGACTACATCTGCTAGTTGGATGACACCGTCCGGACCCGAGCCTGCCACCGTACCGATGTCGATACCGAGCTCGCTCGCCTTCTTGCGGGCCGCCGGGCTTGCCTTGACCGTGACCGTGACCGAGCGGTCCGGCCCCGGTGGCTTCGGTGCGGTTCGTGTTCGAGGTGCGGGCGAATCACGTTCGCCGGACAACTGCCCAACCAGTACCCCCGTATCTGTGCAGGCCGAGTCGGCTTCGAATTCAACCAGCGCAGCACCCACCGCGAGATGCTCGCCGACGATGGCACCGAGGCGTGCGATGCGTCCGGACTGCGGTGAAGGAATTTCCACCACGGCCTTGTCGGTCTCTACCGCCACCAGCGGCTGGCCGGCGACGACACGATCGCCGGGTCCGACAAGCCACGTCACGATCTCTGCCTCGGTCAGGCCCTCACCGAGATCCGGCAGCAAGAAGGTCCGTGTGCTGTTCATTGGTACGCCATCACGGATCGAATCGCGTTGACGATCTGAGCGGCTGTCGGCATGTACAGACGTTCGAGTTTCGGTAGTGGCATCACCGTATCCCAGCCGGCCACGCGCCGGATCGGTGCCTTGAGATCGAACAAACCCTTTTCCGCAATACGTGCAGCGATCTCTGCGCCGAAACCTGCAGTCAATGGCGCCTCATGTGCGATCACGAGCCGTCCGGTGCGCGTTACCGATTCTAGGATCGTGGCTTCATCGAGTGGTTTGAGCGTCGCCACGTCGATGACTTCCACATCGATGTCCTCGTCCTCGACGATGGCCGCGGCATCGAGCGCTTCGACGTGCATCGCGCCCCACGTAACCACCGTCACGTCGCGGCCAGGTCGCGTGACGAAGCACCGATCCAGCGGTAGGGGAGCGCTGGACGTGTCGATGTCTTCCTTGAACGCGCGGTAGATGCGCTTGGGTTCCAGGAACACCACCGGATCGGGGTCGGCGATGGCGGCTAGCAACAGCCCGTAGGCGCGAGTCGGAGAAGAGGGGATTACGACCCGCAAGCCAGGTATGTGCGCGAACATCGCCTCAGCGCTTTCCGAGTGATGTTCCGGTGCCCGGATGCCGCCACCAAAAGGGGCGCGCAACACCATTGGGCAGGTCAGCCGTCCGCGCGTTCGATTGCGCAGACGTGATGCGTGATTGACCATCTGATCGATGGTCGAGTAGATGAAGCCCATGAACTGTATTTCCGCAACCGGTCGGAATCCCTGGGTGGCGAGTCCGATTGCTGCGCCCGCGATCACGGTTTCGGCGAGGGGCGTGTCGAACACACGCTGAGCGCCGAAAGCCTGGTACAGGCCGTCGGTCGCGCGAAACACACCGCCGTCGATGCCGACGTCTTCACCGAGCACCAGCACCCGCTCGTCTTCGCTCATCGCCCGCCGAAGCGCGAGGTTCACCGCTTCGAGCAATGTGTGCTCAGGCATCGTCGGTCTCCGCCCGCTCCATGACCGCTGTTCGCTGATCCAGGAGCGCGTCAGGCAGTCGTGCGAACAGATGGTCGAAGATCGACTCGGGCGCTGCTGGCGGCGCTGCGAGATACGCCTCGGCGGCGGCTTCGACCTTCGCCGCGCAGGCTTTCAACAGCGCCTCTTCCTGATCGCGGCTCCACACGCCTTCAGATGTCAGATGGGCGCGCATGCGTGCGAGCGGATCCTGCTGCCACCAGCGGGTGACTTCGCCGTCGTCACGATAGCGCCGCGCGTCATCTGCGGTGGTGTGGTCACCGAGCCGATACGTCAGGCATTCCACGAGGTGCGGGCCCTGACCCGACCGCGCGCGATCGAGGGCGGAACTGATGACGGTGTGTACGGCGATGACGTCGTTGCCGTCGACTTGTTCTCCGCTAAACCCCGCACCCACCGCCTTGTCAGAGAGTGCGATCGCGGCAGTCTGTTCTTTGCGCGGTGTCGATATTGCCCATTGGTTGTTGTTGACGACGAATACGACGGGCAGTCGCCAAACACCGGCGAGGTTCATGGCCTCGTAGACGTCGCCTTTCGACGTGGCGCCGTCGCCATACACGCACACCGATGCGCGCGCCTGCCCGCGCAACTTGAAAGCCAGCGCAACGCCTGCCGCGTGTGGTGCGTGTCCACCGACTGTAATGCTGACGGGGAAGTCGTGCTGTGCCACCGCGAAATTCGAGCCACGCTCATCGCCGCCCCAAAACGCAAACAGCTCTATGAGCGTCACACCCCGCACGAGCTGTGCGCCATGCTCACGGAACGATGGCACCAGCACGTCGTCGGGCTGCATCGCACGCCCGATGCCGACGCCCACCGCCTCTTGACCCAGGCAGGAGGCATAGGTGCCCAGCCGACCGGTGCGCTGCAGCGCGATTGCCTTGGCGTCGAACGTGCGCGTCAGCACCATGTCCTGGTACAGACCCGTGCGCATCTCGACGGAGGCGAACGCCGGCAATGGCTGTTGCAGCGAGCCATCGGCGCCGAGGTAGGTGGTAACCGTCAATTCAAACGCCTGCAACGACCAGGGCGGCCAATAGCCCACTAAGCCGCGCTTGACCGGTTCAGTTCAATTGCGGAAACCCGAAGCCTCGGTCAGACGATGATGCCCGCACGCGCGCTGGTGTACGCGCCGTCCTCGTAGACCACGGCGCCATTGACCACGACCACGCGAAAACCCTCGGCACGGCGCACGTAGCGGCGCGCCTCGCCGGGAAAATCATCGACGAACTGTTCGGCGCCGCAGCGCACCTCGTCGAGGTCGAACAGCACGAGGTCTGCGGCCTTGCCAACCGTGAGCGAGCCGCGGTTGGTGATTCCCCACGCATCGGCCACTTCCGCGGTCATGCGATGAACGGCCCGCTCGAGGGACAGTGTGTTCGTTGCCTTGACGTAGTGCTCGAGCAGATGCGTCGTGTCGCCGGTGCCGCAGAACTGTGTGATATGTGCGCCTGCGTCCGACGCACCGAAGTGACACAGCGGATGCTCGATCAGTCGCGCCACTGCGGATTTGTCGGCGTTGAGCACGTTCTTCAGTTGAAACTCGGTTTCAAGTCCATCGGCGAGCGACAGGTCCAGAATCACTTCGCCGATCTCCTTGCGCTCGGCCTGCGAGATCTCCGCCAGATACCGTCCCTTGTACTGTTCGTTCTCGGGCGATCGGGTAGACCCGACTTGGAGGAAGGGCAGGACCGCGCTCATGCCCGCCGCGGCCTTCATCTCCGCGACCAGCCGCTCGCGATCATCGGGATCGCTGAAGCGCGCGAGGCGCTGATCGGCCGGCATATCCATGATGGCTTTCCAGGAAGGCAAGCCAAACAGCAGCATGCTGGTTTCCGACAGACGCATGTTGAGGTCGAAGCAGCGTGGCATGACCTGCCCATACACGCGTGCGCCGCGCGCATGCTCGGCTTCCAGCGCGGCGAGGGATTCGCCAGGCCAATTCGGCGACGACAAGATCGGTTGCAGGGAGCATGGCACTCCAGCCGCGAGACTGATTTCGCCAAGTTCGTGGATGTTCTCGATCTGCTGCTTCGGGTCGATGAAGTACGGCACCACTTGCCAGATGCCGCGGCCGCTCTTGGCCATGGCTTTGGCGAGCGCGATCTTCTCCTTCAGATCGGCGAACCGGCTCGGCACCGGATGCATGTTCTCGTCGATATCGGCATACGAAGAGGAAATGCCGAGCGCGCCGGCCGCCATGGCGGCCTCGACGATCGCGCACATCGCCGCGATTTCGGGATCGGTTGCGGCACGCTCCTGACTCGCTGGCCCCATCACGTAGTAGCGCACCACCGAGTGGCCGATGAGTGCACCGACGTTGATGCCCAGTCCCGCGCGAATGAAATCGAGGTATTCCCCGAACGACTCCCAGGAAAACGGCACCGCGGCATCGAACGTTGGCTTTTTGATGTCTTCGATCACCTGAAACATGCTCACGATCTTGGCGCGCCCTTCGGGCTTGATGGGGGCGAGCGATAGCGAGCAATTGCCGACCACCACGGTGGTGACGCCATGTTCGAGCGACGGTGTAGCGAGGCGGTCCCAACACAACTGCGGATCGAAATGGGTGTGTATGTCGATGAATCCTGGGGCGAGGATGGCGCCTGCGGCATCGATCTCCCGCGCACCTTGACCCGACACGGTCCCGATCGCGACGATCTCGCCCGCCCGTGTGGCGAGGTCGCCCCGGATGGGGGCACTGTCGAGGCCATCAACGAGCGTCGCGTTGCGGAACACCAGATCGTACTGCGCCATGGGAGGCAACCTCTGCATACCGGTATCGGCGCGATGGTACCTCGATTTGGCGACCGGGGCCGGCGCCGCGACGGCTGGATGGATTGGATTACACTTAGTAACCGTACCGCGCGGCCGCTTCACTTGGACGAACGCCAGTTCCATGATCGATTGACCTGGTCGATCCTGCTAGACCTCTGGGCGGCTGCCGGCGCGTTCGTCGGGTTCATGGTGGTGGTTGACGGACCGCCTGAGTACGAGGCGTTTACGCAGCCGAGCCTCTGGTGGGCGGCTTATCTTGGCGGCGCACCGGTTCCGATCGCGCTGTGGTTGCGGCGACGGATGCAGCGCGAGACGCGCTCAGCAAATGGCAGTGTCGGCGCCGCGCGGATGCTCACCGTGACCATGCCGCTGCTTGTTACCGCCTACGTTGCTGGTGCCGCGTGTGTGGTGGTGTGGGATGCCGGTTTCGTCGGCGCAAATCTGACGCCCGGTGTGCTGTTCTTCGTCGTCGCTGTCGCGCTGACGTTCACGGCCTATAGCGGCATTCCCTTGTTCCTCGTACTGCAGACGCTGGTTGGCCGCTACTTCGGGCCGGCAATGCCGCCGCGGGTGCTGGTGCCCGCCATAGCAGGTATGTTGCTGCTCGCACTTGGCATCACATTCGTTGGCGCGACTTCGTTCGTGTTGTACGAAAGCGTGGCGCACGGTGCACTGCCTCGGGATGCGTTGATCATCTGGGTGCTGCTCATCGTATACGCTGGCATTGTTTGTGTGCTCGCCTATCGACACTATTTCCAGAGTCTGCAGCCGATCGCAGGCGTAATGGCGCGGTTGGCGTCGCCGACGGTCACCGATGCGCGGCCAATCATCGCGCGATCGCTGGACGAGATCGGCGCCATGGCCGTGCAGCTCAACGCGCTGCTCGAACACGAAACGCGCGCGCAGCAAGAACTGCGCGACAACCAGGCGCGACTGACGATGTTCGCGGAAGCGGCTGGCGACTACTTCTACGAGATGGATGAGAACTTGCGCTTCAGCTACTTCTCGGACCGATTCGAAACCATCACGGGGATTCCCATTGCCGATGTCCTGGGATTGACGAGTGCACAGATGAGCCAGCGCTTTGGTGTGCAGAACTACGATCAACATCAAGGCGAGCTCGAAGCGCACCGACCCTACCGTAATTACAGGTTCTCGACCCGACGGCCCGACGGTCGCGTGTTGCACCTTCAGGTGAGCGCCGTGCCTTACTTCGACGAGCATGGGAGCTTTCGAGGTTATAGGGGTACCGGCACCAACATCACCCCGTTCATCGAGGCTCAACAAACGCTGCGCATTCGCGAAGCCGAGCTGGCACAGGCACAGAAGATGGAGGCGGTTGGCCAGCTCACCGGGGGCATTGCGCACGACTTCAACAATCTGCTGACGGTGATTCTCGGCAACCTCGAGCTGCTGGAGGTCGTGTGTCGTGATCGCGTCGATCTGAAGTCGTATGTGGGTGCCGCGGTCGCAGCCACGAAGCGCGGTGGCGCGCTAACCCAGCGACTACTCGCGTTCTCACGGCGTCAGTCGCTCAGTCCAGACAGCCTCGACGTCGGCGGACTCATTGAAAATGTCAGTCACCTGCTGCGGCGCACGCTGGGCGAGGACATCACGCTACAGGTCGATATCAAGTCTTCGCCGCTGTGGCCGTGTCTCATCGACCGCCACCAACTCGAGAACGTCATTTTGAACCTCGCGCTCAATGCGCGCGACGCAATGCCCAAAGGTGGAACGCTTCGCTTCGAGCTGTCCAATCACACGCTCCGGGAACGTTCGCTGGCGGGTTCGGCAGTGGCCGGCGACTATGTGAAGCTGCGCGTCGTCGACAGCGGTCATGGCGTTGCCGCAGACGTGTTGCCCCACGTGTTCGAGCCGTTCTTCACCACCAAGCCCCCGGGTGAAGGCTCAGGATTGGGCCTGAGCATGGTTTATGGGTTCGTGCGCCAGTCCGGCGGCGATGTGGAGATCGAAAGCAAGGAGGGCCGAGGCACCACCGTGAGTCTGCTATTGCCGCGCGCATCGCGATCGCCGACCACAAACGTCAGATCTGCGGGCGCGGAAGGACACGGACATACCATTCTTGTCATCGAAGACGATCCGGGTGTCGGCGCGGTGGTCACTGAAGCGTTGACGGGGCTGGGATATCACGTTGTGATCGCAAGCGACGGGGATGATGCGATCCGACGGCTGGAATCGATGCCGCGCATCGATCTGCTCCTGTGTGACGTCGTGCTGCCGGGATCCCACAGCGGCATTGAAGTGGCTGCGCTCGTGTGCAGGCGGCGGCCCGGTACAAAGGTCGTGTTCATGTCGGGATATGCGCTCGATGAGATACAACGTCGTTCCGGCGTGAACGTGCAGATGGATATTCTGAAGAAACCGTTCCAGCTGACGGAACTCGCTGACCACATCGCTTCGGCGCTTGCAGGCGAGTAAAACAACCTGATGAACAGTAAGGGGTAGGCGTTGCAGGAAATCGAACGTCATCTGCAGGTGGCATCGGATTTCATCTGGGGACCGATGCTGCTCATTCCACTGCTGCTGCTGACCGGCCTCTATCTGACGATACGCCTGCGCGGAATACAGTTTCGCCGACTGGGTCGCGCGCTCTATCTGGCCCTGATCGTTCGTCGCGAGCCCGGCAGCGAGGGCGATATCTCGCACTATCAGGCCCTCATGACAGCGCTGGCGGCGACCGTGGGCACCGGCAACATCGTCGGTGTTGCCACCGCCATTGCGCTCGGTGGCCCCGGCGCGCTGTTCTGGATGTGGATGACGGGATTGCTCGGCATGGCGACCAAGTACTGTGAAGCGCTGTTGTCCGTGAAATACCGGACCACAGATGCCCGCGGCGACCAGGCGGGCGGTCCGATGTATTACCTGTCGCGAGGAATCCGCCAGCGAGGTCTCGGACAGGTGCTTGGCTGGTTGTTCGCGTTGTTCACTGCGTTGGCTGCCTTCGGCATCGGCAACATGGTGCAGTCGAACGCCGTGGCGAGTGCAATGGACGGCGCGTTCGGTGTCGCGCCCTGGATCACCGGACTCGTGGTTGCCGGTGGCGTCGGCCTCGTCATTCTTGGTGGCATCCGCTCGATCGGGCGGGTGACGGGCGTTTTCGTACCGACGATGATCGTCATCTACATGCTCGCGTGCGCAGTGATTTGGCTCGTGCACTACGACGCGGTGCCGGCGGCGTTCGCGATGGTGTTCTCCGATGCATTCACCGGTTCTTCCGCAGCCGGCGGGTTCATCGGCGCTTCAATCGCGCAGGCGATGCGCTACGGTGTCGCTCGCGGGATCTTCAGCAACGAGTCGGGCATGGGTTCGGCGGGTATTGCCGCCGCCGCGGCGCAGACGCGCGAGCCGGTGCGTCAGGCGATGGTGTCGATGACCCAGACGTTCATCGATACACTCGTGGTGTGCACGTTTACTGGCATCGCCTTGATCGCCAGTGGCGCGTGGCTCAGCGGTGCCAATGGCGCAGGTCTCACTCAGCTCGCGTTCGCGTCGAGCATACCCTTTGGCATGGGCCCCCCACTGGTTGCGTTGTCACTGGGGATGTTTGCGTTCTCCACCATGCTCGGTTGGTCGTACTACGGTGAACGCAGCATCGAGTACCTGTTGGGCGAATGGGCCATTGCGCCGTATCGCGTCTTGTTCGTGGCAGCAGCCTACTTTGGTGCGGTGCGCACGCTGGACTTCGTATGGCTGTTCTCGGACGTGATGAACGGTCTCATGGCATTACCGAACCTTGTGGGTCTTTTACTCCTGTCTCATGTCGCGGTGACGGAAACCAAGGCCTATTTCGAGCGCAATCCTCATGGGTAGGTGAAGTCCCTGATGTTGTATGCTGCGGCGTGACCCCATACCTAGACCACCTTTCGGAGAGCTAGACATGCCTTACAAGAAGATCCTCGTCGCGATCGACCTCACCGATGAAGCGGAAGCCGTTTTGAAGCAGGCGCAGGAGACCGGCACGCAGAATGGCGCGGAACTGTCACTGATCACGGTAGTGAAGCCGATCAATCAGGTGTACGCGGGGTTGGATGTGGCGGCGTTGTCGACCGATGCGGCCATGATCGAGCAGGACGCGGTACGACAAGCCAAGGAGCGTGTAACCGCGCTTGGCAAGAAGTTCGGCATTCCAGCGACCCGGTGTGACGTGGGTCGTGGCAGCCCAGCCTACGAGATCCGCGCGACCGCGGAAAAGGCGAAAGCCGACCTCATCATCATTGGTACACACGGGCGTCATGGCCTGGGGCTGCTCCTCGGATCCACGGCTAACGGCGTGCTGCATGGTGCGCCGTGTGACGTGTTGACGGTGCGTATCAAGAATTAGGGACGCGGCGCCGGTGCCGCACGTTCGCGCCAACCTCCGGCAGGTTGCGTTTGTTGCGACCGCCGACCAGGTGTGGGTACCGTCACCGGCGGCGGGCGTCGAACGCGTGATGCTCGATCGGGTGGGCGATGAAGAAGCCGTGGCCACGAGCCTCGTGCGCTACGCAAAGGGCATGCGGTTTCCACCACACTTGCACCCGATGGGCGAAGAGTTCTTGGTGCTGGACGGTGTGTTCAGCGATCAACATGGAGACTATGGCGCGGGCACATACGTGCGTAACCCGCCTGGCTCCGGCCACGCACCATTCAGCGATCCTGGATGCCTGCTGTTCGTGAAGCTGCGCCAGTTCGAGCCCGAAGACGGCAGCGCGTGCGTGATCGATACGAGCAGCCTGGCCGATGCCATTGATCAGCCAGAGCGCCATGTGCTGCACCATTTCCGGGACGAGCAGGTCTCGATCATCAGCGCGCGCCAGGGCCAGACCGTGCGGCTCGGCTGGCACGAACTGGTGCGCGAAGTGCTCTGCCTTCGCGGCCGCCAGCGCGTCGATGGTCATGACATGACGGCCACTGCGTGGCTGAGACTACCTCCGGGCCGCGACGTCGAGATGCACTTCCTCACCGACGGGCGGGTCTTCAGCAAGACCCGATCACTTCGACGGTAGGTCACTTGCCCCGGAGCTGGTGACTCGCCCCGGAGCACTAGCGCATCACGTGCGCCGTTTGACGC
>JBGSQB010000188.1:0-17153 GCA_041738285.1 Pseudomonadales bacterium | reverse complement strand
GGGCTTCGCGCTGGCGGTGACGCATCCATCGGCGGGCAACATCGGCGGCGGCGGCTTCATGGTGATTCGACTGGCCGACGGCACCCTGACGACGAACGATCACCGCGAACGCGCGCCTGCCGCCGCGTCCAGGGACATGTACCTGGATGCCCAGGGCGAGGTGGTCAAGGGACTGTCGACCTATTCCCATCAGGCGTCCGGCGTGCCCGGCACCGTCGCTGGCCTTCTCGATGTGCTGGAACGGTACGGCAGCCTGCCGCGCGCCAAAGTGATGGCGCCGGCGCTTGAACTTGCGCGGGACGGATTCGTCGTCAATCACGATCTGGCACGCGACTTCGCCTCCGAGCGCGAGACCTTTGCGAAGTATCCGGGCAGCGCCCAGGCGTTCCTGAAGTCGGATGGATCCGTCTACCTCGAGGGCGAGCGTTTCAAGCAGCCGCTGCTCGCAAACACGCTGAAGCGGATCAGCGAACAGGGACGCGATGGCTTCTACACCGGTAAGACGGCGGATCTACTGGTCGCGGAAATGAAACGCGGCGGCGGTCTCATCAATCACGCCGATCTCACCGGCTATCGATCAGTGTGGCGCGAACCCGTGCGCGGTACGTACAAGGGGTATCAGATCGTATCGATGGCGCCGCCGTCATCCGGTGGTGTTCTGCTGATCCAGATGCTCAACATGTTGGAGTCCTACGATGTCGCGGGGATGGGCTTCGGCTCGGCCAACGCCATTCACATGATGATCGAAGCCGAGCGGCGCGCGTTTGCCGATCGCGCCGAGCACCTCGGTGATCCGGACTTCTACCCGGTCCCGTTGACGCAGTTGATCGACAAGGCGTACGCGCGTGCACGTTTCTCCGACTTCGACGCGAACAAGGCGAGCAAGTCGAGCGATATCGGAGCCGGCAAGTTGGGCGATGAAAGCCCGGACACGACGCACGCTTCGGTCATGGACTCCGCGGGGAATGCGGTTGCCTACACGACGACGCTGAATCTCTCATATGGATCGAAAATCGCGGTTGAAGGGGCAGGCTTCCTGCTCAACAACGAGATGGACGATTTCTCGTCTAAGGCGGACACGCCAAACGCCTTTGGGCTCGTCGGCCGCGCGGCGAACGCGATTGAACCCGGCAAGCGCATGTTGTCGTCGATGACGCCAACGATCGTCCTCGATGGTGCAGGTAAACCCGTGCTGGTGACGGGCTCACCGGGCGGCAGCACGATCATCACCACGGTGTTTCAAGTGGTGCTCAATGTGCTCGAACACAAGATGGACATCTCTGACGCAGTTGGGATGCCGCGCTTCCACCACCAGTGGCTGCCGGACCGCGTGGTCTACGAAGGCAATGGGATCTCACCCGATACCCTATCGATCCTGCGCGCGCGCGGGCATGACGGGTTCCTGGTGTTGCCGTGGGAGCGAGGTCTTGGGGATGCCAATAGCGTGCTCGCGGATGAGGCGGGTCTGCATGGCATGAACGACCCGCGCAACGACGGTGGCGCCGCAGGATTCTGACGATGGATGCGAAGTTCTGGCTCGAGCGCTGGCGAGCGAATCAGATCGGATTCCATCAGGCCGAGTTCAACGCACGCCTGATTCAGCATTGGCCTGCGCTCGAACTGGACAGCGACGCGCGCGTATTCGTGCCGTTGTGCGGCAAGTCACTCGACATGCACTGGCTGCGCCAACAGGGCCACTCGGTGGTCGGCGTGGAACTCGCCCCGATGGCGGTGGAGTCATTCTTTGCCGAGGCCGGCGAGGCCTACGAAGTCGAAACGGTGGGCCGGCTGCGCGTGTATCAGGCCGAGGGAATTCGAATCTACTGTGGTGACGTGTTCGAACTGACCGCCCGCGAGCTGGCCGGCGTCGCGGCCGTGTTCGACCGCGGCGCCTTGGTGGCATTGCCGCCGGATCCACGCCGGCGATTCGTCGACCATCTGCTGCGCGTGCTGCCGGTCGGTGCGCAGATGCTGCTGCTCACGGTCGAGTACGATCAGAACCTGGTGGCCGGACCGCCGCACGCGGTCCATCCGGATGAGGTGCATGCGCTCTATGCCGAGCGGTGCCGGATCGAGTGCCTGGAAACGCGCGTGTCGGAACAGGTACCGCCTCACTTCCAGGCCCACGGCATCAGGCGCGTGGGCGAAAGCGCTTATCGAATCGTCAAGGAGGACTGAGTCGTGATCGCAGACCTCGGCGCCGTCGACATCTGCTACGAGACACAAGGCCGTGCCGGGGATCCGGCGATCGTGCTCATCCGTGGCCTCGGCACGCAACTCATCGAGTGGCCGCCCGCGCTGATCGACTCCCTCGTTGCTGAAGGACTGTTCGTCGTCACGTTCGACAATCGCGACGCTGGGTTATCGAGTCAGATTACGGACGTCGCCACCGTGCCCGCTTATCGGCTGCAGGACATGGCGGGCGACGTCGTCGGCCTGCTCGACCATCTGCGCATCGATCGCGCCCACGTGCTCGGAATTTCCATGGGCGGCATGATCGCCCAGCACGTTGCGTTCTCCCATGGCGCGCGCATGCGTTCGTTGATCAGCGTGATGTCGTCGAGCGGCGATCCTAATCTGCCGCGTCCGTCACCCGAGATCTTCGCGCGCCTTGGCGCGACGGCGGAGGGGGCGGACGCGATCATCGCGCTCACCGCCGAGAACAAAGCCGCGTTCGGCTCACCGGGCTACCCCGAGCCGCTCCAGGTGCGGATGGATGCCGCGCGCCGGGCCTACGAGCGCAGCTACAGACCCGAAGGTGTGACGCGTCAGATGCAGGCGGTGATCGCCGACGGCAGTCGCGTCGCGCGGTTGAACGACATTGAAGTACCGACGCTGGTCATTCATGGCGCCGACGATCCGCTGGTGCCGCTGGCGGCCGGGAAAAGTACGGCCGCGCATGTGCCTGGCGCGAAACTCGTGGTCATTGCCGGCATGGGTCACAACATCCCCGATGCGCTGGTGCCGGAGTTCGTGGGTCACGTCATCGCGTTCGTTGGTGGTGGGAGATAGGGGACATGAAATAGGGGACAGTTGACCTATTTCGGAGCAGCGTTCGTGATGAGACGGAGTCTCGAAATAGGTCAACTGTCCCCTATTTCCTATACCGCCTTGCCGTAGTCCACCGCCAGCCAGCGTTCCGGCGTCACCCGCACGCAGACGCTCTCATCGGAACCGCTGCGTTCGATGTACTGATCGCCCATCGCTTTGCCCAGATAGCGCCGCGCCATTGGACGTCCCTGAGTTTCTCGATCGGCAACGTCGATGCCCGTGACTGCACCTTCGATGCTGACGTATTTGTACGGGGGCGCCTCAGTTTGCGCACAGAGACTCACACGCACCCCTTTGCGCAGCAGCTTGCCTTTGCGTGAGTCGGGGCCGGTGAGAAACCACAGCTCGCCGCCGGGTTCGTACATGTACCAGACCGGCACCGTCATCGGGCCCCGACCCTCCTGAGCGATGCTCAGCACACCGACGTGCAGATCGGCGAGGAACGATTCCTTCTCGGCTTGTGTCATCCGGGTCATCGCACGCGTCCGTGTCGGGTGAAGTGCGATGGTTGGGGATCTGTGGGCCGATTTCAAGGCCTTGAACTGTCCCGGGCGAACCCCATTGAAGGGTGCGTAGACGGGACGGCATGGGCCGCTTCTCCGCTAAACAAAACGAAGGAGAAAGACATGAGTATTGTTCGACGCACTCGCGATCTGGATGACCTGTTCGGCTGGTTGGGCGACTTCAATCGCAACGCGCTGGGCGAGGGTCTCGGCGGTGTCGATTGGACGCCGCCGGTCGACATTCGTGAGACCGATGATGGCTACCGCATCGATGTGGAGCTGCCGGCGGTCGCATCCGAAGACGTCAAGGTCAGCGTCAAGGACGGCGTGCTGCTGGTCAGTGGCGAGCGGCGCTACGAGAAGGAGACCGAAGGCAAGGTGCATCGCATCGAGCGCCGGTACGGCAAGTTCACGCGCAGCTTCCGGCTGCCGGAGAACGTCGACGAGGGCAAGATCGATGCATCCGCCAAGAACGGGATGCTGTACCTGACGATCGCCAAGCGCGCGGAAGTGAAGCCGCGGGCAATCGAAGTCAAAGTGCACTGATAGCCAAGGTCGTGCGGGGTCGGCGCGATGACGCCGACCCCGGCGGCGTTCTACACTTGCCGGGTGAGTGCACCCAAAGATCGACTTCGAGTCATCATCTTCGAGGCGGAGACCCGAGCGGGAAAAGCCTTCGACGTCGGCCTGATTGTGGCCATTCTGGCGTCGGTAACCGCGATATTTCTCGACACCATTCCCAGCGTTCATGCGCGCTACGGCGATGTGCTGTACGTCGTCGAGTGGGTATTCACCGTCCTGTTCGCTCTCGAGTACGGGATTAGGCTGTGGTGCATCGAACGTCCCGCCGAGTACGCCCGCAGCTTCTACGGCATCGTTGATCTGTTCGGTTTCCTGCCGACGCTGATCAGCGCACTGATTCCGGGTGCACAGTACCTGCTCGCGGTGCGCGTACTGAGGGTGCTGCGTATCTTCCGCGTGCTGCGGCTGTTCCGGTTCGTTGGCGAAGCGGAAGTGCTGATGGGGGCAATGCGTCGCAGCGGCCGCAAGATCACAGTGTTTCTGATCGCGGTACTCACGTTGGTGGTCGTGTTCGGCTCGATCATGTATGTGGTGGAGGGTGAGGAGAATGGATTCACCAGCATTCCGCGCAGCATGTACTGGGCCGTAGTGACGCTGACCACAGTGGGTTATGGCGACATATCGCCGTCCACGCCGCTGGGACAGTTCATTGCCGCGATCGTCATGATCATGGGCTACGGCATCATTGCGGTGCCAACCGGCATCGTGACCGTGCAGATGACCGATGCGATGCGCAAGCGCGCCAATACCTTCACCTGCCGCGTCTGCGCGGCCGAAGGGCATCGCGACGAGGCAGCCTTCTGCTACCGGTGCGGCTCCCTGCTGCACGAACGCATAATCGATGAGGCCGACGCGCCGGGTTGACCGGATTTCGTCCCTGGCGGCCTTTCGTGCAAAATGAACGCCCTTTTTCGCCTGCCACTGATGTGTCGGGTGTCGCGACAAGGAGATTCGGATGAGTAACGACAGCTTCAAGGCCCGCAAGACGCTCACCGTCGGCGGTGCCGCGTATGACTATTACAGCTTGCCGGCCGCTGAGAAGGCGGGAATCGGCGCGGTGTCGAAGCTGCCCATGTCGCTGAAGATCCTGCTGGAGAACCTGCTGCGATTCGAAGATGGCAACAGCGTGCGTGCCGAGGACATCAAGGCGCTCGGTAATTGGGCGGTGAAGCCACCCAAGGCCGAAGAAATCGCGTTTCGACCGGCCCGGGTGCTGATGCAGGACTTCACCGGCGTGCCGGGCGTTGCCGATCTTGCCGCCATGCGCAGCGCGGTCGTCGCAGCGGGGAAGGATCCCAACATCATCAATCCCCTGTCCCCGGTCGATCTCGTGATCGATCATTCGGTGATGGTCGACAAGTTCGGCTCCGCGGAAGCGTTCGACGAGAATGTCGCCATTGAAATGGAGCGCAATCGCGAGCGCTATCGATTTCTGCGCTGGGGCCAGCAGGCATTCGACAACTTCCGCGTAGTTCCACCCGGTACCGGCATCTGCCACCAGGTCAATCTCGAATACCTCGCCAAGACCGTGTGGACCAAGACCGAGAACGGGCGCACTACTGCCTACCCGGATACGCTGGTCGGCACGGACAGTCACACCACCATGATCAATGGACTCGGTGTGCTGGGTTGGGGCGTAGGCGGCATCGAGGCGGAAGCGGCGATGCTGGGGCAGCCCATCTCGATGCTGATTCCCGATGTCATCGGATTCCGCCTTGCGGGCCGCCTGAACGACGGCATCACAGCGACCGACCTCGTCCTGCGCGTGGTCGAGATGCTGCGCAAGAAGGGCGTCGTCGACAAGTTCGTCGAATTTTTCGGTGAAGGACTCGGGCACCTGAGCCTTGCGGATCGCGCAACCATTGCCAACATGGCGCCGGAGTACGGCGCGACCTGCGGTTTCTTCCCAATCGACGAGGAAACGATCAAGTACCTGAATCTGTCCGGTCGGCCGGCAGAGACCGTGGCGCTGGTGGAAGCGTACGCAAAGGCGCAGGGCATGTGGCGCGACGCAAGCACCCCGGATGCCGTGTACACCGATACGCTGGAGCTCGACCTCGCATCGGTCGTGCCGAGCCTTGCGGGCCCGAAGCGGCCCCAGGATCGGGTCGCGATGAGCGGCATGAGGAAAGCTTTCGATGCGTCGTTGGAACTGTCGGGCGTTAAGGAAGACAAACGGGTGGCCGTCAAGGGCGAAAAATACGATCTCGGTCATGGCGATGTCGTGATTGCCGCCATTACCTCCTGTACCAACACATCGAATCCTGCGGTGATGCTGGGTGCCGGTCTCGTCGCCAAGAAGGCGCTGGCGCTTGGCATGAAGGTCAAACCCTGGGTCAAGACCTCGCTTGCGCCGGGCTCCAAAGTCGTCACTGAATACCTCGAGAAGTCGGGGCTGCAGAAGTCGCTCGACGGACTCGGATTCAATCTCGTGGGTTATGGGTGCACGACCTGTATTGGCAACTCCGGCCCGCTACCGGACGCCATTGGCGCCGCCATCGAACAGTCCAATCTGGTGGTGTCGAGCGTGTTGTCGGGCAACCGCAACTTCGAAGGCCGTGTGCATCAACTCGTGCGCGCCAACTGGCTCGCTTCACCGCCGCTCGTGGTCGCTTTCGCGCTTGCGGGCACCACGCGCATCGACCTGTCGAAGGATCCGGTCGGCAAGGACGCGAAGGGTAAAGACGTGTTCTTGAAGGACATCTGGCCGTCCACGCAGGAAGTGGCCGATGCGGTGGCCGGTGTGTCGGCCGACATGTTCGAGCGTCAGTACGCCGACGTGTTCACCGGGCCTGCGGCCTGGCAGGCGATCAAGGTTGACGCCAAGGGCACGTATAGCTGGGAGAACTCGACCTACATCAAACAGCCGCCGTTCTTCAAAGTCGGGGTCGATGTCGATCAGAGCGTCGAACTCAAGGGCGCCCGGGTGCTGGCGCTGCTTGGCGACTCGGTGACCACCGACCACATCTCGCCCGCGGGCGAGATCCAGGCCGACAGCCCGGCTGGGCAGTACCTGCAGCAGCATGGCGTGGACGTCGCCGAGTTCAACTCGTATGGCTCGCGGCGTGGCAACCACGAAGTGATGATGCGCGGCACGTTCGCCAACATCCGCATCAAGAACGAAATGGCGCCGGGCAAAGAAGGCGGATACACGAAGCACATCGGCAGCGGCGAAGTGCTGTCGATCTACGATGCGGCCATGCGCTATCAAGGCGAGGGCATACCGCTCGTCGTGTTTGCCGGCCAGGAGTACGGCACCGGGTCGAGCCGCGACTGGGCGGCCAAGGGGACACGGCTCCTGGGTGTGAAGGCGGTGATCACCGAGAGCTTCGAGCGGATTCATCGCTCGAACCTCATTGGCATGGGTATTCTGCCGCTCCAATTCAAGGAAGGCGTCACGCGCAAGACGCTGAAGCTCACGGGAGAGGAAATCATCGACATCCGGCTGCCCAAGGGTGTGAAGGACGTAACCCCCGCACAGGATCTGGAACTCGTGATCACGCGCCCCGGCGGTAAGTCCGAAACGGTGACGGTCACGAGCCGTCTCAACACCGACAACGAGATCTCCTACTTCAAGAGTGGGGGCATCCTGCAGTACGTGCTGAACAACCTCGTGCAGACGGCGGCTTGAGCAATCGGTCGAGGCCAGTTCCCCATGGCCTCGTGTTCGACATGGATGGGCTGCTCCTCGACACGGAACGGCTCGCCATGGCCGAATTCGAAGCGGCCATGGCCGCACACGGATTCGATTTCGATCGCACCGCGTACCTTGCGTGCGTCGGTACGCGCGATGAGCACACGCGGCGAATTCTGACCGATCACTATGGCGCATCGTTTCCCTACGATGCCGTCGCCGCCACGTGGATGGGCAGCTATCACGACCAGGTCCTCCATAGGCCGGTGGCGCAGCGCCCCGGCGCCATGCGCATCCTCGAGTTGGGCCGGACAATGGGGCTGCCCATCGCGCTCGCCACGTCGACCCGAATTGCGACGGCCCGCCGCAAGCTGGAACTGGCCGGCCTCGACGGATTCTTCAGTGTGGTGATCGGCGGTGATCAGGTGGTGGCGGCCAAGCCCGACCCCGAACCCTATCTCGCGGCAACGGCGCGCCTCGGTGTCGAGCCAGCTCAATGCTGGGCGTTCGAGGATTCGAACAACGGCGCCCGCTCCGCCTCCGGCGCGGGGCTGTGGGTGGTGCAAGTGCCCGATCTGCTCGAACCGCAGCCGGGGCTTGCGCACGTCGTCATGGCGAGCCTTGACGACGCGGCCGACCTGCTGAGCACGTGCCTCGCCGCGCGCTAGCGCTGATTTGGTTTGTATGTGACCTGCTGATCTGTGATCCGGTCGAACGATCCGCGCGTGGCCGTTACGGCAAGATCGCGCCACCAGATTAGGAGTCAGGTCATGATCGATCGGAGCGAATCCCGGCTGATCGCGCAGGAGTCGAAGAACCGTGTCGCACGGGAGCCGCACGCATCACATACGCCCGGCGCATCCGCCAAGCCGGCACGTCGCGTCGTACGAACCGCAGTGAAGTCGTTACCTCAGAGGTAGAGCGCGTCCAATAGCCACGTCAACGTCACCAGCATGATGATCGTGAGTGGCACCCCGACTTTGACGAACTCCGAGAACTTGTAGTTTCCGGCGGCCATGACCAACAGGTTGGTCTGATAGGCCATCGGCGTGCAGAAGCTCATGTTGGCACCGAACAGGACGGCCAGCACGAACGGTTCCGGGGGAAGTCCGAGTTTGGCGGCGATGGCGATCGCAATCGGTGTCCCGATCACCGCGGCCGCGTTGTTCGACACGATGTTGGTGAGTACGGCGAGCATCGTCATCAGTCCGGACAGCACCACGATGGGCGGTGCGCCGTAGGTCAGGAACAGGAATAGCTCCGTGATGTATTGGGTACCGCCGGTATCCGTCAACGCGCGCCCGAGCGCCAGACTCGCCACCACCACGAAGAATACCGACGGAGTGACTGCGCGCAGCGCGGTCGACATGTCGAGGCAGCGGGTGAATACCATCAGCGCGGCACCGGCGACGGCGCTGACCGCAATCGGCATGATGCCAAGCGCCGCGATCACCACAACCGCAGTGAGAATGCCGAGTGCAAGTGGCGCTTTTGAGGTGTGCGGCAGCTCCATCGACCCATCGAGCACCAGAAAGTCCGGGCTTTGTTTGATCTCGCGGATGTGCTCGCGGGATCCCTGCACCAGCAGCACATCGCCCGGCGCGAGCGCGACGTCATGGATCTCTTCGGTCGGCGGCAGAATCTCGCGGCCGGCGCGATGCAACGCGACCACGGCGAGTTGATAGCGGCTCAGAAACTGCGCGTAACGCAGGTTCGCGCGATCAAGCGCAGAACCCTGCACGACCGCGACTTCCGCGAGGGTCTGACCTTCGGCCTGGAGCGGATTGTCGGCATCGACGATGCGGTCGCCCGAGTACAGCGTGCCCTTGAGCGTGGTTTCGAACCGTTTCAGGTTCGATGGCGTATCGCTGATGCGGAGCCGATCGCCCGCACGCAGGCGCACGTCGGGCAGCGGATACAGGAACGTATCGCCCCGTCGAATGCGTACCACCTTCATCTCGCCGTGGGTCATGCCGATCGCATCCGCCAGCCGTTGGCCGACCGCCGGGCTGTTGTCTTCGATCTCCAGTCGCGCTTCGAATAGCCGCGGCGACGCATCCGCCAGATCCAGATCCCGGTGCGGCAAGAGCCGCGGTGCGATCAGCCACAGGTATGCCGCGCCGACCAGACCTGCTATGACCGCGGGCGCGGCGAAGTCGAACATCTCGAGGCGCCGCATGCCGAGGTCGTGGGCGACGCTCACTACCAGCAGGTTGGTCGATGTGCCAATGGTGGTCGCCATCCCGCCAATCACGGTCGCGAAGCCCATCGGCATCAGCACTCCCGCTGCGGAGGTGCCCGTGCGCAGGCACACGCCCACCAGAATGGGCAGCAGCAACACCACGATCGGTGTGTTGTTGACGAATGCCGAGAGCACGCCCGCGATCAGAAGCGTTGCGATCAGAGACAGAAAAGGCAACCGGCCCCAGGCGGTGGCGAGCACTCTGCCAACGGGCTCGAGCGCGGCCGTCTGCACCAGTCCCTGGCCTACCACCATCAAGGCGCAGACCGCGATCAGAGCCTCGTGACCGAATCCTTCGAAGAACCGCGCGGCGCTCATGGGTTCGCCGTCGATCAGGAACGGATACAGGGTAAAGCCGACCGCGAGGACGGCCACGAGTCCCATGCTGGTGATCTCGAGCGGCAGGTCGTCGCGCGCGAACAGATACAACGCCACGACCATGAGCATCAGTACCGCGATTGCGTGATCGTTCGGGAGGTCGGGCAGATTCAGCACGAAGGTTAAGACGTACCGTGACAGTGTTCGCAGATACGATAGGGCCGACCACGGCCAATATCAAAGTATCGGCGGCTTGCCCTTGGATGGGCGCTGTGTTTGCATCGGCGCCGCATCCATGGGGCGGAGTCATCGAGTGCCGCGGGTCACGCCGGCAGTCTGGGCGATCTGGGCACACGTTGTGGTGGGCATCGCCTGCGCGCCGGGTTTGCTCTTGCTCGAGACGTCTGCAGACACGCGGGTCTTCTATGGCGACAACGTCTACCATCAGGACCTGAAAGACTTCGAGGCGAAGTTTCAGCAGAACAACAATATCCTGTTGTTGCTGCGCCGCGACGGCGTACCCGTCATCGAATCATCCGAGTTCGTCGCCGCCATCCGTTCCGCCACCGCATCGGGATGGCGACTACCTCATGTGCTGCGGGTGGAATCTCTCGCCACCTACCCGCACGCGACAGCGCGCGAGGGTGAGTTTGAGCTCACCCCCGTGCTCGACGTCGTTTGTCCCGACGTGTGCATTGCCGAGCGCGGATCGCTACTGTCCGATCCGGTCCTCACGGGTCGCCTGATTTCCGAGGACGCAACCACCGCGGGCGTCTATCTCGCCTTCGACTTGCCATACGCATCGACGACCGCAATTGGCGCCATCACCGGCGCCGTACGCTCGCTCGCGGCACAGCTCGCCGAGGAGACACCGGGCCTTACCGTGCAGTTCGTCGGTAGCATCACCATGATGGATGCGTTCAACGAAGCCGCGCAGCGTGATGCTGGCCTCCTCGTGCCGCTGGTGCTGGTCGTCATGATGCTCGTGTTGGTGGTGTTGCTCGGCGAGCTGAAACTGGTCGGCATTCTGCTGGCAACAGGTGTCTACGGCGCCATCGTCGCAATGGGGTTGGCCGGTTGGTTGGGCATTCAGCTCAATGCAGCGACATCGATCGCCGGTGTCATCGTGATTACGCTGACCATCGCAAGTGGTTTGCACCTCATGATCACGTTCTTGCGTCAGCGCATGCGGGCCGACGTCCCCGGCAATGTCGCCGTGCAGATTGCCGTCGACCTCAACTGGCGTCCGATGTTGTTGACCACCGCGACGACGCTGTTGGGCCTTCTGTCGATGAATTTCGCCGACTCACCGCCCCTGGGGGTACTTGGCAACCTGGTATCCATCGGGCTCGTCGCCGCGACCTCCGCGTTGCTTCTGGTCGTGCCATCGATACTCAAGCGCATACGTCACGTGACGCTGCTCGCGACCAATGAGCTCTTACCCCGCGCCATCGCATGGCTGGCCCAACGCCGAGGCAATGGGCTGCCACTGTTCGTTGCATTGATCGTCGCAGGCAGCATTGCGGGCGTGTCGCGCATCTCCCTCAACGATGACTTCGTCGGCTATTTCGACTCGAGTTTCGAGTTCCGCCGCGCGGCGGAATTTGCGCGCGCACATCTCGGCGGGCCGAACTACATCGACATCGAAATCAAGTCGGGAAGTCCTGAAGGCATCTACGATCCGCGGTACATCGAAGTCGTCGCGGCGCTGACACAGTGGTTGCGCGCGAAGCCGCTGGTGGCGAATGCGGTGTCGGTTGCCGACGTCGTGACGCAGTTGAGCGAATCCTTCACCGGCAGTCGCAGCGTGACGCACCTGTCGCGCGACGAGATCGCGCAGTACATCCTGACCTACGAGCTATCTCTCACCGCCGGGCAGGATCTCGAGGATTTCCTCGACAAACAACGCAGCAGTACCCGGCTGTCGACGCTGTTGTCCGGTGGTGACTCCCAGGCCGTGATCGAACTCGAGTCGCAGATATATGCCTGGTTCGCGGCAAACAGCCCGTCTGACTACGCGATCGTGGTGACCGGCATCAACGTCCCAGTTGCGCACACCTCCATTCTGAACGCCCAGTCGATGCTGAAAGGGCTGCTCGGTTCGCTGTTGCTCATTGCCCTGTTGATGGGTGTGTACTTTCGCAGTGTGCGTATCGTGATTCTGACGATACCCGCGATATTCGTGCCGATCGCGATGGGATTCGGTCTGTGGGGCTGGCTGGTGGGTGAGATTGGTCTTGCGTCTTCTGTGATCGCGGCGATGACGATCGGCATCATCATCGATGACGCGATCCACATGATTTACCGCTATCGTCACGCACGCGCGACGCTGAAGGAGTCGCCGGACGCGGCCGCCGCCGCGACCATCAACACGGTCGGCATGGCCATCGTCTCGACGTCCGTGGCGCTGGCGACAGGATTTGTGCTGCTGGGTCTGTCGGGGTTCGAGATCAACCGCAGCCTCGGGCTGTGCACCACGTTCATCGTGCTGAGCGGGCTGGCTGTTCATCTGCTGCTGATGCCGAAGGTGCTGGTGTGGATCGATGATCAGCCACGGCTGATCAAACCGGCATAGGCCAGCACTTCACCCGGTTGCAATTGGCAACCCCGTCACTATCATTACGCGACCAATCGAGGACCGAGATGCCTGTGCATTTCGCAAATGGTCAGCAGAACACGACCGTCAGCCGCGGGCTCACTACGGAGCCGGCTGCCTGACGTCGTTCAAGTGCAACGCAGGCGGCCAATAGATTCAGGTCGCCTCAACCGTCAAGACCCCGGAAGGCGACCGCCCAACGGGGTTTTTCGTTTTTGGAGGATTTGTCATGTCGGACATGGAACACAGCGGTGAACTCGATCCCGCGGATTCCCTCTATCGCATCCGCCACAGTCTGGCGCACGTGCTTGCGCAGGCAGTGCTCGAGTTGCGACCTGGTTCGACCCTGGGATTTGGTCCGCCGATCAAGGACGGCTTCTACTACGACTTCATCCTGTCCGAGCCGCTGACCGAGGCCGACTTCCCCGAACTCGAGCGCCGCATGAAAAAGATTCTGAAGAAGGGTCAGCGCTTCGACCGCGAAGACCTGGACAAAGACGCAGCGCTCACCCGACTTGCGGAAATGAACGAGCCGTACAAGCAGGCGTATGCGCGCGAACTGTTCGAAAAGAAAAACCTCAGCGGTCTATCGTTCTATCGCAACGGACCCTTCCTCGACATGTGCGAAGGGCCCCATGTCGCCACCTCGAAGGACATTCCACGCGATGCATTCAAGATCCGCAGCGTCGCGGGGGCGTATTGGCGCGGTGACTCCGACAACGTGATGATGACTCGCATCTACGCCTGGGCATTCGCAACCAAAGCGGAGCTCGACGAGTACGTTGCGCGGTACGAAGAAGCGCTTGCGCGTGACCACAAGAAGCTCGGTCGTGAACTCGATATCTATCATATCGACAACGAGATCGGTAAGGGGCTACCGCTATGGCTGCCCAATGGCACGGTGTTGCGTGACGAGTTGGAGAAGCTCGCAAAGGAGCTCGAGTTCAAGGCCGGCTACGAGCGCGTTGCGACGCCACATCTTGCCAAGCGCGATCTGTACTATCGATCGGGCCATCTGCCGTACTACGCCGACGGTATGTATCCGCCGATGGAAGTCACGGAACGGTCAGATGACGGCTCGGAAGTCGTCAAGGAGGCCTACGTCCTTCGGCCCATGAACTGTCCGCACCACCACAAGGTGTATGCCGCACGACCCAAGAGCTATCGCGACCTGCCGCTGCGGCTGGCCGAGTACGGCCAGGTGTATCGAATGGAGGATTCGGGTGCGGTGGGCGGTCTCGTGCGTGTGCGCGGCATGTGCATGAACGATGCGCACATCTACGTCACACCCGAGCAGGTCAAGGACGAGTTCAAGTCCGTGCTTGCGATGTACGCCGACGCCTATCGCATTCTTGGGCTCACTCGCTACAGCGTGCGTCTGTCCCGGTGGGATCCCGAGGATCCGAAGGGCAAGGAGAAATACATCGACGACCCCGCCGCGTGGGAGCGGTGCGAGCAGATTCTCACGGAGGTGCTCGAAGAACTGAGTATTCAGTACTACGACGGCAAGGGGGAGGCTGCGTTCTACGGACCGAAGATCGACATCCAGTTCCCGACGGTGACAGGTAGAGACGAAACTGTGAGCACCGTGCAACTCGACTTCGCGCAGCCGCGTCGCCTCGGCCTGACGTATGTTGGCGCCGATGGTGCCGAGCACGCGCCATACTGCATCCATCGTGCCCCGTTCAGTACCCATGAGCGCATGGTTGCATTCCTGATTGAACACTATGGTGGTGCATTCCCGACCTGGCTGGCCCCGGTGCAGGTGCAGGTGCTGACCGTGTCCGATCAGTTCGAGGCGTATGGGCAGTCAATCGTCGGCCGGTTACGGGCACACATGGTGCGCGCGGAGATGGCGCCGCAAAGCGAGACCGTCGGCAAGAAAATCCGCGAGGGTACGACCCGAAAGATCCCGAATCTACTGGTGGTGGGTGAGAAGGAGCAGGCCGACGGTACGGTCACCTTGCGGCGCTACGGTCAACCCCAGCAGCACACGATGACGGTGGATGCATTCGAAGCGGCACTGCGCAAAACGATCGCGAGTCGGGCGCTCGCGTTCGAACTGCCGGGTTGATGAGCGACAGTTACCCTATGTCGAGAACTCGACTACCACGGGCCTCGAACATAGGGTAACTGTCCCCAGGCTACTGCACCGCGCTCGCGTTGCTTGCGTGGCTCACACTGGCGATCTGGTGGGTCATGCGGATGAGGTCGAGCAGCACGCGACTGCTCTCGGCGAGTACAGCGTCATCCTCAGCCGGATGCACGACTTCGCCAGAGTCGGCGGCTTCCGCTTCGGCATCGAGCTGCGCGTCGAGTTCATCGAGCGACGTGAGCAACGGTTCGCCCTTGGCGGACCGCAGGGTGTTTTCGAGGCCGAGGCGCCAGTTGTCATCCTCGGCTTTTTCCTTGCGGCGTTCGACTTCGTTCAGCGACATCGTTGTCCGGCTGCGCGCTTCACGGCCTTTATCGGAGAGCGCGTTCAGATACTTGAAGTCAGGGTTGGTCGCGACACGATCGGCGTGCTGGGTGCGCAGCGTTTCAATCAAGGGCTCGATCTGATCCGAGCGCGGATAGACGACCGGATTGATGACGTCCCAAGGCAGGGCATCTTCCAGCGCGCTCTCGCCGATGCGGTCGGTGTCATAGATTTCCGGAATCGAGATGTCGGGAATCACACCCTGGTGCTGGGTGCTCTGGCCCGACACGCGGTAGAACTTCGCCTGCGTGATCTTGAGCTGGCCGCGCTTGAGTGGAATGAGCGTCTGCACGGTACCTTTGCCGAAGGTCTGGCTGCCGATGATGATGCCGCGCTGATAGTCCTGAATGGCACCGGCGAAGATCTCCGATGCGGACGCCGACAATCGGTTGACGACGATGGCCAGTGGCCCGTCCCAGGCGATGTCGTCGTCGGTATCGGCAAAGACGTTCGGCCGCTTGCGGGCCTGCTTGACCTGCACGGTCGGGCCCGAGCGAATGAAAAGGCCGGTCAGCGCATCGGCTTCCTGGAGCGACCCGCCGCCGTTGTTGCGCAGGTCGATGACGAGACCCTCCATGCCTTCCGCCTTCAATTCGGCGATCAGCTTGGCGACGTCACGCGTGGTGCTCTTGAAATCGGTGACACCCTGTTGCGCGGCCTGGAAGTCCGCATAGAACGTTGGCACCTCGATGATGCCGATCCGGTGCTTGACGCCGCTGTCTTCCAAGGTCAGCAGACGCTTCTGCGCGGACTGGTCTTCGAGTTCGATGGTGTTGCGCACGATCGACACGACCTTGCGCTTCAGCTCATCGCCGTCGGCGGGCACGATCTCGAGCCGTACCACGGAGTCCTTCGGTCCGCGGATCAACTCGACCACATCGTCCAGGCGCCAGCCCACGACATCGATGAGCTTGCCGGATTCACCTTGTCCGACGCTGATGATGCGATCGGATGGTTTCACCGCGCCGCTCTTGTCGGCCGGCCCGGCGGTGACGAGGCGTACCACCTCGGTGTAATCGTCTTCGGTGCGCAGCACCGCGCCGATGCCTTCGAGCGACAGCGACATGTTGATGTTGAAGTTTTCGGACGTGCGCGGCGACAGATACTGCGTGTGCGGGTCGTAGGTCGCCGCATAGGCGTTCACGTACAGCTGAAACGCATCTTCGCTGTTGGTCTGCAGGGCCTGCTTGAGGCGGTTCTTGTAGCGTTTCGTCAGCAGGTCCTGGATCTCGGTGAGCTCCTTGCCGTTCAACTTCATGCCGAGCACGGCGCCCTTCAGCCGCTTGTTCCAGATGTCGTCCAGTTCGGCACGGGTGGCGGGCCAGGCGGCATCCTTGCGCTCGATGTCCATCGACTCCGGCAGCGTGAAGTCCATGCGCTCGGTGCCCTTGTCCAGCTCACCCAGCAGATACTCGAGGCGTTCGACCAGTTGGCCCTGAAAGCGGTTGAAGATCTCGAAGGCGGGCTCGAGGTCGCCGCGCTTCAAGGCGTCGTCGAGGGCATAGCGATACTTCTCGAGTGCCTGCACGTCGGCAGCCAGGAAATATACCCGCTGCGGGTCGAGTGCTTCGAGGTACTTGTCGAACATCGCGCTCGAGGCGCTGTCGTCGAGCGGCTTCTGCAGGAAGTGGTTGTAGCGCAGCTGCTCGACGATGCTCATGCTGGTGCCGCGATGCACATCCATCGGCGCCAGGCTGTCGACGACGGTGCTGCCGACGTAGGCGACCTGGGCGCCTGGCTGGGTCGCC
>JBGSQB010000171.1:0-5140 GCA_041738285.1 Pseudomonadales bacterium | reverse complement strand
GACAGGGAAATAGGGGACAGTTGACCTATTTCGGATGCAAGGCGCGGCGCGACCGCGGGAGCCTGCGAAATAGGTCAACTGTCCCCTATTTCCCTGTCCTCCATTTCCCCGATTTCCAGTCGCGGTCGACCAACGCCGAATGCAATCGCACGCGCGGCCAGGCGATTGAGCCGCGGCACGCCCGCCATCACGCGCACGGGCCATGGCAGCTTGAACGGTCGGCCGCTCAGCGCCTGGGCCACCAGCCTTCGCGCGACCAGCGTCTGCACGCGCTGAATGGCGCGTGTTGGAGGTTCGCGCCTTCGTTGCACTTCCGCAAGCAGCGCCTCGTCAACCGAGCCATCTCGCAAGGGCCGATGCAACACGTTAGCGGCTTCGACCGCATCGGCAATTGCGTAGTTGATGCCTACACCGAACACAGGCGACATGACGTGCGCAGCATCGCCAATGAACAACAGACCCGGCAGATACCATCGCTCGAGGCGATCCGACTTCACCGACAATAGATGGACGCCGCTGAAGTCATCGATGCCCTCGAGGCGCGCCTGGAACCACGGCACGATCTCCGCGACGGACTGACGAAACGCCGCGATGCCGCGCTGCTGAAGCGCGGCGAAGTCGCCCTTCGGAAAGACGTATCCGAGCTGCCACTCGTGCATGCGTGACAGCATCACCAGCATACGTCCACGACCCACATGGATCGCGCCGCCGTCATCAGCCGGATCGTCGACCGCGCGCGGCACGCGGAACCAGGCGACATCCATCGGTGGCGCACTGCCTTTACCTTCCACCCCAACGAACTTGCGCATGCGTGAAAACCGGCCATCGCACGCGATGGTGATCGCTGCGGCGAGTTCGTGTTCCTGATCGTTCATTCGGTAACGCACGCCGCTGACGTGCTCACCAGCGCGCAGCACGCCAACGACCGTCGCACCCATGAGCCGCGTGAAAGTCGGTTGCGCATCGGCCGCGGCACAGACAAATTCGAGGAAGTTCGCCTGCGGCATGATCATCACGTAGGGAAATTGTGTCGGCAGCGTAGCGAGATCGGCAATGCGCACGCGCTCACCTTCGACGTGCAGATCCATAGTTCGCAGTTTTGCGTGCGGCAACTCATGCAGTTCGTCCGCAAGTCCAAGCTGGTCGAGCCACTCGAGCGTGGACGCATGCACCGTGTCGCCACGGAAGTCGCGATCGAAATTTCGGTGCATCTCAAGAAGGACGACGCGAACCCCCGCGCGCGCGAGCATCAAGCCGAGCAGAACGCCAGCGGGACCACCCCCCACGATGCAGCAGTCAGTTCGGGCAGACCGGGACATGTCGCGCGCCTCAATCATGTTGATGAAACATACGCCCAAAGCCGACATACTGCGCGGACCTGCCCGGAGTGCCGCATGGGTCTTTACGCGCGTTACGTCCTGCCTCGACTGATCGAGAGTGCATGCTCTCAGAAGCCGCTGATGAACCTGCGTGCCCGCTACGTACCCGACGCCCGTGGTCGCGTACTCGAGATCGGGATCGGCTCGGGCCACAATCTGAAGTACTACGGCGAGACGGTATCTTCGGTGACCGGCATCGATCCCGCCGCCGAACTCACCGCACGCGCCCGGGATCGCGCCAAGAACATGCACTGCTCGGTGTATGTCATCGAACAGTCGGGGGAGGTCATTCCTGCGGAAGATGAGTTCTTCGACACGCTCGTCTGCACCTGGACGCTGTGCTCGATTCCCAACGTGTATCGCGCGCTGAACGAGATGCGTCGCGTCCTCGCCCCCGACGGTCGCTTCATTTTCATCGAACATGGTCGCGCGCCCGACCCGCGTACCGCCCGCTGGCAGTCGCGCATCGAACCGGTGTGGAAGCAGATCGGCGGCGGTTGTCACCTGTCGCGCCCGATCGATCAGCTGATCGAGGGTGCGGGATTTCGCATCGAACACCTCGAGACCGGTCACGTGCCCGGGCCGAAAGTGGCAAGCTTCATGTACCACGGCGTTGCCGTTCCGCGCTGATCGCCTCAGTCCATCGGTGGCAAATATTGCGGCGGGTTGTGCCAGTCCGGTCCCTGCAGAAACCGGACGTCCGAGGCGATCGTCAATTCACGGCGGCGAGCGAGCGCCTTGATCGCCGCCCGATAGTCATCGCCGTTGCCGCCGAGCGCTGCCATGTCCCGCGTTGCACGCCAGTGCGAAATGCTCGCGTAGCGCGTGATCAGCCAGACCTCGTCGTAGTCGGCCGACGCGGTATCCGCATCGTCGACGCCCTGCGGGTGTATCACTTGCCACATTCCGACGACCCGCGCCCCGATCTTCTCGAAGAACGGCCAGACACCTTCGCGACTGACCTGCACGAACTCCGCATAGCTGCCTTTTTGAATTCGAAAGTAGCGCAGCGTCGTGACGGCATCGCCCGCTTGCGGCACCGCATGGCGTACCCGCTGTGGCGAATCAGCGACCCCGATGCCTGCGGTTTCCTGCGCGCCCGCAGCGGTTGCCAACCAGATCACCGCCGCGGCCAACAACATTCGTGGAATCACTTGCGTCCCTCCCGCTGAATCCACCCAGTGTCACCGGTGCCCCGTCCAAGGCGCAACCTGTATGCTGCGGGCGACGGGAGCATTTTCAATCACCCCAGGAGTCGAAGTGGATCGATACGATGTCGTGTTGTACGGCGCCACCGGGTTCACCGGTGCTCAGACCGCACACTATTTCGATGCGCACGTTGGCACCAAGTTGTCCTGGGCCATCGCCGGTCGCAGTCGTGCCCGTCTGGAGGCCGTTCGGGACAGTCTGACTCAACCGGTTCCAATCATCGTCGCCGATGCGATGGATGATTCGGCCATCGATGCGCTGGTCGAGTGCACCCAGGTCGTTCTTTCGACAGCGGGTCCCTTTGCATTGTTTGGTGAGAATCTGCTGCGCGCCTGCGTCACACGCGGCGTCGATTACGTCGACATCACGGGCGAGACGGTCTGGATCAAACGGATGATCGATCGCTATCACGACCGCGCGGTGCAGAGCGGAGCCCGCATCATTCCCTGCAGTGGATTCGATTCCGTGCCATCTGATCTCGGCACATGGCTGCTGGTGGATCACCTGCGCGCGCAGGGACTGCGCACGCGCAGCGTCAAGGCGTTTCATCGCGCCCGCGGGGGTGTCAATGGCGGCACGATTGCATCGCTCACCAACATGATGCAGTCACCTGAACGCAATCAGATGGATGACCCGCTGCTGTTGAACCCGGATGACGAACGCTCCGCGCGGGATGCCATCCGCAGCCGCGATCCTGTACTGCCAACCCTCGACGCCGATCTCGGTCGCTGGGTCGCACCTTTTTTCATGGGCCCGATCAACACTCGAGTAGTGCGCCGCAGCGCGGCCTTGAGCCGACTGTGGCAGCAGCCCTACGGCGATGATTTCCACTATCAGGAATACATGGATGTCGGTGCTCCGCTGTCCCTGATTGCCACATCGATGGTGGCGATGGGCAGCAACCTGTTCGGCGCGTTGGTACGCATACCCGGTGCCAATCGCCTGATCGAGGCCGTTGCGCCCGCGCCCGGACAAGGGCCATCAGAAGAGACGATGGACGACGGTTTCTTCGAATGCCTGCTCGTGGCACACGCCCACGACGGGACCCGCGCCTGGGCGCGGATCGCGGATCGTGGAGACCCAGGCAATCGCGCCACCGTCAAGATGGTCTGCGAATCCGCGCTGTGCCTGGCGCGAGATCCGCTCTCGACACCCGGCGGTGTTCTCACGCCGGCGTCCGCGATGGGCGGCGCCCTGCTCGCGCGTTTGCGGGAGGCCGGGATGACCTGGGTCGTCGAAGCCGACGGCGACTGACCACCCGACGGCTCATCGATCGGTTCCGCCCGCCACGAGCTCCGGCGCGAAGCCGCGCCGCATCGTGTTCTCGCAGCTCGCGCGCTGCTGCGCGAACTGCAGCAGGTACTCGCGACAGCCGGCCTTGGTGCCGGCGCCGGAGAGACCCAACCCGCCGAACGGCTGCCGGCCGACCAGCGCACCGGTGATCCCGCGATTCAGGTAGAGGTTGCCGACGCGAAACTCGCGTCGTGCCCGTTCGAGATGCGCGGGCCGCCGGCTGAAGACGCCCCAGGTGAGCTTGTAGCCGGTCCCGTTCGCGACCTGCAGCGCCTGCTCGAAATCCCGCACGCGCAACACCGCCAGCACCGGTCCGAAGATCTCCTCGTTGGCGATCCGGTGCTCGGGCCGGACGTCCGTGAAGACATGCGGACCGACGAAGGGCTTTCCGAACGCGGGCTGACGAGGCGCTTCCATGGCAAGCGCCAGCGTCGCCTCCTGGCGGCCGATCGCGAGATACTCGCGGATCTTTCGCTCCGCGGCGTCGTCGATCACCGGCCCGACGTCGGTCGCCGGATCGAGCGGATCGCCGACGACCAGCGCCCGCGTGGCGGCGAGCAGGCGCGGCACGAATGCGTCGTAGACGTCGTCGACGACGAGGACCCTGCTGCACGCGGAACACTTCTGCCCGGCGTACCCGAACGCCGAGTCGCGCACGCCGCGCACGGCCTCGTCCGGATCGGCGGACGCATCGACGAGGATCGCGTTCTTGCCGCCCATCTCGCAGAGTACCTGCTTGACGTGCCGCTGCGCGGGATGCGGCTCGTGCGCCGCCCGAAGGATCTCGAGCCCGACGCGCTGGCTGCCGGTGAACGCGATGATCGCGACGCGCGGATCGCGGACCAGCGCGGCGCCGACGGTCTCTCCCTCGCCCGGCACGAACTGCAGGGCCTCGCGGGGAACGCCGGAGTCGTGCAGCACTTCACACAGAAGCTTCGCGATTCCCGGCGTCTGCTCGGCGGGCTTCACGACGACGGCGTTTCCCATCGCGAGCGCAGCGGTCGTCATGCCGGCGCAGATTGCGAGCGGAAAGTTCCACGGACTGATCACGACGGCGACGCCGCGCGGCTCCCACCACAGCCGGTCGTCCTCGCCGGCGTAGTCCCCGAGGCGCTGCTCCGCCTGCAGCGAGACGGCGTTCCGCGCATAGAACCGACAGAAATCGATGGCCTCGCAGACGTCGGCATCGGCTTCCCGCCACGGCTTGCCGGCCTCGCGCACGAGGATGCCGGACAGGTCGTCGCGGCGCGCACGCAGAC